>JAQGOU010000191.1 GCA_028293445.1 Verrucomicrobiales bacterium | reverse complement strand
GGGTGATGAACGGTTCCAGCACCTTCAAAACAACAGGCGCACTGGTCACTGCACCGACGCTGTTTGTCACAACAACCGTATAGCTGCCCTCATTCGTATGCACCACACTCAGAATGGAAAGCGAAGCGCCCGTCGCACCAGTGATGTTTGCTCCGTTCGAGACCGCAAGGACGTTGGTGACGACATTGGTTGTGCTAATCAACCCAACCTTCGTGATGTTGGTGACAATGGTTGTTTTAACCCATTGATAACCCAAACCACCACCGGTCGCCGTGACATCAAACGTCGCCAGGCTCAGCACGTTATTCGTCCGGGATACAGCTTCGGAAACGATCGTCGGAACTGATCCAGCAATCGTCAGATTGGCTGAGACAAATGTCAGATTGTAATTACCGCCAGCAGTCAGTGATCCTTGTTGGATAGCATAGCTGGCTGGCTCTTCACCGGGCGCTCGCGTCAAAGCACCCGCAAAGGCATCGGTGCCTGCCAGACTTCCAGTGGTCACCTGATAGGTCAGCGTCGGATCGGTTTGACCAAACGCTTTGTTCTTCGCATCAGCCGTCACTGTAATCGGGCGCACTGTGATCGTCAGGCTGCCCTCTACATACGAGAAGGAGTAGTTGGCTGCTGCCCCGCCCGAAGCCGTGATCGCCTGACTGCCAATACCCGTCGAGGATGTCGCCGTCGACGTTGCCGTGGGCAGCGTCGTCAATGAAGCAGTGGAATCGCCAGTGATGAATCCAGCGTAGCTCACCGTGAACTCAGGATTAGCATTACCATAAACTTTGCTCTTATCCTCGGCCGTCACAGTCAACAGCTTCTTATTGACGACCAATGACACTGCATCGCTATCCACAAATCCGTAGTCATTGTTGATGCGCACTGAATACAACGCCGAATCGGCAACCGCAGGGTTGGTAATGGTGTAAGAGGTGTTCGTGGCCCCCGTGATGTTTCCTCCGTCCTTCTTCCATTGATAACTCAACGTGCCTTCGCCCGATGCACTGACCGAGAAGGTCGCCGAGGCATCTCCATACGTGTTCGTCTGCGCAATTGGCTGTGTCGTAACGAAGGGAACTATATGCAGTGCCGCCGAAGCACTCGTCGCTGTTCCTGCGATGTTCGCAACCACCACGGAATAGGTGCCTACATCCGCAGAAGTAATGCCAGTCAAACTCAGCGTGCTGGAGTTCACACCCAGGTCCACTCCTCCGTGGAACCATTGATAGGACAAGGCCAACGGGCTGGTCGCCGTTACATTGAAACTTACGTTGTCTCCCACTCGATTGGTGCTGCTGACCGGCTGCTGTGTAATCGTTGGTGGCACGAGCACTGTTAATGTTGCCGTCGCACTGAGCGCCGAAGCGGCACCATTGGTCACCACTACGGAATAACTACCCGCATCATTCGGCGCCAGGCTGGTCACGGTCAGGCTGTCGCTGTTTGCTCCAAATATCGTCCCGCCATTCGTCAAATTGATCGTATCTTTGCGCCATTGATAAATCAGTGGATTTGCTCCGCTGGCCGACACGGCGAAAGTGACAGATGTTCCCGAAATGTTCGTCCGGCTGATTGGATTTTCCGTAACTACGGCGCCGTTCGTCAGTGTCAATGTCGCCCCGGCGCTGGTAACTGAGCCCATGAAGTTCGTGATCACCACATCGTAAGTGGCGACGTCACTTAGCCCGACACTGCCAACCGTCAGGGTGACAGTGCTGGAGCCGGAAATATTGCCGCCGTCATTTAACGGAATGCCGCCTTTGCTCCATCGATAGTTCAATGGTTCCGATCCCGTGACTGAAACAGTGAAATTAACCGCGGTTCCAGGATCCACCGTTTGGCTCGAAGGATTTGCGGTGATGACCGGCGGATTGGCCAGCGTTGCTTCCAACACGACATTGTCCAATCCTAACCCTTGTGAGTTCGAACCGACGGTACCCAGATTCCAGCGCAAATAAAAGCGTCCATTGTTGGTAATACTCAAGCCTGATAGTGCAAACGATTTGCTTACCACCGTGCCACCCGTAAAGGTGTGAGTGGTGGTGCCGGTCGAAAATGCACCACTGTCGCCCGTCGTATACGAAATCCAATTGGTTCCATCGTAGGAGAGAAAGAATGTATTCGACGCTGCCGATGAATTGATACGATACCGTTCGATATCGAATGACAGCGTCAACGCTACAATGTTGCTACCCGTCCCATTGTAAAAGCCTGACATGATGCTGTTCGGCGAGGCATAGGTGCCGGAGGTCATCACCCCAACAGCACGATCGCTGGTATTCGTTGTGGGAGCCCAGCTGTAGCGTCCTCCCGTGGTCGGGCCACCGCTGCTCGCGGTCAAATTAACGTTGCTGAAATTAGCGCTCGATCCATACGTCGGCGCCGCAGTTCCAGGCGCGGTCATCAACCACCCTGCTGGCAAATTCGTTCCAGTTCCCATTGAATCAAAGTTCTGAGTGTAACTGCTCCCGCTCAACACGATCTCCCCCTGCGCCGTGGCGATCTCCAAGGTCGCGTCGCTGCTGGTCGCACTCCCGGCGCTGTTGGTGACGACCGCGGAATAAATTCCCCCGTTGGCAGCCTGAACATTTGAGATTGTCAGCGCAGCTGTGGTCGAGCCCGTCACGGTTCCAGTGTCCGTTAAATTTACCCCGTTCTTTTTCCAGCGATACGCAAGTGGTTGAGTGCCCGATGCTGCTACCGTAAATGTCGCCGTTGTTCCCGTGTTGTTGGTGCGGGTTACTGGTTGCGCAGTAATTGTTGGCGGAATCAGGACGGTTAAACTAACGGTGGAACTGGTGATGGAGCCCAGCGAGTTAGTGACTACGAGGCTGTAATTTCCAACGTCGTTACTGGAGACATTTGAAACCGTAAGGGTCGCGGTAGCAGACCCAACAATGTTACCGACGTCCGTCAGGTTCGTTCCTTCTCTTTTCCATTGATAGGCCAACGACGCCGTGCCTCCCGCGCTGCTGACAAACGTAGCCGTTGCCCCCTGGATATTCGTCTGGTTCAAAGGCTGTGTTAAAATAGCTGGATCAAGCACAACCAGGGCGGCACTGCTTGAATTCGTCCAACCATTGGCGTTCGTAATGTAACAAGAATAATTCGCAACGTCCGAGGCCAATACCATCGTAATGGTTAACGTCGCATTCGTAGCTCCGGAAATATTTCCACCATCGCTCAAGTTCACGCCATCTTTCTTCCAGGCGTAAGTCAAAGGCGTGGCTCCATCAGCGCCCACGGTGAATGTAGCTGTCGTCGTGGCCAGATTTGTCCTGCTGGCTGGATTGGCAACGATGCCTGGGGGGCTTATATCGACTGGCGTGACCGTTCCCAGCACAGCGAGGTCGAAGGCTGTGCTGTTCGCCGCGTCGAAAATGTACCAGGTGCCACCAATGTCGGTGCCGCCATAATTAACGATGCGGAAAACGACGTTGGTTCCTACTTCCACGTTCTGTAACGCGGAAATTTCAGAAAGATTGATCGCGCCAATCGAGCCACCACTCGAACTCGTCACACTGTACGACAAATTTGTGATGTCCGTGAATGCGCCGGAACCAATTTGATATTGCAACACGCCACTACTCGGGCCAGTGGCGGAACGCCGGTAGTCGAATCGGCTGATGGAGGAGAACGAAACTTTATAACCTGTATTCGCTGCGACGTGGAACGTGACGAATTTGTTGGATGTGATCGCGATGTTCGCAGTGCTGTTGGTGAAATTAACACCACCCCATGCTTGCGCCGCCGCGGTCCCGCCCGTGCCGATGCCGCTGCCGCGGGTTAGTCCAACCACGCTCAAATTCGGCGCATTCGTTGTGGGAGTCAGTGGCGAGGTTCCATAATTCGCGGCTCCACCGGTTAACGGGCTGACATCCCAGCCGATCAAGGTTCCCGTATAAACGCCGCCGCCGATGATTGCGAAACTGTTTGAACTGATCGCTGTGCCACTTGGCGTGGTGACGCTGATAAAGCCAGTGCCCGCATTCGTCGGCACCACAGCGCTGATTTGCGTGCCCGAATCCACATTGAAGGAGGCGGCACTGACCGGGCCAAACGTTACCGCCGACGCGGACGCAAAGTTTGTGCCCGTAATGACGACGTTGGTATTAGGCGCGCCAATCATCGGTGAAAAACCAAAGATGACCGGTGGTGGGTTGGTTTGACCATCCACTTTGTTGCGGAGAACGGAAGCAAGAGTGTTGGGCAAGGCAGTGAAAAATGTAAAACCGGTGTCGACTTCAATCTGACTGGCCGACGTGACGTAAGCCGGCCAATTATTCGTGGCGGCATTGGAATTAGGAATCTTCAGCGCGATCACACGGGTGGAATTCGTGACCCGGCTCAACGCAGTGCCAGCTCCGCTCGGGACGACAACCGCAACTTTCCAGACGTAAGCGGGAATATAAGCCGGTCCATTCGTATTGATGCGATCACTGCCAAAGCCACTGGGACCGCAGATGATCAGTAGCTCATTGGATGTCGTCAGCGTCCGGCAATAGGTTTCAAACTGTCCCCAGACGCCGGAATTGTTGAGCGAGTTTTGCGGAACCATGTTCGACATCAGGAATACCATGTCATTGTTTGCTTCGGTGTCGGTGCGGTCACCGGACGGACACATGTGGCCACGGTCATAATCGGAATGGGTATAGTCACCGCTGGTTACCCGATAAAAATTGGGCGGCAGATTCGTATCGGTAAAGAATGTTCCTGAACGGGAGTTCGTCCCTAAATCGCTGGCGGTCAAATCCCAGCTTGCCCAATTCGGCTGACCGAGACTGTCATTATAGTCGAGCGCTTCTACCGGTCGCTGAATCAGGTAATGGGAATGATTGTTGGTGTCCGCGGTGGCATTGCTTGGGTTCCCCAATTGCATCTGAAGGGAAGCGTCAATGGCGGCGTGCACCTGCGCGACGGCGATAAAACTAAACGCCAGTAGGTTAAAGGTTTTTAACAGGCGACGTCTCATGCTGGATGGGTGGAGTTTGCACGATGGATGACTACGGTCCTTGGGTGAGGGAGCTGTCCTCATGGGCAGTACGCAACACGGTAAGGGTTGGTTGTTTTCACTGTTTAAGGGCTGGGAATGTAAACATTCCCACGTTGGCGAGAATGGGGAGGTAACGAATTTAATTCAAGCTTGAACCGCTCGAACAGAGGGTAAAGTTATTAACAATTCCAAGGACTGCATTGGCAGTCGGCGGCCCGCTGCACGAGAGTTGCTGAAGCGAACGGAAGTGATTCGAACCTGGGCTGATTCAGGTTCCCGTCGTGGTCCGTAGCCAGGGGTCGATTTGTTTAGTTGAAGAGTCGAAAGGGTCGAGCAGTTGTAGGGATGTTCTTGCCTCGGCCCCCATGATTTCCCAATCGATGTAGTATTCAATTCCCAGCCCTTTCACATGGTGCATGGCGGCGGAGCGAACGGCAGCGCGCGTATTTGCGGGGGGCTTTTGTGTCGCTTTATCGATGTCTTTTGCGGTGAGTTGCCAGGCTTCAGGTGTGCGGTCGAGGGCTCGTCCAAGACTTCGCGCCGGGTCGATGTGGTGAAACTCCAAATCCTGAGACTTCAGCCATGGATCACTCCAGTTCAGCTTTTCCTCGGCCATAAACTGATTGAACAGCCAGCGCTTCGTAATCCAATCAACCTTGCCCACCAGTGACTCAGGATTATTTGCCAGGCCATCTAATGTTTCTTTCCAAATCTGCAGCAGCACATCCGTTTCGTGGTCGCGTCCGTGAAATTCTTTGCGCCCGTATTCGTAAAATTTGTGCAGCAGTTCCACCGCGCTCACACAATGACCGTTCGCCATCGGGACGATCCACGGACCATCCGGTTGATGCGAAAGATTTCGAAACGTCATGACTGCATCGGATAAAACCAGCTTCGGCATGCAGTCGGCTTCGAGCATGTCGAGCACGAGTGAGGTCGTTCCCACTTTCAGCAGGAGCGTTGTGGGTAGAACGTTCGTATCGCCGTGCAGCAGATGCAGCCGACGATATTTGCGGGAATCAGCGAGGGGCTCGTCGCGGGTGTTGATAATGGCCCGATTGAACTGCACCCACTCGAACAGGTCATTGTTAATGTAATCTGCGCGCTGGCTGATCTGGAAAATATTGTCGACGCCCGGATTATTCGCCTCGCCGCGGAATTCAGCTGCGAACGTAGCGCCGACACGCCCAGAGCTGGCGAAGAGCAGGCGTAGTGTCAAAAACGTCAGGAGCGATTGGATATTCCCTTCAGTCAGCGGCGCCGCGCGACGGACGAGATAATTTTCGTGGCAACCAAACGTTGCACCAGAATAATGATCCACGTTGTTGCGGATGAAACTGACCTCGCGCGACAGCCCCAACCCTTCGACCGCCTGCATCAAGATGGAATCGCCAGCGCGGTCGTAACGAAGAATATCAATCAGCGAAACACACTCGGGGGTGCAGTATTCCAAATGACCCATGTCGACGTAACAACGACCGCCGTTAAATAAGAAGCCGCCATTACCAGCTGGTTCGTCCCAGTCACGTTGATGGACGTCGATGAGCCCGAAGCGATCCTTGGCGAAGACCCAGTCGCGCACCCGGGTGATGGCTCCGGGAGAGACAGGGATGTTGTTGGTCAGACAACCATATTCAGTTTCGAGACCGACGATGCGGTTCATAAGTAGCCTCAGTTAAAATATACGCCGCGACTCCCTCACCAACACCCGTTTGCCCGGCTCATTTTTGTTCCGCAAGTCTGCTTCAGCGAAATTGCTGAGAGCTTACAACCCAAGCTGCTCTGCCGTGAGAGACTCGTAACGAATCAGACGCGACGTCTTGCGATCGAGCCAGCCGATCTCGACGCTCTTTTCATTCAGGTCAGCGCGCCAGCCGGATTCGCGTTCCGATTCATTTGGCGTTGATGTCGTAAAAGATTTTCCGTGCATCAGCATCCACCAGACCTCTAAAAAGATTTGGGCGACTTGTTTGCGATCTGTTTTGCCTTTGATCGTCTCCGTCAGCCATTTTTGCGCGGCGGATTCGGTGTCCATCTGGCTGGCGCAAACGTAAGCCCCGCCAAAATGAGTTTGGAATGAGCCATCGAAATGCAGGCGGAAGAAAAGGTCTTTGCTCGGGTCGATGCCAAGTTCTGCGAGCAAGAGCTCAATTAAAAAAGGCGCGCTGAAGATTTGTTCGAAATTCGTTTTGAGCTGCCCGCTCAAACCGAAGCTCACCAGGCGGCGTAAACTCACATCTTCGGGCGCGCGGGTGAATGCTTCCATATGCGCGGCGTCGAGAGCGGCCTGGCGGATTTTTTCAATATCGGCGGGATGTCCGAGCCCTGCCATGGCGTGACGATCAAAAATCTCGAACACCTTGGATTGTCCGCTGCCGACTCCGAGCAGAAGGATTCCATCCGGTAGACTGGCCGCAAAAACGGGCGAGCCGCCTTTGAGTTGTTCGCGAACGTAGTCGCGCCGGTTCGCCACTGCCTCAAGCCAACGATAAGGTTCTTCAGTCATGGCTAAAGTTTTTGGAGAAATTCTTTTTGCTGCGCGTCGGAGATCGTTTCCACGCCGGTGCTCCGCAGCACTTTAATGGTCGCGTAGATTTCAGACGCGGGGTTCACGCCACCGGTGGCGGAATCGAATTCCGAAGCTGTGATCAACAGGCGCGAGGCAAAGCGGATCGCGTCGGCGAGGTTCATTTCACTCGGCTTGGGATTTCCGTAGTGTTCCTGAAAACTCATCACGCTGCGAATGGTTTGCGAACCAGAACCCGAAGCCGCATGGCCCACCGCTTGAAATTGTGCGCCGAGTGGATCGTAAAAATAAATCTGAGGCTTCGCCGGTGAAACCGTGTGGTCCACTCCCGCGAAGAGCGGAACGACGATGCCCACTCCTTGCATGGTCATCGGCAAATTATCGCGGAGCAGCCGCGCGAGAGCCCGAACTTTCGCCGGCAAACTGAGCGGTTGTAACTGGCTGCGACGATAATATTCAAAAGAGGTTTGCAGCACGCGCGCCATTTCAAACGCCGTCGCTGGAGTGCCCGCGATGGCGAGGAGCGAACTCGCGTCGATATCCATGATCTTCTCAACGCGATCGGTGACGATCACATTGCCAGCCGTCGCACGGCGGTCGCCCGCCATGAGAATTCCTTCGGAAAAGTGGAACGCGAAAACTGTCGTGGCTTGTGTCTGAACCGGTGCTGATGCCGAGACTTCCGTTTTCAGGGCAGACACCTTCTGGGTGGCGAGCAGTGAGAGAAAGTCGCCTGCAATCAGGTTGGCGTTGTTCATTGGCCGGTTCGCTGGCGATAACGTTTGGCCTGGTCGGGATCGACCTTGCGCATCCGTTTTAAAAGTTCTTCCGTATTCGGTTTGTCGACTTTCGGCGAAGCGGGACCGTCCCCGCCACCACCGGGTCCGGGAGGAACAGGCCGGGTCTTTTGAGCTTGGTCTGGCATAATCAATCTCTGTTGTGTCAGCAGAGCGTTCGCGCCTGCAATCCTTCGAAATGAACCGCTGACAGCTAGAGGCAATGTGGCAGATAATGGAAAACTGACAAGGGGCTAAACCCCTACGACCCGCCAATTTCCCCGAGAAGGGGATTGTCCGAGATTCCCTGAAATTGCTTGGCACGAAGGATGGGAGGGAAACCCAAAATCCAAACACCAAAGCCCAAAAAAATTCAAAACACCAAGCTCAAAGCGGTCGGGATGCCCCCGCGGAAGGCTGTTTTTATCCGTTGCTCCAGCTTTTTAATGGTTTGCGAGCCTTGAGGGTTGAGAGTTAGAATTTTTTTGGTGTTTGGTTTTTGGATTTTGGTGTTTCCCCGCCGCCACCACGGAACGTCTCAATTCGTCCCCGATCACCTCGATTCACCTCTTTTTTTGCCCTTTACCGGGAAAGTTACACACTTTTCCGGTCCGGAAATGCCCGGCGGAGAAAATTTGGAGGCTTTTCCGGATCAGAAATGGGCGAAAAAGTTTGCTGGAGGGTTTTTCCGGTTCAGAAATGAACGGAAAAGTTTGCCCGAGAGTTTTTCCGGATCGGAAATGGACGCAAAAGTTTGCCGGAGAGTTTTTCTGAAGCAGAAATGGTCGGAAAAGTTTGCCGCGAGGTTTTTCTGATCCAGAAAAACCTCGAAATTTTCTCTGCCGACTTTTTCCGGATCAGAAATAGACGGAATTTTGACGTTTTTGGCCCCGAAAGAGGAAAAAAGGGTCGTTTTTTGCTAAAACGACTCGTTTCACTCGATTTGATCGAGGAAACGGCTCCCCTTAGAGAATAGAAGGAACTTCGGGATTTAAGATACCAAACTAAGCGGCTTTGGCGACCGATTTACCTTCCATCCAGGCAATCAGGCTTTCAAAGACCAGTTTGCCATCGACGCAGCCAAGAACGCTTTCACTGGCGCGTTCAGGATGCGGCATCAGACCCGCCACGTTCCGCGCTTCGTTGCAAATTCCCGCGATATTCAGGAGAGAGCCATTGGGATTGGATTGCTCGGTGGCTTCACCTTTATCCGTGACGTATTGCCAGAGAATTTGTTTGTTCGCCTTGAGCTTTTCCAAAGTGGGTTCGTCGGCAAAGTAACACCCTTCGCCGTGCGCAATCGGGACGCGCATTAATTTATCCGACGGAATCTTGCTCGTGAACGGTGAGTCGTTCGTTGCCGTTTTCAGGAAAACGTTCTCGCAACGGAACTGCAGGGAGCGATTCCGGATCAACGCGCCTGGCAGCAATCCCGCCTCGCACAAGATTTGAAAACCATTGCAGACACCGAGCACAGGACCGCCGTTGGTGGCGAATTGCTGAACCGCTTGCATGATTGGGCTGAACCGCGCGATCGCTCCCGTGCGCAAATAATCGCCATAACTGAATCCGCCCGGGACCAACACGGCGTCAAAGCCCGCCAATGAATTATCTTTGTGCCAGACCAGGCTCGCGGAGTGACCGAGCACATTCTTCATGACGTGCACCAGGTCCTGATCACAATTGGAACCGGGGAATTGTAAAACAGCGAAATTCATAACAGGTAATTTGGCACAGAGTGGAAATCGGGATAGTGAAATCTGGAATTGATCCTAGTCGACGATTTCAAACTTATAATCTTCGATGACCGGGTTGCTCAGAATCTTGTGGCAGGCGTCGTCGATTTGCTTGCGCCAGCCTTCTTTGTCGCCGCCCGTCAGTTCGATCTCCATGTATTTGCCGACGTGCACGGCTCCCACGCCTTTATAGCCCATGTGGTCGAGGGCGACCTGCACGGTTTTACCTTGGGGATCGAGGACTGCTTTCTTTGGTGTAATTATAATCTTGGCTTTCATGTGTGCCGGATAAAGTCGGACGAATTCTGTTCAAAGCGCGATGAGACGCCAGCTTTTTGTGGCAGATCCTTTGAGATTTTTCTCGTTAATGTGCAGGGGAGAAATGGGGTTCAGGAAGTAAGACCCTGTGATTTGGGATGAATCCCGATCAGCATGGCTTTCTTCAAGGCATCCCGCGGCAACAGAGGTGAAAGATCTTCCAGTGGCGGCGAAACGAGAGTGCCGTCCTTTTGCACGGCGAGCGAGAGTTTCGGTACGAATGGTTGCACGGGATGCATGAACACTTCGCAAATAGCCGGTCCGGCGTGTTTTTGAAATTGTGGTATTACGGCGTCGAAATCTGCCCACGTCCGGATTTGCCATGCGGGAAGATCGAATGCGTGCGCAAGTTTGGTAAAGTCAGGGCAGGAGACTCCGGATTTTTTATCGGTTCCAGCAAAGCGCCCTTCGGCAATTGCTTTCTGGGTATGCTTGATCATGAGGTACCCATCATTGTTGAAAATGATCAGTTTGATCGGCAATTGATGATGCACCATCGTTTGCAATTCCTGCAAATTCATCATCATCCCGCCATCGCAATTTAAACAAAGCACCTCTCCGCCGTCGCGCGCAAATGAGGCGCCGATCGCCGCTGGCAGTCCGTAGCCCATTTCCCCTAGGCCAGTGGACGTCATGAGTCGCTGTCCCTGCTTCATGCGTAGGACCTGGTGTCCACTCAAGAGCGCCGTGCCCATGTCCGTGACAACGATTTGATCTGGCTTCAGATGAGAGTTCAGGCGTTCCATGAAACGATAGGAGTTAATGAACCCACCTTCGTCGGGATGATCTTCTCCCACCCACGGAAAGCGTTCCTCATAGGAACGACACTGGCTCAACCATTCTTTTGGTTCAGTCAAAGGAGCTGCCTTGGCTGCATCTAAAAGGTGCGTGATGAAATCTTTCGCGTCGGCACAAATGGTTTGATCGAAGCGTTCGGGATATTTAGCTAACTCCGTTGGATCGATGTCGACCACGGTTATCTTGGCGGCGCGCGCGAGTTCCTTGATGTCGTAACCGACTTGAGGAATGGCGAGTCGAGTGCCGATCGTCAAAAGGTAATCGGCATTTTGCAAAATGAAGTTTGCCGAGCGTTGACCATAAACGCCGGCACGACCGAAGACCAACGGATGATCGGAATCAACCATGTCGATTCCAGCCCACGAAACCAGATAAGCTCCGGGAACCTTCTTGAGCAATTCCGTCAGAAGACTTTCCGCACCAGCGAGACGAATCCCGTGGCCGAGCCAAATGACCGGGCGTTTGGCTTCAGAAAGCAGTGAGTGAACTTGCTTTACGGCGGCGGCTAATGCGCCGGCGTCAATCTTTGACGCCTCGGAGGATTCGGGAACAAAGGGAACCAGTTCGCTTTCTTCGACCGTCGAAGATTGGATGTTCATCGGGACGTCGATCCAGCAGGGACCTGGACGGCCTGTCGTAGCCAAATGGTAAGCTTTCTCCAGCTCGTAAATCACCATTTTCGGCTCCATCACTCGCGCCGAATAGTTGGTGACTTTGCTCACCATGAACGAGCTGTCATAACCTTGCACACCGTACATCCGAAGCGGATTGTCCGGACGGATAAACTTCGAATTTTCATTTCCAGAAATGACCAGGCAAGGAATGGAATCGGCCCACGCACTGACGACACCGGTCACACCGTTGGTAGAGCCAGCGCCTGTGGTGAGAAGGGCAGCGGTCACGATACCGCTCGTGCGGTAATACGTTTGCACTGCCATGCATCCCGCCTGTTCGTGGTGAACGCATACCATTTCCATATCGGCGCGCTGGTAAACAGAGTCGAAGATGTGAGCATTGCCGGCGCCGATGATGCCGAAAACGTGTTTCATCCCTTTGCGGGCGAGAAACTCAGCAATCAAGTCACTTACTTTTCTTTTCATCGAAAGTTTCTAGGAAGAGGCGGCGGTTTTATGCCACGTGATGGTGTTCTGAATCGCGTCGGACAAGGAAACGGTGACTTGGACGCCGAGGTCTCGTTGTGCTTTGGCGATGTTGGGTACCAGACGCGTCGCGTCGTGACCGGACTGGCCAACTTTCGTCAGGATTTCCGGGAGCGGGCTAAAATGTTGGGTGATCAATTTCGCCAACGCGAGAAGGTGAATCCCTTCCGGACTACCGATGTTATAAACTTCCCGCGGAGTTCCGCGAGAGAGAGCCGCCAGTGTCCAGAAGGCGTAATCACTGGCGTACATCAGGCTACGAACGGTTGAACCGTCGCCCATAATTTTTATCGGACGGCCCGCAAGACTGTCGCGGATAAAATCTGTAATCGCCCAGGGAAGTTCGAGTGATTGATAAGGCCCGAGGAACGCAAAAGGACGCACGATGACCAGGGGCAGTTTTGATTCGCTAACAAATGAGGTGGCCATCGACTCGGCGAAACGTTTCGATTCGGGGTAAATGGCGTTGGCTGTATTACAGGGAATTCCACTCGTGTAATTTTCGTCAATGCGTTCGACGTTCAACGCTTGAGGACCCGCGACCAAGCCAGAGCTTACGAGAACAATTTGCTTCAAATCGTCGAGTAAATCGGCGGCGCGGAGCAGGCGCATAGCCCCGACGGCATTCACTTCGCCAACCAACGTAGGGTTTGACGCAAAGAGCCGACGATCGGTTAAGGCGGCGGCGTGGATAATGTAATTGGTCGCCCGAGGCACTTCGGTCAAATAGCGAATATCTCCGTTGATGAAACGAAACTCCGGTCGCGAACCCAGGTGCTTGTACTTTTCTGCGAACTGCAGGGCGGATCGGCTGAGAACTGAGGCTTGAATATTGAAATTGTGCTTCGCGTTGAGGACTGACAGCAGCTCTAAAAGCCAGGTGCCTAGAAAGCCGGTCCCGCCGGTGATAAAGATATGGCTGTTCCGCAATGAACTCAGTAAATGGGTTCTATTGGCGACTACCGCTTCCGCATCCTGCCTCACCAACTCAATTCGGCTCATCATAACGTTCTTAAGGTTTAGGAGAGTGGATTTGCCCTTTGGGGCGCGCCAGTTCGCTGGCAACTTCCAGAATCAGATCTTCCTGTCCGCCGACAACCTTCCGTCGGCCCAATTCAAAAAACACATCACGCGGATCGACACCTAATTGTTTGGCAGCGCGCTGCACTGGTTTCGCGAAGCCCGAAAAGACTCCTGCGAGGCCACTGACGATCGTGACGGAATTGGAGTTTGGCAAATTCTCGGCAAAGAGTTGCGAGGCCAGTTCGGCCGCATCGAGCACTTTATAAAGATCCGCGTTGAATTTGTAGCCTTGCCGTTGCA
Source organism: Verrucomicrobiales bacterium (assembly GCA_028293445.1). Lineage (GTDB taxonomy): Bacteria > Verrucomicrobiota > Verrucomicrobiia > Limisphaerales > JACDHS01 > CBHWET01. The sequence continues at coordinate 4,056 of JAQGOU010000191.1, read as the reverse complement.
TCACCGCGATCAAGAGTTCTAAAGGCGCATTGCCAGCGCCCGCTCCAAAGCCACGAGCCGTGCCATCGACGATCCGAGCTCCGGCTTGCAACGCTGCTAACGAATTGGCGATGCTTAACCCCAAATTGTCGTGGGCATGGAATCCAACAGGGACATCCAGGCGTTGCGTCAGTAAACCGATCTTTTCCGTAACGTCCTGCGGAAAGGAGGCTCCAGCTGAATCCATCAGGACAATGCCTTGAGCTCCGTAGGATTGCATTTTCTTGCTTTCCTCCAAGAGCATCTCTTTGGAGGCCATGTGGATCATCATTAGAATGCCCCAGGCTTCTTTTCCGGCATTGCGCACGTAACTAATGTGGCGCTGAGTAAGATCCGCTTCGGTGCAGTGGGAGCCGACGCGAAAAAGATCGACGCCAATTTCAAGAGCCTGGGCAATTTCTCGTTTGGCAGTGGCAAAGCCGGGCATGACATGAACACTTAAGCCAGAGGTCTTCAGGCATGATCGGGCAATTTCCAACATTTCCCGTTCGGGGATGAGACTAAAGCCGACCTGCAGGGACGAAGCTCCCAATCCGTTGCCATGTCCCACTTCAACATAATCGACTTTGGCCGCTTCTGCCGCTGTCGCGTAACGTCGAATTTGTTCGGCGGTAATCTGATGACTGCACGCATGAGAACCGTCGCGCAACGTGGGGTCAGTGACAATGATCTGCTGGGTTTGCATCAGCGCGTTTCCTTTCGGCCAGTTTCGCCCATTTTCCTGGCATAAGCTTCAGCCATGGCAATGGCCGCGCAGTTGATGATGTCCAGATTGCCAGCATAGGTGGGAAGATAGTCGCCACGACCTTCCACGCGCACCATGACCGCAAGCCGATTATTCTCCACCATCGGCGCGAGAATCATTTGATAACCTGGAACGTATTCCTGCAGTTTTTTTACCATCGTCGCGACTGCGGCCCGAGTCTTCTCCACGTCCGGATTCTTGATTCCAGCGAGGATTGTGGTTTGCATGTGCACGCAGGGCTGAGCCGGATTCAAATTGAGGATCGCCTTGGCATGCTCGCAACGTGAGAAGCTGGCGATGCCCTCTTCCGTGGTATCGAGGTACTCATCCAGGTTGATGCGCGTTGCTGGACCGGCGCTACGCGAGGCGATGCTGGAAACAGTCTCTATGTAATCGATTTTCGGGTTGGCCTGGGCGATCGCAAAAGCAATTGGAATGGAAGCTTGTCCGCCACAACTCACCATATTGACATTTCCGGTCGCCAGACAATCTTCGAGATTCACCGCTGGGACACACATCTTGCCAACACGGGCTGGCGTCAAGTCGATGGCGAGCATGCCAAGTTCCGCAAATACTTTGGCGTGACGAAAATGGTCTTCGGCGGAGGTTGCGTCGAAAACGAGATCAATTTCAGCCTTTCGGTCGACGATGCCCTGAATACTCTTGCTGGAGACAGGCACGCCCAATTGATCTGCTTTCATCATTCCGGGCGAGGAAAGATTTCGCCCGGCGAAAAGCCGGCATTCCAACCAGGGAGAACGTAACACTTTAATCAGCAGATCAGTGCCTATGTTTCCGGTCCCCAGAATCGCAACTCGTATTTTTTTGTTCAAGAGCGGATAGCAGGGACGTTCTTAGCGAGGGAGGATACCATTCGATTGCGAGGACATATTTCCAAGGGCTGGCTCTGAGTTTCAACAATCGATGCGCTCATGGTTATTCCCTACACGCGAATTGGGTTCTTTACAAGTCTCAAGCCACAGATGCTGGTTCCGGCGTTGAACGTAATGCTATCCGAAACTTAGTGAGACAACGGCAAACCAGACTTCTTTCTTGCCATTCACTTTCAACTGCGGAATCTTTCGCGATGTTTTCCAAGCTCGGTTTTTAGAGTTTGAAATAGTAATCGCGCGCCATGAATCGACGTTTAGCCACAGCTCTTGCGAATTCGTTCTTTCTCCGAAAAGGAAAGGAACTGCACGAAAAGCACGTCACTGATTATGTCATGGGCGGTAGTTTTCTCCATAAGCTGCAGGCAAATGTGTATCTGATCCTTAAGGACTATGGTACGGGTAAATTCCCTCCAAAGCTGGTCTCCCGCGAATCGACCTTTGAAGGCGAGCGCGAGCAATTCAGCGCGATGGAGGGTTCCATGGAAGACCTCCTGCAGGAAGTGATGCAGAAGCCGTTTCGGACGGCCCATACCGAATATTATCTCCAGGTTTTTTGCCATATCATTGACCAATTGGAACGACGCGGTATTCGTGCCGGCAGTCGTATTCTGGAACTAGGTTGCGGGAGCGGTTGGCTAGCCGAACTGTTGGCCATTCACGGCTATGAAGTTGTTGGGACCACGATTGCGCCCGTGGATATCGTCAACGGCCAGCGCCGGATCGACGCACTGAAGGTCAAGGGCCTGAAGTGCAAGCTTGAGTTCTTCGCGGCACCCATGGAAGAGGTCTTCAAGCAGGTTGCGCCGAACTCGTTTGACGCGGTTTTTTGCTTTGAAGCGCTGCACCATGCCTTCGATTGGCGGGAGAGTTTGGACTCTGCGACGCGTTGTTTGAAGCCGGGTGGCTGGTTACTGCTTTGTTCCGAACCGCCCCCGTTGCACACGTATGTTTGCTATCGTTCGTCAATCATTCTGAAAACCCATGAAATTGGATTCAAGCCGAACGAAATTCGTCAGCATCTAAAGAAGTTGAATTACGATCAGATTCAGATTGCGCGGCCGGTGTTTGGAAAAGGGCTTGCGACTTTGTTTATGCGGTTGGCTCCGTTCGGCATCAAGCATGGGTCTATTTTATGTCGTTCTTTGTGGGTGACCTCCCGCAAAATCAAGTGATACTTTTCTCTTCGATAACAAATTCTTAAGACAATGGCGAAAAAAGCTCTGATTACAGGCATCACCGGACAGGACGGCTCGTATTTGGCCGAGCTTCTTCTTTCAAAAGGCTACGAGGTTCATGGCTTGATTCGCCGTGCCAGCACTTTCAATACGGGACGGCTTGAGGAAATATACTCTGATCCGCATGCCAGTCATCGCCGATTGTTTTTGCACTACGGAGATCTAAGCGATGCGAGTGCCTTGGCGCGCTTGCTTGGTCATATCCAGCCCGAGGAGGTTTACAATCTGGCCGCGCAAAGCCATGTGCGGGTTAGTTTTGATTGCCCGGAATACACCACCGACATCACGGCCACGGGAGCGATTCGTCTTCTCGAAGCGATCCGGGAAACGGGCATTAAGCCGCGCTTTTACCAGGCGTCCTCCAGCGAGATGTACGGGTTGGTTCAGGAAGTTCCGCAAACTGAGAAGACCCCATTCTACCCGCGTAGTCCGTATGGTTGCGCCAAGGTTTATGCCTATTGGATTACGGTGAATTACCGGGAGTCTTACGGCATGCACGCCAGCAATGGTATCTTGTTTAACCATGAATCGCCGCGCCGCGGTGAAACGTTCGTGACGCGCAAAATCACGAGAGCTGTTGCCCAAATCAAAGCCGGGCTGCAGGAAAAACTTTACCTCGGCAATCTGGACTCGAAACGCGACTGGGGTTTCGCCAAGGAATACGTGGAAGCGATGTGGCTGATGCTGCAACAGGACACACCCGATGATTACGTGATCGCCACGAATGAAACCCATTCGATTCGCGAGTTTTTGGATGTGGCGTTCGGTCATGTCGGACTTGATTGGAACAAATACGTGGAAATTGATCCGCGCTATTATCGTCCGGCAGAAGTTGAATTGCTCATCGGCGACGCGAGCAAAGCAAAAAAGAAACTCGGTTGGGAACCCAAAGTAAAATTTGAAGATCTCGCAAAACTGATGGTGGAAGCGGACGTCAAACTCTTGAAAGACCACCGCGAAGGGCGAATCAAAGTCACGGGTTAAGCATCCTTTTGAAAACAAAAAAGCGCAGGAGATTAACTCCTGCGCTTTTTCTTTAATTCGAAGGCTTACAGCCCGCGTGCGTAGATCTGTTTCTTGAGCTCTTCGGAGTGAGCGTAGGGCGTATCCAGCATGTCAACGGTGATTGCTTGATCCTTCTTGA
>JAQGOU010000606.1 GCA_028293445.1 Verrucomicrobiales bacterium | reverse complement strand
ACAGGTATCGCAGGCTTCGCTTCCGGGCCAAGGGATTCCAGAGAGTGGGCTGCACTGACTCTCAAAGTCCGGTCAGGATCCTGTAACGAAGCCATGAACACGGGAACGGTCTTCTCTGCATCGGGTTCAATTTTATTCAAATACACGGCGGCCCAATGCCGGATGTACTGTGCCGTTTGCATTTGGTTGATCGACTGCGTGCTGCCAAGAAGTTGCTTTAGAACCGCACATGCATTGGTGTCGTGATTAATACTTGTCAGTGCTTTCGCTGAAAATAGTCTCACAACATCGGAGTCATCTTTCAGCAGTTCGGTCAATTGCGGTACCGCCGGATTCGCTGCGGGCCCAATCTTTTCCAGGCAACTTGCGGCCCGGTAACGCACGTACCTGTTGGTGTCGGTTAATGCGATCATCAATGGCGGAACACTCTTCGGATGATCCTTGCTGATATTCCTCAGCATCGCGATGAGCGCAGCAGCCCTTACTTCTGAGTTGGGAATGCGTAGCATCTCCGATAATTCCGGGATGATCGCCTTGGTATCGCAATTGAGCAGGGCGAGGCTGGCGGCTGAACTCACCGAGGATGCTGGCACTGGAATTGAGAAATAGGCCTGCGCTGACCGAGGCAGCTTAGGGTAGGTCTTCTGCCACCACGTATCGAGCGGCGAATCTCGCTTCTTCAGCGCGGTTATAAAGAAAGGAAATTTCTCTGGTCCCATCTGGCGGATCGCTGCGAGCGCTTTGCTCTGGTTGGTCGTATAAACCTGGCTCAGCCAATATTCAAAAGGTTGTCTCTGTTTAACCGATTGCCTGGCGGAATTGAAGAACGCAAGAATACCGATGAGGATTGCCGCCCCAACAATCGTAAGCACGATCGACTTCTTCTTCATTTCAATTTGTCAGGCGAAAGCACTGTGGCTTCAGTTTCCCCGGCCAGGTTCTCCTTCGATTTCAAAGCGCGTGTGGCAATGTAACCAGGCATGTATTTTGAAAGAATCTGTTCGGGCCAGTTGTCCTCATACATGGAGGTCAGGACGAGGCCCGCCTCAATTTGTCCGCCGATCAGTTCCGTCAATGAATGGCTAAAACAGAACGGCTCACCCTCGTTCAACAAACGCATCTGTTCTTCCTCGGTCAGGTTTGTGATGTCGGAATAGGGAAGAGCATGACGAACCTTCAACTCACCTTTGTTCGCCAGGGTCTCATCGAAGATGTAACAGGCAGGGTTAACAAATCCCGCCAGCAAAATTCCGCCCCGCCGCAGGACGCGATGAATCTCCTGCCAGACCGGACGCACCGCGGGTACATAGCTGTTCGAACAAGGATGCACGACCAGGTCGAATGCCCCTTCTGCAAAACAGCTTAAGTCAGCCATGTCGCCCACGACGGTTTTCAAACTCAATCCATCCCGGTCTGCGACGGTTCTGTCCTGAGCGAGTTGCTTGGGCGAATTATCAAACACCGTTACTTTCGCCCCGGCGGCGGCGAGCACTGGCCCTTGTTGACCGCCTCCTCCCGCCAGACACAAAACCTCCAGATCTTTTAGCGGTGGAAACCACTCCGCAGGAATTGCTTTCTGTGGCGTCAGGAGAATGCTCCACTTTCCCGCTCGTGCCGCCTGAATCACTTCCGAAGAGACGGGAACAGTCCAACGATTTGCTCGCTCGACCAGTCCGTCCCACGCTTTGCGGTTGTGATTAACAATGTGCACGCACTTATTCCGCGGCTTGAGAAGGTGGCAGCGCTTCCGAAATCCGTTGGATGCTTAGAGCTTTCCCGGTCGCTACATCGATTTCAATGAGCGCGCCGTTTAAGACGACTCTTTCGGACGCCACCCCGAATCGCTGCGGCATGTTGGTGAGAAAACGTTTCACAATCGGTTCGATCTCGCGGCCAAGAATGCTTTCCTGTGGACCCGTAAATCCCGCGTCGCATAAGAAGGCGGTGCCGCCGGGGAAGATCTGTTCGTCCGCCGTTTGCACATGGGTATGTGTGCCCACGACCGCGCTGACCTGTCCATCGAGCATTCGGGCGAGCGCAATCTTCTCGGAAGTCGCCTCGGCGTGCATATCGATAAAAATGATTTTTGTCCGTTGTCGCAATTTTTCGACTTCCTCCCGCGCCATCGTGAACGGATTTTCCAGGGGCGGCATGAAGGTCCTACCCTGCACATTCAAGACTCCAATGGGTGGCAGATTCGGCAGTTGAAAAACTCCACTGCCATTCCCAACAACACCCGCGGGATAATTGATTGGCCTTAGGACGCGCACATCCGCTTCGAGCAGGGTGACCACTTCTTTCTGGTCCCAGACGTGGTCCCCGGTGGTGATGACATGTGCGCCCGCATCGAAGATTTCCTTGGCAGTGGCCGGGGTAATGCCGGAGCCTCCGGCCGAGTTCTCACCATTGGCGATAACGAAATCGATGCCATGCCGCTCCCGCAATTTAGGAATTAATTCCGCGACTGCGCGCCGGCCCGGTTGACCCACGATGTCGCCGATGAACAAAAGTTTCACGCGCCGAAGTTAAATGCCCACGGAGCGGCTGTCGAGCGTTGCACTGCTGCCATCCCTCAGCGGCAAATGCTCTTCGGCGGCGGTTCAGGGACATGCGCCACTCTCCAATAAGCTAAAATCACGTCGAACAATTGATTCCATTCCGCCAAATTGCTCGGCTTGGTGAAATAGCCGCAGGCAGCAAGCTGATAACTTCTTTTGATATCGTCCGGTTGCGCCGAGGAGGTGAGTACCATGGTTGGAATCACTCCACATTCGTCATGCGTGCTCAGCCACTGCAGAACATCGAGCCCTCCTTTCTTCGGCATCTTGAGATCCACGATGAGCATGTTGGGAAAAGGAAACTTCACACGATCGGAGAACTCGCCTTCCGCACGAAGATAATGAATTGCCTCCTCGCCATTCCCCACGTAGAAGAATCGGTGGGTCAACCCTAGTTTTGCCACGGCTCGTTTCAACAGTAACACGTCGTTGCTGTCATCCTCCGCGTGAAGAACCGTTAGGGACTTCAATTGCATAGATCAACATGCCTTAACCAAAACAAAGTTCAAACTCGTCCACGCTTACGCGAAAACCTGAGGCCCGGCTCCAACAAAATTTCGTTTGCCGTTTTGCCCGGTAAGCCTTTGACTTTGACGCATGATGTTTTCCCGATGGCAGCGCTGGTTCGTTCTTTGTCTCTTGGGCGGCCTCCTGCAGAACTCCCTCCCGGCGCAGAATATAGGCGAAGAGCTTTCTGAAGCCGCGCAGGATTTCTTGAGCGCCCTCAAGCCTGAGCAAAAGAAAGAGGCGCAGTTCGAGTTCACTAACGACGAACGTTTCAATTGGCATTTCGTCCCGCGCGAACGCAAAGGCATTCCCTTCAAATCCCTCGATAAGCTTCAACGCGATCGCGCCCATGCGTTGATCGATGCGACGCTCAGTCAGGCGGGATACATCAAGGCGACCACCATCATGAGTCTCGAAAATGTTTTGAAGGATTTGGAGAAAGGGAAGGGGGCCGTGCGCGATCCTGAACTGTATTACATCTCGATTTTTGGGACTCCGGGGAAGACCAACGCCTGGGCCTGGCGTCTCGAGGGACATCATCTCTCCTTTAACATCACGGCGAATGGAAATGATATCTCCGGCACTCCGACCTTTATGGGATCCAACCCTGGGGAAGCTATTATTAAGAAGACCGTCTCCGCAGACGGAAAGAGCAGCCCGGAAAAAACGATCCGCATCCTCGCCAACGAAGAGGATTGGGGACGTCAGCTCATTAAATCATGCGACCAACGTCAGCGTGCCGAGGCTCTGATCGCGACGAACGCGCCAAAAGAGATTCTGACCGGCAACCAGCGCGAGGTGACTCCACTGGAACCAGTCGGCCTGTCTCGCGCGAAAATGGATGCGATGCAACGCGAACTGTTACTCAAGATCATTCAGGAATATATCGGACGGTATCGCCCCGAAATTGCGCAGAAGGATTTGGCCAAGATCGAAAAGGCGGGCCTCGACAAAATCACTTTCGGCTGGGCTGGCGGACTCGAACGCGAGCAAGCGCATTATTACCGCATCCAGGGACCGACCTTCGTGCTCGAATACGACAATATTCAGAACAACGCCAACCACGTCCATACTGTTTGGCGTGATTTCGGAAATGACTTTGGCCGGGATATTCTCCGTGAGCATTATAAAGAGACGCCGCATCCGTGATGTCAAAAGGTCAGAGGACTTACGAAATTATTGACGGGAATCGATCGACGAACGGTGAATTTTGGAGAGGGGACGTCTCGTCCCCTGAAGATTTTTCCTTCCATCTTCGTTGGTTTTCGCAACCGGGGACGGGAACGTCCCCACACCGTTCCGGGATGAACATGCGCCGACATTGCCTCGCCTGAATTCTGGCACGAAACCTGAAATTTCCTCGGCCGCCAACTTCAGGCATTTAGCCGCAAATTCCCCGCTTTTAGCATAAAGAGCTAATAAACAACGCCCGACAGGAACCTTGTTCGCGTACAAGGCGACTTTCCCGTCGTGGGAAATCCGATTAGTACGCATTTTCCATAAAATTCCGTCGTGGCGAACTCCCCTGTACGCGTACAGACCAACTTTCCACGATCCGAAAGAGACCTTGTACGCGTACAAGGTGTCTCCGGACGATAAAAAGTTGCCTTGTACCCGTACAACGTGACCTCGCCATCATTGGAAACCACCTTGTACCGGTACAAG
>JAQGOU010000593.1 GCA_028293445.1 Verrucomicrobiales bacterium | reverse complement strand
GCCCAAAGCAAAGCTCACGGTGAAAATCCCCGAAGGTTTCGCATTCTACGCTCTTTTTCCTGAGCAATATGCTTTGGCGGCGAACGACTGGTCACAAGCCCACCAGCAGTTTTCCTCCAGACGAGTGCTGCTCGTAGGAATCCGCAGCATCGGCACAAGCCTGTCCGCAGTCGTAACCGCAATGCTGCGTGCGCTCGGGTGGGAAGCTCAACGCCTGACGGTGCGGCCCCATGGACATCCCTTTCGACGCGAGGTGCAGATGGATCCAGCCTCTTTGCAACAGATTGATTGGGCTTTGGTCATCGACGAAGGCCCAGGCGCATCCGGTTCGTCGATGGCCGCTGTCGCGGCGACTCTTTGTGGAATCGGAGTGTCACCGGCACATATTTCTTTTCTGCCAGGACATGCTCATGGACCGGGCGTTTCGGCCAACGCCGAAGTCAGATCGTGGTGGTCAACCATCCCACAATTTGTCGTAGCTCTTCAACGCGTGCGTTGGCAGAACCATTCCATCGAACGCACACTGGCGCTCCAAACACAAAAACTACTTCATCTCGCTGAGAACATCGAAGTGATAGACCTCAGTGCCGGCAAATGGCGTGAGGTGGCGTTCGCTTCCACATCAGATTGGCCGGCTGTCGCACCCCAATTTGAACGCATGAAGTTTCTTTGCCGATCGCGCGAAGGCCCGGCGATCCTTTGGAAGTTTTTTGGCCTCGCCATCAGCCCTGACTCTTCTTGGAACCTGAGCCAGGCTGTCGCAGCAACAATGAGGAAACGCGCAAAACGATTGAAGATCCCTGGCCCGCTTGGCGTTTGCCACGGCTTTGTCGGTACGCCCTGGATCACAGGACAGAGGTTGCGAGCGATTGATTCCATTGTTCCGCATCTGCTTGAGAAACTCGCACGCTACATCGCCTTCTCCGCAGGAAAGCCGCTCACCGAAGTCGATGCCCGCTCCAGTCTCGCTCGCCTTTCCAACATGCTGTTTCACAACACAGGAGAAAGTCTTGGAGAGAACGTGGCTGAACTCACTCGGGAGTTGTCTCGAGTGATAACGCCACCGATCGGAATTCCGCGTTACAGCGACGGGCAGATGGCGCCTCACGAATGGGTGCGGACAACTCCAGGTGAACTGGTGAAAACGAATTGCACAGGACATGATTGCGATCACACCCTCATAGGACCGCAACCGATCCACTGGGATGTTGTGGGCACGATTGTTGAATGGGACTTGAAAGAAGATATGATCAAACCATTCCTCGGCCATTTAGACAGAGATGGCTTCCACTTCGCTCCGGTGGAACTTGCCTTTTACACGGCCGCGTATGCCGCGTTTCGACTCGGGGCTTGTCGTCTTGCCACTACGTTCTCCGATCCGAGGGAGTGCGAGAGACTTGAACGTGCCGCGAAATACTACGAGGACCAACTGCGCACGACACTCGCGACCGCACTTCAGCCAGCTTGAACCAAGGACTGCCGTGCATGCGACGAAGTTGTAGTCTTGTCCAGGATTCTGGGTCATTCTCGGCAGATGCTTCGTCTTTGTGTTTTAGTTTTGATGATCGCAAACCTCGCTGCCAATGCCGCGACGGGAATAGATACAAATCAGCACGTCATTCTCATCACCATTGATGGCGGGGCCGCCTATTATTTCAACGACCCGAAAGCACCGATACCGAATCTTCGCAAGCTCGCGGCAAGAGGCGTAGTTGCGAAGGGGATGAGGATTTCCAATCCCGCCGTGACGTGGCCAAACCATACGACACTCATCACCGGCGTCGCGCCAGCGAAGCATTCCGTTCTCTATAACGGCCTTATGGTTCGCAATGAAAAAGGCGGACTGAGCCGTGAATCGGAAAAGACCCAGGCGGAACTGATCGCCGTCCCGACGGTTTTCGATTTTCTGCACGGAAAAGGTTACAGCACCGCAGGCGTGAACTGGCCTTGCACAGTCGGTTCTAAAACGCTGGACATCACGTTTCCGGATGTGCAGGACCAGCTTCGCTACACCACTCCGCGGCTCGTCAAAGAATTGATGGCGCTAAAGATTCTCGACGATTCCAGTGAAGCAGCCTTTATGAACAAAACGGGCGCCAAGCGGGATACAATCTGGGCCAACACCGCCTGTCACTTGCTGCGCACGCAACCACCGAATCTGATGTTGTTACATTTCCTGCAACTCGACAGCACTCAGCATCAATTTGGCCCGCAAGGTCCCGAAGCGTACGCGGCACTCGGCTTAATCGATCAACATATTGGCGAGGTCCTGCAAACGCTGGACGAAACTGGCCTGCGACAGCGCACTTCGATTCTGGTTACGGCAGATCATGGCTTTGCGCGCGTCTACAAACACATCGTTGGGATTACAGTTTTGCGCGAAGCAGGTTTGCTCGACAAGCCAGACGGTAAAAGTCGCGTGCAGCTGATTTCCGAGGGCGGCTCCGCCATGATTTATCTCCACTCAAAGGAAACGAAAGAGGCGGATCGGAAGAGCGTGATTAAACTGTTCAAGAAACACGAAGGCGTCGATCAGATCATCGAACCCAAAGATTTTGCCCGCTTGGGTTATCCATCGCCCGAGACAAATCCAGGGATGCCTGATTTAGTTTTGGCTGCGAAGGATGGTTATGCTTTTTCCGCGATGGACCTGCTGGAAAAAACGATTGTTCCGGTCGGCGAACGTGGGCAAGGCGCTCACGGTTATCTTTCGAGCAATCCAAAAATGAATGCTTTGTTCATTGCCGCCGGGCGGGGCATTGCGAAAGGGAAGAAGATCGGTCTGATGAATAATATCGATGTTGCTCCCACAGTAGCTCATTTGTTGGGACAAGAATTCCCCGGTGCCGATGGAAAAGTTTTGAAAAGCATCCTGGCAAAGCCGTGATGACACAGCGGCAGTCCAGGGCCATTCCGCGGCAATTACCGCCCTGCCCGCTCCGTTTGGAATTGGATTTTTTGTTTTCCTTTTAAAGACGAAAGATCCACGACGTCGGCTCCGATTAATGGCAGGTCCTTCCCCGAGACGCGTGCGCTTTTCAATGTCCATCCCTCCGGCAATCGAATACGCAATAATATCTGCTTCGCTGCATTTCGTTGCGGCAATTCAACTTCGGCCGTGACTTTTCCCTGGCGCAATTGTGATTTCACCAGCACGGAGACTTCGCCAAACGCGGTGGGCATTCGTTCGGCGCGGATGGTCTTTCCATCCTCGAGCCATCGCCGTGGCGTTGCATACAACAGTCGCAAGGTTTCCGGACGACCATCGTTACCGAGATCGTAATCCTGCACTAATAACGAGCGCAGCGTGGAAAGGAAGAATCCCGCGCCAGTGGTGATCGGCGGCAAATACATCGGACGACCAAAGCGATCCAGAGGGCGAAGGCCTGTCCCCTCAGCATTCAAGAAAGTGTCGCGCGTCATCCCTTGCGCGAGTTTGCCGTAGAAACTAACCAGTGCGCGTTCCGGTTCATCGCGTCTCAACAATCCATCCGCGTAACGCAACGCATAGCAATCATCCACGCCATCTTCATTCGCGAATAATCCCGAATGTTGATGAAAGCGAATCATCCCCATGCAAAGACCACCGTGCTGTTCCAAGTAACGCAACATCGAGGCTTCGCGCTCGGAGCCGCAATCAAACACCTGCGCGCCGATGACATACGGAATCATCAAATCCCAGTAACTCCCCAGCATTGAACTCGTCAGGACATCGTACGGTTTCTCAGCGCCGAATAATGCGATCGGAATGAACGGCGGCTGGACATCGTGCCGTTCGCTTTTCTCGACCGCTGCCAGAGTGGCTTTGCGCAGGGTGTTGGCCGTTCCCAGAATTCGTTGTGCGTCTTCGTGCTCTCCCATGGACTCCAACACGTTCGCCATGTCACTCAAACCACGCCAGCCATTGGCATTTGAGTTTAACGAAAAGACTTTGTCATGGATGTCGCCACAATAACTCTCGGCGGGTAACAAGCCATTCTTCGCATCGCGTTCGTCGGTGAGGATTTTGACGAAGCGCGTCCAACGAGGTTTTTGTGCCCGGACAAATTCAGCATCGCGAGTCGTCCAATAGTAGTGCGCCAAGAGTTGCAACTTGAACGCCGCATCATGAAATCTCAGTCCGGGATTAATCCCGTAATCGAGCAGCGGCGGAATCATTGTCTTGGCGCGATTGGTCATTCCAAACAACATCAACGCCCGCACGGCGTCTCCGCACTCGGACTCATACATGACTTCATACGCATTGCCCGCGCTGTAATTCAGTTGATCGCCCTTCAGCAGGATCAATGAACTGACGATCGAAGCTTTCCACGCATTGTTCACCACTGCTTCAGGAACATTGACCAAAGCCGCTTTGCCAAGAATCTCTTCCCATTGCTTCGCGCACGCCTGTTTTTCTTTTTCGACACGGAAATTTTCAAACGCCTTTCCCCCGGCTGCATCGAACGGCGACGACGCGACCGCCAAAGATGCCTTGCCGTGTCTGGTGAGGTGAGCGACCAGTTTTTTCTCCGCAACATTCCATTTCCATTGGTCATCAAACCAGACGAGGACTCGCCCTTTCTCATCGCAGAGAGTTTGACCTGCTAAATGTGCGTCCGCCTTCGCATCCAGCGATGCCGTGACGATTCCGCTCGCGCCTTTGGCCAGGGAAAATTCCGAGCAGAGCACGCCGTGTTCGGCGAAGGGCTTCTGAGTGCAGGCGAATGTTTCCTGATGATAATTCATTCCACCGTGGGAATAATCCAATTCCACAATCGGTAAATAGCCGGCGAGATACTTCGGTCCCTGCAAATGCTCAAGGTCCTGCCCAAACGGAGATTCGCCTGCGCCAACAAAAAAAGAAACGAGCGTCCCGGTTTCCCGCCATGTGCTCAGGTTCGCGCGTGCGTTGATGGCGCTACCGTTCGAGACGAGCCTCGGTTTGATCAAACTTCCCGGCGCGGAAAGAACAATCGGATAATGCCGAAACGCGGCATTCACATAACGCAAGGGCGGCAACAGGTCGCGAAAGAATTCATAACTCGCTCCATTGGTTTGCTGCATCGCGGCCTTACCCCATAGATCCTCTTTACCCGCCAACGCTTCTTCCAAAGTCGCAAGCTTTCGCTCTTCGGCTGCGGCCCGTGAGGGGAAAACGTGGCTGGAAAGGAGAGCCATTAAGGCGATAGCCACAGTGTGAAGACGGACGACGATGGTCTTTTTCATGTGATTTGGAAAACGGGAGGACGGTAGTTTGGTGCCTTCAAAAAAGCGAGGCTCGCTTGCTGTGTTCAAGCTTCTGGCTTTATTTCCCGTCCAGGTTTGCTTTGAATGTTTGCATGCCGTCGGGTGTGAATGAATGCGCTTCTGAGCGCGGAACCGTTCCAGGGAAACCTCGTGGTGGGTTCTCGTTCACCGGCAGAATTGTCCTGACAGTTCTTTCCGCGGCGGTCGTTGCATTGTGTATGCCTGGACGGCCCTGCCCTTGGTTGGCGTGGGTGGTTATGGTTCCGATGTTGTTTCAGCTGCGACACACCAACGGATTGCGTAGCTTTCTCCTGGCGGGAATTTTTGGCTGGCTGGGGTGGTTTACTTCCGTGTGGTGGCTGTATGCGCCGTTACACGACATGCTCGGCATGTCAGTTGCAAGCGCGGAACTTTTCATCATGGCAGGATGCCTTTTAATGGCCCTGCCGTATGCGCTCGCCGGTGTTGTCGTTTGTCGATGGAAACGCAACCCAGGCATCCTGGGTGCGGCCCGTGACGCGGCTATTTTCACCATGGCGATCACATGGCTCACGCCGGTGTTTCAGGGCAGCATCGCTCACACGCAGTACTGTTATCCGCTCGTATTGCAACTGCTCGAACTCGGCGGCGCACCTCTCCTGTTGTTTTTTATTTTATGGGTAAACTGGTTGCTTGCTGACGGATTGGTTGCTTTTCGAAATGGGCAAAGCGCTCGTAACCCTTTGGTCGCGGCGTTTGTCGTAGTCGGCGCGGTGCTCCTGTATGGCGGCATTCGACTGCAACAGTTCGAGTCCGCAATGAAAGCAGCACCATCGGATCACTGGTTCACAGTCGGCGCGATCCAACCGAATATTCCAATCCATACAACAATCGCCCGCCAGCCTGCACCCGACGCGCAAACCAACGACTTCTACACCGCCGTACAGCAGGCGAAGGAATTGGTGCAAAGAAATTCCAAAATCGATCTACTCGCCTTCCCGGAGAATCCCGCGACATTCCTGTTTAACAACGACACGGCCCGACGGGGCGCGGTCGGCAAACTGATCAGCGAAACTCACAAGCCGGTAGTGCTGAACGCCGACGCCTTCGATCCTGCAAAGGCCGGTGAGACTGCGCCGGAACGATATAACGTCGCGCTCCTCCTGGACGCTGACCGGAATCTTTCCGGCAATTACGCGAAGATCGAACGGGTGCCAGTGGTCGAATACATTCCAGGAGAATCAAAGTTTCCGTGGTTACGCGCGTGGTTCCCAAAAAGCCAACGTGTTCTGCAAGGCGCTGGTCCCGTAATTTTCGAGGTGAAGCCAGGCATTCACCTCATTCCTTTAATCTGCTACGAAGGAACGTCATCGTCCCTCACACGGCAGTTCGTGGGTAAAGGCGGAAATGTGATCGTGAACCAGGTGAACGACAGCTGGTTCCTGCGAACATCTGCCTCGGAAATCCATTTGGCACTGACACTCTTTCGGACCGCTGAATATCGTCTGCCGCTGGTCCGTGTCACGAATTCCGGGATTGGCGCGCATATTCAGGCAACCGGGCAAATCGTGCCTGGCTCACGCACGGCCCTTTTCACAAAAACGGAAACGGCTTTCCCTCTTTATGTCCCACCCAGGCGCTCCCTTTATGCGGAAATTGGCAATTGGTGGATGTTGGCGTTTGGATTCCTGGCGTTTTCTTCACGCTTTCGATTTCGCCCGGCGATAAGACCAAGCGTTTGAGCGTTGACCCTTCAGCCAGAGCCAGCTATAAAAGGCCCACCCCACTCGGCGACCGCATATGAAACATTTGTTGGGCATTCCGTTTCGGCTA
>JAQGOU010000577.1 GCA_028293445.1 Verrucomicrobiales bacterium | reverse complement strand
GGAATCAGTTACGTAGATCTTTACCTGATCCACACCCCCTTCGCGTTTCAACCAGGAAACAACATGGAGCCGCGAGACCAAAGTGGGAATATCATTTATGACCGTGGCGTCAGTCTTCTTGAGACCTGGAGAGCGATGGAAAGTCTCGCTGATCAGGGTAAGTGCCGAGCTATTGGATTATCCGATGTCGTTCTTGAAAACCTGGTGCCGCTCTATGAGACCGCAAGAATCAAACCGGCCGTGGTCCAGGTTGAATCGCATCCGTATCTGCCTCAGACGGAGCTGTTGGAGTTCTGTAAGCAGAAGGGCATTGTTTTTTTGGCATTTGCGCCATTAGGTCATGGAATACGACCTGGCCCACTTGAAGATCCGGCAGTTCTGGCCATCGCCCGGCAAACCTCTCTGACCCCAGCCCAAGTCCTGCTCGCCTGGGCGATCCAACGTGGAACGGCCGTCCTTACCACCGCAAAAACCCTGGAGCGAGCTCGCGAGAACTACAACATCTCTGAGATTCCAGAAGTTGCCGTTGACCAAATCAATCGAATTCAAATCAGAAGCAGGCTCAACGCGGTGGTAGAGACCGGAGTTCCAGGTTTCATTGCGAAAGGTGGCTGACGTTCAAGCCCTCTTGAGGAAAGAGCGACGCAAGATTGAACATTGGCGAGCCGCGCAACCATGGGGAAAAATTATGAATGCAAAAAGTAACGGACATCAAACGGCCATCGTTACCGGCGCATCGAGCGGCATCGGCCTGGGAGTAACCAGGGCACTTCTCGAACGCGGTTACCATGTCGTGGGCACCTCACGCACGATCAGCAAATCAAAGGAGGTGAAGGCCTCAGGGGATCTCGTCCTGGTGGACGGCGACATTAGCAAAAAGGATGCGGCGATAACAGTGGCCGATGCCGCTATCAGGCATTTCGGCCGCATCGATCTTCTCGTCAATTGTGCGGGCATCTACATTACGAAGCCATTCACCGACTATACGCCCGAAGATTTTGAAATGATGATCAGCACGAATGTCGCCGGATATTTTTTCATAACGCAGCAGGTGGTTGCGCAAATGCGCAAAGAGAAGTCCGGGCACATCGTGAGTATTTCGACGGTTCTGGTCGATCAGCCGCTGGCTGGTGCGCACATTTCGCTTCCCGTTATCAGCAAGTCTACCATTCCGGCGTTCAGCCGCGCCTTGGCGATGGAATACGTGGCCGACAGGATTCGATTTAATACGATCTCACCCGGCGTCGTTGACACTCCGATGCACGCCAACGACGACCACGAGTCTCTGAAAAAACTCCATCCTATTCCGCGACTGGTGCAAATCTCGGAGATCGTGGATGCATTGCTCTATCTGCAATCGGCACCCATGGTGAACGGCGAAAATATTCGAATTGATGGAGGAGCTCATGCTGGCGCGAAGTGGTAATAAACCTGTCGCACGCAATCCAGGTTCGCGGGTGAGCGACCTCGGACTCGTGCTGCCCGCGCCCCCGACACCGTTGGGGGCTTACGTCGAGTCTTCGGATGCCGGGAATTTGCTTTTCCTCAGCGGAATACTCCCGGTGGTAGACCGGAAGCTCGTGATCTCTGGACGCCTCGGCGAAAACCTTTCGGTTCAGCAGGGTCAGGAAGCTGCGCGCATTGCTTCGCTCAACGCACTTGCGGTGGCGAAGCAACATCTAGGCTCTCTGGATCGACTTAAAAAGCTTCTTAAGCTGACGGTGTTGATCGCAACAACCGAGCAGTTTGTCGACCACGCGCCCGTTGCAGACGGTGCGTCAAATCTATTTGTGCAAATCTTCGGGCCAGAGGCCGGCCACGTTCGGTTGGTCTACGGAGTGCAAAGTTTGCCCATTGGCGCGCCGCTGATCGTTGACGTCCTATTTGAAATCGAGCTAGCGCGTTGATTGGCTGAGAATAACAAGCCGTCACATGAAAAACGCCTTTCGCCTTCACTAATTGTTCGTAACCACTGGCCTCGAACGGATTTGCGTCAGCGCCGCGCGAACATCGGTGATTAATTCCAGGACTTACATGAACTTATCGGAAGACCAAACGATCGGGGGATCGCAGCTGTAGGAAAAAGGCAGAACCTCGAATAGAAATCTGAAGTGAAGAGGACGATCGTTTTCTTCGGGATTTATCATCACTGATGCGATCAGAAGGGTCGGAGCGAAACCTGAAATGTCTTCTGTTCGATCTCATGCGATCAGTTCCTGGGAACAAGACTCACCTTGGAGTCGTAAAATAAAATCTGCAAAAACGAAAACTCAAACAAACCGAAATCCAATTATGAATACGACGAAAATGCCCGAAGAAACCATAGGCCGCCCCGAAAAAGTGCTCTACACCGCCAAGGCCCACACCATCGGTGGCCGGGAAGGCGGCTCGTCGCGCACCTCGGATGGCCGCCTCGACGTTAAGCTTTCGGCTCCCGGAGCGCCGGACACCGGCACCAACCCTGAGCAGCTGTTCGCTGCGGGTTGGTCGGCCTGTTTCCTCAGCGCGATCAAGCTGGCGGCTGGTAAAAAGAAGATAAAACTCCCGTCTGACGCCGCCATTGATGCCGAAGTGGACCTAGGGACAATGGACGGAGGTTACCTCCTCCAGGCTCGGCTTAACGTCAGTCTGCCGGGTGTGGATCATGACGTCGCCCAAGAGCTCGTAGATGCAGCGCACCAAACGTGCCCTTACTCCAAAGCCACGCGAGGGAACATCGACGTTGAGATAAACCTGCTTTGAATCGCCCACGGCGACTCGCTCGTGAGCCGACAGGTTAAGGAACGTCGGTTACTCATTTAGTTCCGTAAAACAAGGATCTGCAAAAACCAAGAATCAAACAAACCGAACTCAATTATGAAACCGAGACATCAAAGTGAACACGGCCCAAGCGTCGCCGAACAACGAAATCTTGAGACGCAGAGAGCAGGCGATACGACGGCATCCGTCGTCACAACCAAAGATGGAACGCAGATTTACTACAAGGACTGGGGCAAAGGCCCGGTCGTAATGTTCTCACATGGGTGGCCGCTGAATGCCGACGCCTGGGATGGCCAAATGCTTTTCCTCGCGCAGAACGGCTTCCGCGTTGTTGCACACGATCGGCGTGGCCATGGCCGATCCAGCCAGGCCTCATCCGGGAACGACATGGATAGCTATGCCGACGATCTGGCAGCAGTAATCGAGGCCCTGGATCTCAAGGACATCACGGCGGTGGGCCACTCGACCGGCGGCGGAGAAGTCGTACGCTACATCGGACGGCACGGTACGAAGCGGGTTGCCAAGATAGTCCTCATCTCTGCGGTGCCGCCGATCTTGTTGAAGTCTGCGGGTAATCCCGAGGGACTGCCAATCGAGGTATTCGACAGCTTGCGAAGCGCCCTCGCCAAAGACCGCTCGCAGTTCTACAAAGATTTTGCCCTGATGTTCTATGGCGCCAACCGACCCGGCGCGAAGGTCTCCGAGGCAACGTTGGAGCAGTTCTGGCTCTGGAGCATGCAGGCCGGCCTCAAGAACGCGTACGAATGCATCAAGGCCTTTTCCGAAACCGACTTCACTGAGGATCTCAGGAAGATCGATGTCCCGGCGTTAGTTCTGCACGGCGAAGATGACCAGATCGTACCCGTCAAGGATTCGGCCAGGAAGTCGGCAAAGCTCATCAGGGGAGCAAAGGAAATCTACTATCCCGGAGCACCGCATGGCATCACGTCCACGCATCAGGATCAAGTGAATGCCGAACTTCTGAAATTCCTCCGGTCGTGAGAGCGGGAGCCCGCATAAAACCTGAGTGAGAAGAGCGCTAACGCTCGCCCAAACGGGCGACAGCAGAAAGGTCAACTATGACGATTCAAAAATTAATCTTAGTTCTTCTGGTTCTTCGTTGTCTGGCACCGGCCGCGGCTGCGGCTCCAGAGCCAAAGGTCACACCTCTCATTTCCAAAGAACTGAAGGACATTCCCGGCAAGGAAGTCCAGATGATTACCGTGGAATACGCTCCCGGCGGGGCGGATCCGATCCACCGACACAATGCGTCTGCGTTTGTTTACGTGCTGGAGGGCTCCGTTGTAATGCAGGTCAAGGGTGGCAAAGAGGTAACGCTGACACCAGGCCAGACCTTTTATGAAGGCCTCGACGATGTTCATGTCGTTGGACGGAACGCCAGCAGCACCGAGCCGGCAAAGTTCCTGGTGTTCCTGGTCAAGAACCAGGGCGCTCCAGTGCTAGTGCCAGTGCCGAAATGAACCAGGTAGAAACAAAATGAGAAGTTCAGTTCAACACAACTCCGGGCATGTCTCGGAGATCACTCGTCCGGATTTCGGACGACAAACGAAAGGTCAAATATGAAGATCGTGATTATTGGCGGCAGTGGGCTCATCGGGTCAAAGGTCGTAACAAAGCTCGATGAGCACGGCCACGAGGCGCTGGCAGCGTCACCCTCCTCGGGCGTAAACACCCTCACCGGCGAAGGACTTGCCGAGATTCTCGAGGGCGCGTCGGTGGTGGTCGACGTGTCGAATTCACCGTCGTTCGCAGACGCGCCGGTGATGGAGTTTTTCAAGACGTCAACTGGCAATTTGCTCACCTATGAAGCGGCCGCCGGCGTGGGACATCACGTGGCTTTGTCCGTCGTAGGCGCTGACCGTTTGCCCGACAGCGGCTACCTCCGCGCGAAGACCGCTCAGGAGAAACTGATTAAGGAATCATCGATCCCTTACTCGATCGTGCGCGCGACGCAATTCTTCGAGTTCGTCAAGAGAATCGCCGACTCAGCGACCGACGGCAACACCGTTCACCTGCCGCCCGTGCGCTTCCAGCCCATGGCGGCTGACGATGTTGCCAGTGCGGTGGCCAGAGTGGCCATGGGATCGCCGTTGAATGGAATCGTCGAGGTAGCGGGGCCCGAGCAGTTCGGTTTCGATGAACTCGTTCGCTTCGGCCTCAGCGCGCGCAAGGATCCACGCGAAGTTATCGCCGATCCGCACGCGCGCTACTTTGGCACGGAGTTGAGCGAGCGCTCACTTGTTCCGGGCGATGACGCGCAACTCGGCGACACGCGTTTCGAAGACTGGCTTAGCCGATCTGCAAGTCCGATCCTCCAGCCAACAGCCTTTGCAGCTGCTTCGAAATGAACCAGCTCAGCATCAGCATGATGTCACTGATCTCAGGCACGCGATCCGTCGCGGGCTGGTTATTCCGGCACGGCTATGGATTCCCAGGAGACGTTAAAATTCAGTGTGCTGTCAGGCGTGCGCACGATGAACGAAGTCTTCCCGCTGGAAGGGGTCGCCGAGGCCTACGAGCGCATGATCAGCGGCAAAGCCCGATCTCGAATTGTCCTCACCACCGGAGGGTGAGCCCTTCGATGTGCTGGCGCAGCATTCCGAAGCGGTCAGTCCTCACTACAAATCTCTATTAACAAAAGGAAATACGATGAAATCCGAGACAATCAGCAAAGTTCCACGATCAAAGCTCGTGCTGCCTGTGGCGGGGCGCGATCACATTCGCGGACGCATTCATGCGCCCGTCTCCCTCGTTGAGTACGGCGATTATGAGTGCCCCTATTGCGGCGAAGCCTACCCAATCATCAAGGCGGTGCAAAAGGAGTTGGGGCAGAATCTATGTTTTGCCTTTCGCAATTTCCCCCTGATTAATTCCCATCCTCATGCGGAGCATGCCGCCGAGGCAGCGGAAATCGCCGGTGCGTACGGACGCTTTTGGGAAATGCATGACGTGCTCTTTGAGAGGCAGAAAGCCCTGGACGATGAAAACCTTGCCGAATACGCCGCCGCCATCGGTCTCGATCCTGAACGTTTGATCGCCGATGTTGAATCTGGCGCTCAAATTGAGCGTGTCAAAGAAGATTATCAGAGCGGCACCCGAGCGGGCGTCCACGGAACCCCAAGCTTTTTTATCAACGGAGTCTTCTACGAGGGCGACTACGAATTTGTTCCATTACTCAACGCTCTCACCGCAGTTGGCACAAGGCCAGAGCACTAAGAATTTAGCGTATGAAGCCGGTAATTTGGACGGTTGACGACGATCCAGATGTGTTGCGTGCCGTTGAACGTGATCTGCGCCGGCATTATGGCGATCGTTACAAAGTAATCTCGGCTGATTCCGGCGTGTCCGCTCTGGAAGCAACCAAGCAACTGAAACTTCGTAATGAACCGGTGGCCCTCTTTCTCGTGGACCAACGCATGCCGCGCATGTCGGGCGTGGAGTTCCTGGAGAAAGCAATTGATCTTTACCCGGACGCCAAGAGGGCTTTGTTGACGGCTTATACGGACATCGATGCGGCCATACGCGGCATCAACAACGCGCATATTGATCATTATCTGATGAAGCCATGGGATCCACCCGAAGAACATCTTTATGACGTCGTGGATGATATGCTCGATGATTGGCAGGCGTCCTATCATCCAACGTTTCAGGGGGTGCGCGTGATTGGAAACCAATGGTCCCCTCATTCCAGTGAAATTCGCGACTTTCTCGGCCGCAATTTCGTGCCCCATCAATGGCTCAATGTAGAAACCGATGAAGCAGCGAAGCAACTTCTCAGCACGACCGGAGCTGATCCGGCATCGCTGCCAATTATTGTTTTTACAGACGGTTCATTCCTTGAAAATCCACCAGTGCCCGAGGTCGCGCGAAAATTGGGATTAAGAACGAAAGCAGAGTTTCCATTTTACGATCTGGTCGTGGTGGGCGCAGGTCCGGCCGGGCTGGCGGCAACGGTGTATGGTGCCGCAGATGGTCTCCACACGCTGTTGATCGAGCGGGAGGCTCCCGGCGGACAGGCGGGGCGAAGTTCCCGCATTGAAAACTATCTCGGTTTTCCAATGGGTCTCAGCGGAAACGATCTGGCGCGGCGTGCGGTTGCGCAGGCGCGACGCTTTGGTGCAGAAATTTTGACACCGCAAGAAGTCTGTGGTGTTCGCACGGAAGGTCCAAGCCGCGTGGTGACTCTCTCGGATGGAGCGGAGATCGGATGCCGGGCATTGCTGATCACCACCGGGATCGCCTTCCGAAAGCTGGCGGTGCCGGGACTGGATCGGTTGATGGGTGCCGGAGTGTACTATTATGCACCGATGACTGAAGCGTTCTCGTATCGGGGTGGTGACATTTACATCGTTGGCGGTGCTAATTCGGCTGGCCAGGCTGCAATGTATTTTTCCAAATTGGCCCATCACGTAACGATGTTGGTACGCGGCAATTCTTTATCCGCTACCATGTCGCAATACTTGGAAAATCAGATTACGGCCACAACCAATATCGAAGTCCGATTGAATTGCAATGTCACTGCGGTGGAAGGGGTCGACCATTGTGAGCGCATTACGATTCAGAATAACAAGACGAGTTCGACGGAAATCGTCTCCGCCAATGCGCTGCTGATTTATGCGGGTGCCATACCTCACACCGACTGGCTCACCGGCACCGTGGAAAGAGACTCTCAAGGTTATGTCATCTCGGGACAGCATCTAATGCTGGATGGTCGGCGTCCAACCGGTTGGACGGCTGACCGTGACCCATTTTATCTGGAAACCAGTGTGCCGGGGATCTTCGTGGCTGGGGATGTGCGACATCGCTCAGCCAAAGGGGTAACATCGGGCGTCGGTGAAGGCGCAATGGCTGTGAAACTCGTCCACCAATATCTAGGTCTCTTATGATTGCGACTGATCTCAATCAGCTCCGTTCCGTTCCGCTGTTTTCCGGATTGAGCGACGCCCAACTGGAGTGCCTCGATGGCGGCGAAATAATCGGAGCAACTCCGGGCACGGTCCTGGCTTCTGAAGGAGAACAGACATGTCTCTTTCACGTCTTGCTTGAAGGCGAAGTTCGCATCACTCGTATCTACGATCGTCAGTCGATTCTCATGGGCGTCACCAAAGCGGGAAGCTACCTGGGTGAGACCATGCTGTTGTTAGGCATTCCGTGGCTCGCCACGGCACGAGTGGCAAAGCCAGCTCGATTATTCCGCCTGGATGAAGAGAGCTTCTGGCGAATGATGACCGGCTGTCGTTCGGTTGCTCAAGAAATCTTCCGCGTGGCGGCCAACCGGATGCGCAATATGGAAGGTTACTCGCATCAGCGAGAAAAGCTCGTTTCGCTCGGGACCATGGCGGCCGGTCTAGCGCACGAACTGAACAACCCGGCGGCGGCAGCACGTCGAGCGGCCTCACAGTTACAACAAACTGCCGAAAAAGTACAAT
>JAQGOU010000511.1 GCA_028293445.1 Verrucomicrobiales bacterium | reverse complement strand
GTGACTCAGCAAGCAAAGAAAAATGATGCATTGAAACAGAACGAGCAGGACCCATTCGATAAATGCATGTGACAACTGCAAGGATAGCTCAATCGATTGCAAAATAATCATCCACTCTCACCGGAAGAACAAAGCAAGGCAGAACAGGAAGCCCTGCAGAATTTGCAGGAAGGAGTCCGTACCCTTTACGGCTCAAACGAGCGTTCCAAGAAGTTGCTGATGTTACTCGACCAGGAACTCAAGGAGAAGGGTCATGAAGTCGATGTCGCCGCACTCAAAAAGCTGATGACGCAACTGCAGGATTTTTCGGCTGAGGTTAAGGATCCTCATAGTAAGACGAACGAGCCATCCGTGACGAACATCGATCCGAGCCGTTTGCCGCCCGCGTATCGCGGCCGGATTGAAAAGTATTTCCGCAAACTGTCGGAAGCAAAATAAGGATGCACACGCTCGTTTTTGAACTACCGCAAGTCCTGCCGATTGGCCTCGTCCTCGCGACGGGTCTGATGACGTGGTCAGTGTGGTTTCAGAAAAAGCGCGGGATTCCCAGGAAGCAGATCGTCTCCCTCGCTCTCTTCCGCGGGTTTGTTCTCGTGATTCTGATTTGTATGGCCGCCCGACCGGTGTGGGTGGAACGCCAGAGTGCAACCAGTGCAAAGAAGACCGTTGTTTTACTCGTGGATAAAAGCGAGAGCATGTCCCTGGAAGAAGACAAACAAACACGTTACCAACGGGCTTTAGCGTTTACGCGGGAGCATCTTTTACCCGCGTTACAGGAAACGAAGCTCGATGTTCAGCCCTTTCTTTTCGGTGAAGAGGCAGAAGCAGCCGATGGCCAAAAGCTGGTCGATGCAAAGGCCGATAGTAAACGGACCAACCTGGGTCGTGCAATTTCCAGGGGCCTGGCGAATTCTTCCGGAACGCCCGTCGCGGTGATTGCTTTGACTGACGGTGCGGCCAACGAAAAGACCGAGAACATGCGCGCGCTCTCGTCACTGCTCGACTCGCACGTGCCGTTTATCGGGGTAGGATTTGGCAGTGATATTGGCGCGCAGACGTTATCAATGGAACAGGTCGAAGCGGCACCGCTTGCCGCCCCTAATACTGATTTCAACGTAACAGCGCATTTGCAGACGGTGAACGTGAATGATCTGCCACAATTTGATCTGGTCCTCTTGCGCGATGGAGAGTTCTTACAAAAGAAAACGGTCCTCTCCAGCAGAGGCTCCCGCTTTTGGCTGGAAAGCTTTCGCGTCAAAGAGACTAAAGAAGGGGCGCACAATTATGAAGTCCGGCTGGTGCCGCCGAACATTCCTAATCTAACCGTTCTCGTCGATTCGGGCAGCACGGCGGTTCGCATCACGAACGAACGGGAGTTACGCGTCCTTTACGTGCAAGGCGCACTGACCTGGGATTATAAATTTATCGCCCTCGCGTTACGCGGCGATCCAGCGATCAAAGTTACCGGCCTGACGCGCACTTCCAGTAAGTCCATTTTCCGTCAGAACGTCGAAAGCGCGGGAGAACTGCTCAATGGCTTTCCTACGACTCTCGAAGAAATTGCGCCGTTTCGAATCGTTGTCCTGTCAAATGTGCGGCCCGCAGATCTTTCAACGCCACAACAGGAATTGCTGAGCAAGTTTTGCGGTGAACTTTCGGGCGGCGTCCTGATGATTGGCGGTCCGGAAACGTTCGACGCCTCCTGGCATGAAAGCAGGCTCGAACAACTCTTACCCGTCGTGTTCGCTTCTTCGGCAAGCGGTGTGGAAGGTTTGGATCGACCGTTTCAACTGGAGCTGACAGACGAAGCTCTTATCCATCCAGTATTTCAAGTCAGCGATACTGGGGCGTCTCAGGCCATTTGGAAAAAGCTGCCAAACTTCACTCAGTATGGTCGGGTTGATTCTGCCAAGCCTGGTGCCCAAGTTTGGGCGTTGCATCAAACGGATGAAGGCCCAAAGGGTCGCCGCATTCTCATGGCCTCGCAACGTTACGGCGCAGGTCTCACCGCAATTCTTACCGTGCAAAATTTCTGGCGCTGGCGTCTGGCCCGTGACTGCGAGCCACAACAGTTTGATCGCTTTTGGCGCCAATTGTTCCGGTTCCTTGGAGACTCCAGCCGTCAGGACATTGCGATTCATGTGACCGACCAGGAATTGCGGCCGGGTAACGACGTCCGCCTGGTTTTAGAGAAGCAGCCGAATCCAAAGGACATCACGGCAACCGACGTTGCGCTTAAATTTACCGCACATGTCGAAGATCACTTGAAGAAAATCGTCGCGGAAAAGAGCATCGAGTTACTAACCTCTCGCCCGGTGGACTTTTCATTTCCCGCCGAGAAAGCCGGGATTTATACGGTATCCATCCTCGATTCAACCAAACAACAGGTCGCCACTCGCACGATCGAAATCCGGGCCTTGAATGTTGAGCTGCAAAATTCCGCGCGCAACATGGAGAACCTTCAGCAATGGGCGTCCATTAGTGACGGCATGGCGTTGCGCGCAGAAGATTGCCGCGACGGGAACGAGCTGATAGCACAAATCAAAACGAAGATAGAACAGGCCCAGGAATCCCGCGTTACCCGAATGCCAGCTGGCATGAATCTCTGGACGTTTACATTATTGATAGGGAGCCTTTGCGGCGAATGGATGTTGCGACGGAAATGGGGACTGGCTTGATCTATTCAACACTTTCATGAAAAAACTATTTCTCATCGCGCTCTCTGGATTACTTGCTGCCAGCGCGAGCGCCCAAAAGAACGACAAGCTCGCGACGTTCTTCATGGGTCGTCTCAAGTACAGTGAGAACGATGGCAAAGATTGCAGCGGTGTGGGCGATGATTTGATGAAGCTGGTCTCTCGCGCCTCGACTTTAAAAATCCAGGAAGAGCGACAGGTAAAGCTGAGCGATGCCCAGCTGTATGAAACGCCGTTTCTGTTTATGAACGGACACGATGACTTCGTGTTAACGGAAGCTGAAATGGAAAACCTGCGCAAGTATTTCAGTCACGGCGGATTTATCTTCGGATCGGGCTGCTGCACCAATCCTGAGTTTCCCAAGGCCTGGCGCCGGGAGTTCACGCGCATCTTTGGTGGTGAATCGGTGAAGGCGTTACCTTACGACCATTTGATCTACCGCTCGTTTTACAAAATCGATCGGGTGAAGTGCCTCGATAAACCACGCGACATTCAACTCGAGGGTCTTTTTTATCAGGGCAACCTGGTGGCAGTGATGTGTGAAGACGGATTGTGTTGTGCCTTCAGTGCGAACAACACCTGCAACGATGGCAAAGGTGTGAGCACAGATGACGGCCAGAAATTAGCGCTCAATATTGCTATCTACGCGCTGACACATTAAGCGTTGATTGGCAGAGAAAATTAATCGGCCTTGGTCGGTTGGTGCTCAAACATGCCGGGATTGTTTTTAAGCATTTCGGCCACCTGCAAATAGGCCAGCGGTTTGATCAAATACGCGTTCACTCCCAGTTCATACGCCCGGTTCATGTCAGCCTGAAGTGGAGAGGAACTCACCATGATGACTGGAATGCGTTTGCAACCTGAATCGTTGCGGAGCCATTGGAGAACTTCCAGACCGCTCCGGCGCGGCATCTTAATATCCATTAAAATCAATGCCGGGAGTGGGTGTGTATTCCGGTCAGAAAACTTTCCTTTGCCTGAAAGATACTCCACTGCTTCATCCCCGTGATTCGCCGTTCGCAGGTCGATGGCGATGTCATCCTTCTTCAACGTACGCTGGAGCATGAATTGGTCATCCCATTCATCCTCAACGTGTAACACAACGGGTTTCGAATTCATTTCGGGCTAATTTGCTAAACATATTTTAGACATACCCCCATTCGAAATCGATTTAAAAAGCTTACAAGAAAGCACTAATGCGAATCGTAATACCCCCGATACGATCTATTAGTTTATCTGGACGAAACCTTAGATCGAATAGGACAAATCTTCGTCCTGCTGCTTCAAGTATTCGACGATCCTGCCAACTGCCTCCGGCACTGTCAGCTTGTCCGTATGAATTTCCAACTCAGCCTTCTCTGGCGCTTCGTATGGTGCAGAGATCCCGGTGAATTCCTTGATCTCTCCGGCGCGCGCTTTGGCGTACAATCCTTTCGGATCTCGCTGTTCGCACACTTCTACCGGTGCATTCACAAACACTT
The DNA here is from genome assembly GCA_028293445.1 of Verrucomicrobiales bacterium. Lineage (GTDB taxonomy): Bacteria > Verrucomicrobiota > Verrucomicrobiia > Limisphaerales > JACDHS01 > CBHWET01. The sequence goes on along the minus strand of JAQGOU010000511.1, from coordinate 10,153 downwards.
CAACAAAACGGCCCTCCGGCGTAATCTTGCGGACCAAATCCCGATCCGAACGGTAAGGTGAGATGAACGCTGTCACGACAACGACGCCAGCATCCGCGAACAACTTGGCAACTTCACCCACGCGACGAATGTTTTCCGTCCGGTCTTTGTGCGAAAAGCCCAGGTCCGAGTTTAAGCCGTGCCGCATGTTATCCCCGTCGAGCACGTAGACGTGTTTGCCTTGATTGAACAGTTCACGTTCAAGTTCGCTCGCGATGGTCGATTTACCGGCACCGGAAAGCCCCGTGAGCCAGACCACGCAGCCTTTATGATTGTTTCGTCCTTCACGTTGCTGCGCCGTGACCTTGCCATGACTCCAGAAAATATTATCGCTCTTGTGCAGCGAGTCCGAAGTGCGACGCGGATAGTTATCGTCCAGAATGACGCCTCCACCGGACACATCAAATCCATCGACGATCACAAATCGGCCCGTGGGCACGATTTCACTGATCGCATCGAAAGCCACGGGACGCTTCGTGCGAATGCGCAACTCAGCGACTTCATTGCGTCCGATAAAAACCTCTGACCCTGCGCGGGTAATCGTTTCCAGCGTCGAGGAATCGATAATCTTTTCAACCGTGTCGATTTCGCATTCGACTTCCTGCGTCGCGAGCTTGAGTTTGTAAGTCTTACCTTTTTTGAAGGCATTGCGGCCCAACCAGAACAAACGCGCTTTGAAACGGCTCAGTTCGTAAGGCGGCGATGTTTCCAACGCGGCCATGGCGCCGCGCTCGACGAAAATCTGTTCCGTCAAGGTCACACCAATGGATTCCCCTGTCGCGGCAGAATCACTTTGTTGCGCGTTCCAACGTTCAATCGTCTTGACCGTCGAAGTCTTGTTCGTGGGCGAGAAGATTAATTTGTCGCCGACTTTGATCGAGCCAGCTTCAACGCGTCCTGCGAGAATGCGGCGTTCATCGAAGCGATAGACATCCTGGATCGGAAAGCGTAACGGCAGATTCTCTTGTGGCTGGGAAACTCTGAATTCCTCATCAAGCGTCTGCAGAACCGTCGGCCCTTTGTACCACAGCATCTTTTCACTCAACGTCGCAATGTTGTCGCCATGATATGCGGAAATCGGAATGAACAGTTTAGGTATCACGCCCACCGACTGCAAAAATGCCCGATACTCTTTTTCAATCTCGTCGAACCGCGCTTGCGAGTAGTTCGGCAAATCCATCTTGTTCACGAGCACGGCGATTTGTTTAATGCCGAGCAGGTTCAAGAGATAACCGTGGCGACGCGATTGTTCCTGCACGCCTTCATTGGCATCGATCAGCAGCAACGCCGCTTCGGCATTGGCTGCGCCGGTGACCATGTTCTTTAGGAACTCTTTGTGACCCGGGGCATCGATGATGACGTATTGCCGCTTCTTGGTTTGAAACCAGATCTGCGTCGTATCGATCGTGATGTTCTGGTCGCGTTCCGATTGCAACGCGTCCATCAGGTTCGCCCATTCGAAAGGCACACCGCGGCGTTCGGCAATCAGCTTGAGTTGTTCCAGCTTGCCTTCGGGCAACGAACCGGTGTCGTTGAACAATCGACCGACAAATGTTGATTTACCGTGGTCGACGTGACCAACGATCACGATCTTCAACTGCTCCGTAGGATTTGAAAAAGTCTGTTGCATGTTAAAGGCAGTAGTCAGGAATTAATCCAAGTCAGAAGGTCTTTTTTGCTCTTCATTCCAACGAATTGCTTTGATGCCTGACCATTCTTGAAGAGAACGAATGTCGGCACTGCAGATACGCGAAACCTCGCGGCGAGTTGACCGTCTTCAGCGGCATCAACTTTAGCAACCTTGAGATCGGTCACTTCTTTTGCAATCTCTTCCAAAATTGGAGCCATCATCCTGCATGGACTGCAGGTCTGAGTGTAGAAATCCACAAGGACATTACCTTGATGGGCTACAACTTCTTTTTCGAAGTTCAAAGAATTCAATTCAATCGACATAGGAAAAAATAATTCGGGTGAAGATCACATGTAACCGTCACGACGGAGTTTCTCGAAAGCGTCTTCGCTCTCTTTATCCTGGGCACGACCGGCCCGTTCCGGCGTCTTGGTGCAACGCAGTTCTTCAATAATTTCTCGAACGTTGCTCGCCTTCGACTTGATCGGAAACGTGCAGGGATAACATCCGATGGAACGAAAGCGCTCCCCTTTTTCATTCGCGTAATAAAGCGGGATCAGCGGAATGTTTTCGCGTTCGACATATTCCCAGATATTCAACTCCGTCCAGTGCAACAACGGATGAATGCGGATGTGCGCGTCCTTCTCGAAATCTGTTTTAAACTGGTCCCACAGCTCCGGCGGCTGGTCTTCCACGTTCCACTCCATGTTTTTGTCGCGCGGAGAAAAATAACGTTCCTTCGCACGCGTCGGTTCTTCATCGCGACGCACGCCGACGATAACGCCGTTAAATTTATGCTTATCGAGAACTGCTTTGAGCGCGTCTTTCTTCAACGTGCCGCAACATTCAACACGAGTCGCTTTGCCGTTTGGAAACGTGCGCCCTTCTTTGAGCACCGCTTCATTGCCACCCACGATCAGTTGCAGATTCCATTCCTTCACGAGGCGATCGCGATACTCGATCATCGAGGGAATTTTGTAGGAGGTATCGACGTGCACGAGCGGGATCGGAACGTGTCCGAGGAACGCCTTGCGCGCGAGCCAGAGCAGGACGCTCGAGTCTTTGCCGATGCTCCAAAGCATGCCGAGCTTTTCAAATTTATTGAAAGCTTCGCGCATGATGTAAATGCTTTGGTTTTCTAGTTTGGATAAATAATCCATATAAATTCAGCCTACGAATGGTTTCGTGGAATCAGATTTGAAAATCGTTCTTCTTGGACATGAAAGTGTGAATGCCGCATTCCACTTTCTTGAAGCCAATCCACCGTCCCGCGCGTTCGTCCTCACCGCTGCCACTCTTTTGCGTGCACGGTGCGCAACCGATCGAACGGTAGCCCTGGTCGTGCAATGGATTGTACGGGATCTTATTTTCGTGAATATATTTCCAGATGTCTTCGCGTGCCCAGTTGGCCATCGGATTTAGTTTCACGATGTCTTTCCCGGCGGCTTCATCGAACGAATACAATTCAATGATGCCGACATCACTACGGGTGTCCGATTGCTGACGACGCAATCCCGTAATCCAGCAATCGAGGTCGCTCAGTTTATTGCGCAGCGGAAACACTTTCCGCATCGTGCAGCACAAATCCGGTTCCCGTTTCCAAAGCTCTGGTCCCTGCGCATCGTTCTGTTGTTCCACCGTTAAATCGGCCACGAGCGGTTCGATGACAAAGCCGAAGAAGTCTTCCAGCCGCTTTTTCAATTCCACCGTTTCCGGAAACAACAAACCTGTGTCCAGTGTGAACACGGGAAATGGCAGGTTGTTCTGTTTGGCGATGTGCATCATCACCAGGCCAGCGCCCTGAAAGCTCGTGCCGATGGCAGCGCGTGTGCCGAAACATTTCCAGGCCCACCCAAGAATTTCTTCGGTGGTCTGGTTGTTAAACGGTTCAGCCAGTGATTTGACTTCGGAAACTGTGAGCATTGTTTGCAAGACCCGACCTTAAATTTTATCGCCTGCGAAACGCGGCACGGGAGGATGTTCCTGGAACCAGCTGCGCACGATCCAATCCCCAAAGCGTTCCCCGATTTGACGTGTCTCGACAAAGCGCGTCAGCATCGGACGGAGTTCAGCGATGATATCCGCATCCTTCAAATTCTCTTTCCAAAGCTGATTCAAGCGCGTGCTTTCAACATTGCCACCGAGATACAGTTGGTATTTACCAGGTCCGCGACCAACGAACGCGATCTCCGCCATGTAAGGACGCGCGCAGCCATTTGGGCAGCCGGTCATACGCACCACGATCTCTTCGTCGGCAATGTTCAGCTCCGTCAACAATCCTTCGATGCGTGTCATCAGCTCGGGCGAAAAGCGTTCCGCTTCCGCGAGGGCAAGGCCGCACGTAGGCAACGCGGGGCAGGCAATCGAGGCCAACCGCGTATTGGATCCCTGCTTCTCCGTCTTGATATGGTGATCGGCGAAAATTTTATCAATCGCATCGCGCTGCTCGGGTTTGACGCCCACGAGGATCAAATTCTGCGACGGCGTGAGGCGCATCTCGGGACGGAACTGTTCCACCACGCGACGAAGTGCCGTCTTGAGCTGATAGGTATCGGTATCTTTGATACGACCGTTTTCTACGAACAACGTCAGAAAATAATTTCCATCCAGTTGTTTGTGCCAGCCGTAGATATCCCCTTGCCTGCTGAACTTGTAAGCGCGAGCCGGTGCAAATTTGAAACCAAGACGCGTCTCTAGTTCATTGCGGAACCATTCCAAGCCGCGCTCTTCGATCACGTATTTCAAACGCGCATGTTTACGATTCGTGCGGTCACCGAAATCGCGATGCACCGTCAGCACGCCTTTGGAAACGTCGATCAGTTTATCCGTCGGGAAAAAGCCAATGAGATCAGCCACACGCGGATAGGTTTGCACATTGCCGTGACTCATCCCGAGGCCGCCGCCTGCGGTCAGATTATAACCAACGAGTTTTTCATTCTCGATGATCGCAATGAACCCGAGGTCATTCGTGAAAACATCCACGTCATTCAACGGCGGGATGGCGAAAGCGATTTTGAATTTGCGGGGCAGATACGTTTTGCCGTAAAGCGGGTCGACGAAGTTCTTTTCTTCTTCCGTCAACTTGAGTTCGACACCTTCCACCCAGATCTGGTGATACGCTTTGGTTTTCGGGACGAGCGCGTCGGAAACTTCCTTCGCATGTTGCTGAATCAAATCCACCAACGGACTCGTCGCCGGAGTCGGTGCAGCCATGACATTACGATTCACGTCACCGCAGGCGGCGATCGTTGTCGCCATCGCGGCATTGATCGCTTTCATCAGCGGCCCGAGAGCCGTCTTGGTGACGCCATGAAATTGAAAACTCTGACGCGTGGTGATGCGCAACGTCTTGTTCGCGAAACGGCACGCGATATCGTCAAACGCGATATATTGATCTGGCGGAACGATACCACCGGGCAAACGCCCACGGATCATATATTGATAATGCTTGGCCACTTTACGCGTATCGCGATCATCCCCCTGGTAAATCCCGTGAAACTTCAGAAATTCGTAATCATCGTCGGAAAACCGCTCGGCAGCGGCGTCGGCGAGAGTCTGCGCAATCGTTCCGGCCAACATGGGGCTGTTTTCTTTAAGCCCTTCATTTCGGGTCAACGGTTTTGGCGCGGTCTGGGAACTAATCATAAGTTATTGACTAATGTTACTTAGTTTAATGTAGGCAATTTATTTGTAAAGGTCAAATTCTGAAAAAGAACCGGCGTTTATACAACTGAAAAGTGACGTAACGTTCCAGTTTAACCTGACAATCCTCTGCGGCATAGGGAACTACTGGATGAAGCGCCCTCAAAAGGCGACTCATCGGAATCTTATCGGAAGAAACCGAGACCTTGAACGTTCCCCCTCTTCAAACAGAGAGAAACCGATGCCGATGGACCAACGCTCCTCATTTTTGGACTGAAATCATGGTCAGGACTCTAAAAAAGCGACTTTTTGGTGTTTTTTAAAGCCCAACGGTCTTTTCAAGGTCATTTGCAGCGTGCAATTGACCTTAAAACTTCCAACGACAGCGATTGCAGCGTGCAATCAACCTCAAAACTTCCAGCAACCACGATTGCAGCGTGCAATCGACCCTAAAACTTCCAGCAACCACGATTGCAGCGTGCAATTGAGAATAAAAACACCGTAAACCCAATCTCGCCTCCAGAACTTCGAACTTTAAACCTCAAACTTCAAACTGCCTCGAATCCGCCCGTTAAACACGGAAACCCGGAACTTTGAACATCCTCCGAGCGGCGCAGTCAAAGCTCTTGCGCTTTCTGGCGTCGCGCTTAAACTGCTGTTCATATATATGAGTCAGCGGAAGTTTTACTATTTCGACAATAACGCCACGACCCGAATTGCCCCTGAAGTGTCGCAGGCGATGCAGCCTTTTTTGACAGAATTCTGGGGTAACCCTTCCAGCGCCTATCAATTTGGAGCCCAGGTCCAAAAACATGTGGAAGATGCTCGCGCCAAAATCGCTGCGCTAATTAACGCCGATCCGAAGGAAATCATTTTCACGAGCTGCGGCACTGAGAGCAATAACTCCGCGATTCACAGCGCCCTCATTTCCACCGGCAAGAAGCATGTCATCACCACAGCCGTCGAACATTCCGCGAATATCAATTATGGTGAGTTCCTGCGGAAGCAAGGTTACGACGTCACCTTCCTCCCCGTGGAACCGGATGGTTCGCTCGATTTGCATCTGCTCGAGAAATCAATTCGTCCCGATACCGCGATTGTTTCGATCATGTACGCCAACAATGAGACCGGCGTGATTTTCCCGATCGAAGAGATTGCTGCAATCTGCCGTAGCAAAGGTGTGCTCTGTCATACCGACGCCGTGCAGGTTCCGGGTAAATTAAAAATCGATGTGAAGAATCTCGGCGTCGACTTCCTGTCACTCTCCGCCCATAAACTCCATGCGCCTAAAGGCATCGGACTATTGTATGTGAAGCGCCGCACCAAGTATCTTCCGTATATCATCGGTGGACACCAGGAACGCGGTAAACGTGGCGGCACGGAAAACGTTCCTTACATCGTTGGTTTCGGACGCGCCGCGGATCTGGCCACAGAATTTTTGCACGACGAGAACACTCGCGTCCGTGCCTTGCGCGATCGCCTGGAGAACACGATCCTTTCCACGATCCCGAATACGTTCCGCAACGGTTCAAAAGAAAACCGCCTGCCGAACACGACGAACATCGCCTTTGAATTCGTGGAAGCCGAAGCGATTCTACTGCTCCTCGACGGAGTGGGCATCTGCGCCTCCAGCGGTTCGGCCTGCACAACAGGTTCACTCGATCCGTCGCACGTTTTGACCGCGATGGGCCTGACACCGATGCGCGCCCGTGGTTGCGTCCGTTTCAGCCTGGGAATTTATAACACCGACGAAGATGTCGATTTCCTCCTGAAACACATCAAGCCGATCATCGAACGGCTCCGTGCGATTTCGCCGTTGAACCCGGAACACCCGGACAACACGAACTACGACATCGACGCCGCGCGTATCAAGCATGAGCAAGATCTAGCCGAAGCGTTGAAAGACGAGAAGGCGGCGTAAGAAAGTTTTCGAGCAAAGCCCGGACCCGGACGTTTCGTCTGAGTCCGGGCTTTGTTGTTTTTGCCTCAGTAAGAGGGTCGCGAGAATGGATGTCGAAAACAGCAGGGGGAAAGTTAGATGAACGCTCGTCCTCACCCCAGCCCTCTCCTCCGAGGAGAGGGAGAATCATTCGCCGCCTTTTTGAAACATTTTACGGCGAATATGCCGGACGATCATCAAAGAAACCTGAGACGCGCGAGCCCTATTCCTTCTCCTCGGGGGAGAAGGTTAGGATGAGGGCGAGCCTTTATCTAACTTGCTTTTGATTTGTGATGCCCGCTGCGTGGCGCTCGCGTCAGGCCGCCGCCTGCTTCACCGCTTCCACGCAACGACCGCACAAGGTCGGATGATCGGCGTGGGAACCGATGTCGGTTTCGAAATGCCAGCAACGCTCGCACTTTTGGCCATCGGCGTTCGTCACGGAAATCTGCAAATCACCCGTGCCGGGATTTACCTGCAATTGTGACACGTTCAGTAACTCGCGCAGATCTTCGCGACCAGCCAGCACTGCTTCGGACGCATTGTTGAAAATCAACTTCGCTTCGAGAGCTTTGCCGATCGATTTCGCCTGACGCGCTTCTTCGAGTTTTGGCAGAGCTTTCTCGCGCAAATCAAACAGCGCGCGCCACAAATCTTTTTCCACAGTCGGGAATGTCGCCGTCTCCGCGCTGGGTTTGCTCAGATGAACGGAGCTGCCGTTCGTGCCAGGAATAAATTCCCACGCTTCATCCGAGGTAAACGCGAGAAGCGGCGCAAGCATTTTGCACAAACCGCTGACGAGACGATGTAGCGCGGTTTGCGTCGAGCGGCGGCGTTGAGAATTCGCCGGATCGGTGTAAAGGCGGTCCTTCACCACGTCGTGATAGATGGATGATAGTTCCACGGCCACGAACTGGCTGATCTTTTGGTAGACGACGTGGAATTCGTAATTGTCGTAAGCCGCCGTGATATCACTCTCGAGCTTCCCGAATTCCGAGAGGATCCAACGATCGAGTCCCGTGAGTTTCTCATCGGGGACGCTGTGTTTCGCCGGATCGAAGTCGTAAAGATTCGAAAGCTGGTAGCGGAGCGTGTTACGAATGCCGCGATAGGTCTCGCTGACTTTATTGATGCGCTCTTCGCTCACAACGATGTCGCTGCGATAATCTTGCGACGCAACCCAAAGCCGCACCACGTCGGCGCCATACTTCTTTACGTAAGCGTCGGCGGTCTGCGGTTTTTCGTAGCCCCCCTGCCCTTGCTTGCTCTTGGAGATCTTTTCACGATCGGCATCAACCATGAAACCGTGAGTGAGCACAGTTTTAAAGGGAGCCGCGCCATTGCCGGCGAGGGAGAGCAATAAAGACGATTGGAACCAACCGCGATGTTGGTCGCTGCCTTCGAGATAAACATCGCATTGAAACGGTTTATCTTTGCCGCTGATTTCCGGACGGCGCGCGATCACCGCACGCGATGACGAACCGGAATCAATCCAGACGTCGAGCGTGTCGTGCGATTTCGCCGTTGGCTCTGCGCCCGTGCAGTTCGCGGGCTTAACGAGAGCCCACAATTCAGCCACGGACTTTTCAAACCAGATGTTGGAACCGTGTTGTTCGATGAGCTTCGCGGTGTTGCGCACAATTTGCGCATCGAGAACGGGAACGCCGTCCGCATCGTAAAACGCCGGGATCGGAACGCCCCACGTGCGTTGGCGCGAGATGCACCAATCCGGACGCGATTGCACCGCGCCTTTGATGCGGTTGACACCCCAATCGGGAATCCATTTGACGCGATCGATTTCTTCGATCGCCAATTGACGGAAGGTTTTTCCTTCAGCCGCGTGATCGATCTTGATGAACCATTGATCCATCGCGCGGAAGATGATCGGCGTCTTGCTGCGCCAACAATGCGGGTAGCTGTGCGAATAATTTTCCTGGTGCAGCAGCGCATTCTTCTCGCGCAACAACGCGAGCACGGCTTCGTTGGCTTCGCTCTTGTGATTCTTTTCGAGGATCGATTTGCCAACGAGTTCCGCGGGCATCTGTTGCTCGACGGGCAAATCGGTGGTGTGCGCGAGACGTCCGTCGTCATCAACTGGCGAATAGATCGGCAAACCAACCTGACGCCCAAGATTATAATCTTCCAGACCGTGACCGGGCGCGACATGGACGAATCCGGTGCCAGTGCCGCTCTCGACGAAATCAGCCGGGAATAGTTTTCCGGTTCGATTAGCAAATGGATGTTGATATTCCATCTTGCTCAACTCGTCCGCGGTCACTTGACCAACGACTTCATGCGCTGCCCATTTGCTCTTCTCTGCGACGGTGGAAAGCAGTCCGGAATAGATGATGTAGTTCTCGTCACCGACACGAGCGAGCGAGTAAACGAAATCTTTATTGTACGCGACCGCAAGATTCGCCGGCAACGTCCAGGGGGTCGTCGTCCAGATCAAGACAAACGTATTCGGCTTCCCGACCACCGGGAATTTCACGTAGATACTCTGGCTGATGTGATCCTGGTATTCGACTTCCGCCTCAGCCAACGCGGTGCGACAGGGGATGCTCCAATACACCGGTTTCTTCCCGCGATAAACAAACCCCTTCTCCACGATGTCCGCGAACATGCGCAGCTCATCCGCTTCGTATTCCTTGTTTAAAGTCAGGTACGGATTCTCCCAATCGCCCAGCACGCCAAGGCGTTTGAACTGGGTGCGCTGCAGATCGATGTATTTGCGGGCGTACGCCTCGCAAGCCTTGCGGATGGTGGCGGCATCGGCGCTGGTGTCGCCGGCCTTGCGCATTTCCTGCGTCACTTTGAATTCAATGGGCAATCCGTGGCAATCCCAGCCCGGAATATACGGCGCGCTGAATCCACGCAGGGTTTTGTACTTGATGATGATGTCT
>JAQGOU010000496.1 GCA_028293445.1 Verrucomicrobiales bacterium | reverse complement strand
GGCACAACTCACCGCGGAGCTGAATCAATTTTGGCTCGAAGGCAGCCCAGCACGAGGCTCTTTCTAACTCGCCTCCGGGAAAAAAGAAAAGGCGCACCACGGTGAAGCGGTGCGCCTTACTTATTTAATGCGACATTCGTTGTGCGAATTCCCTTTTTTCCCCTCTACGCCCTTGTCCCCCGTCGCACTGTTTTAAACAAGTGCTAGACACTCGCACGTCGCAATGTGCGATGCCATGAGGCGCATCTGTTTCTTCATTTAAAGCATTTCCCTATCGAAAAGCGCGCGTCTCTTTGTTTCCGCGGAGCAGGGTTTTCAAGGGAGGGAAAAAGTTGTCCAGACTGATTGCACTAAGCATTTGCTTCCCGTCGTAAATACGTAAAAATCATGGCATGTCACCCCGTGTATTTTTGCTTCGCCTGACGATTTGCTTGTGCGCATTGATAGCGCTGGCCGCGCCGTCCGCACCGCCTCTGCGAGCGCTTCCTTCGCTGGATGAAGTGCGCGAATCCAAGCTTGACCTATGGGGCGAGGCAGCGATGCGCCAAACGAATGGGGCAACCTACGAGTTTCTGGAGAAACTCCTGCCTCCACCCCGTTACGTAAATGCGGATTTTCATTTTTACCCGATTGTTCTCAGTGCGCCTGATGCCAAGGTGAAGGCACGCCTGATTTCCAATGGGAGCGGCATCAATCTTCGCGGTGGAGCGCGCGGTTGGAACGACTTCGGAACGCCCGTCACATTTCGCGTTGGACCGGACGAACTTCGCTTCGGAGAAGTTCTGAGCCGGTTGCAACATCCAAAGCTTGCGCAGGGCTTCCTTCCGATTGTGCAGATTGATTACGAACACCCGACACCCAAACACGATTCGGCAAAAACCGCGGCCCAAAATTCCATCGAGGCACCGGAAGTATATCGACTGGAAGCCTTCGCGAGCACTGACCCTGCGCTCGCCGAGAATGGGGTGATGTATGTTGCGTTCTCACTGGTCGGCGGAACGACCGGCTTCATCACGGCTGACCTGGATCCAAAGTCGTCGATTACTTTTACCAATGGCAAGGCTATGAACGCGAAGGGAGAAGTCGTAGCGTATTTCGACAAAAACTGGAGATGGGAACGCGGTTCGGTGCATGCGAATCTGAATATCTCCAAAGACAACATCCCGAAACGCGTCGTGTTCGCCATACCCACGCAGCCTCTCGACGCCTCTCTCGATTTTTCATTGGAGAAGTTTTCCTACGACTCACAACTCAAGGTCTGTCGCCAATCATGGTTACAAACCTTGGCGAAAGGAATGTCGATCGAAACTCCGGAACCTCTCGTGAACAACGCCTTGAAGCATCTGGTCATTCAAGATTTCATGATCTGCAAAGGGAGTAACCTCAACTACAGCCACGGAAATCAATATGAGAAGAAGTATGCTGCCGAGACGAGTGATGCGGCTGTCCCGTTAATGTCCTTTGGTTATGAAGACGACATGCGCCGCTTTCTCCCGGTGATCCTTAAGTTGAACGACCCACGGCTGACGAATCATTTCGCCAGCCACAAGCTCGATACCGTGTGCCGTTTCTATTGGCAGACCCGCGACCTAGAGTTCGTGAAAAACCTCCGTCCGCAGTGGCAAAAAGAGCTCGACTGGATTCTGAACCACCGCGGCGAGAAAGGTCTTTTGCCCAAGGATAATTACTGCACCGACATTGAACAGCCTGTTTATTCATTCAGCTCAAATGCGAAATGTTGGGCTGCCTTGCGCGATATGGTTCCGGTATTGGAAGCTGTTGGCGATCGTGAGATGGCAGCGCAGGTCGCTGATGCAGCTTCGAAATATAAGAAAGATATTCTGGCCGCAGCTTCAACCAGTATCCGATCGGAAACTGAACCGCCGTTTGTTCCTTGCGCGCTCTTCGGTGCGGAGGATATCCACGACCCGATCACCGAAACCCGCATTGGAAGCTATTGGGACCTCGTCGCGAACTACATCATCGGTTCAGGAATTTTCACGGGCACGGAAAAGGAAAACTGGCTTCCTCGATATTTTGAAACACATGGCGGCCTCTGCATGGGGTTGACTCGGTCCGCGGCGGCGAATCACACGTTTTGGATGGGAAAACATCGCACAAATCCGCTCTATGGAATGCGGTATGTGAACGACTGCCTGCGCCGGGATGATGTGGAACGAGCGCTGGTAAATTTCTACGGCATGCTCGCGCACGGGATGACACGAAATACTTTCATCGGCGCCGAAGGGACTGCGCTCCAACCTCTCGACGACGGTGGACGCCAATTCTATTGCCCGCCGAACACCGCCAGTAACGGCGAGTGGCTTTGGACGCTGCGTCATTTGCTCGTGCAGGATTTCGATCTGAACAATGACGGCACCCCTGAAACGTTGCGCCTGGCTTACGGAACGCCGAAGCGATGGCTCGACGACGGGAAAACCATTGTCGTAAATCGCGCACCAACCGCTTTCGGAATCGTCTCCTTTAAACTCGAGTCGCACCTGAGCAAAGGTGAGGTGGCAGCCGAAGTGGAACTCCCGGCGAGGAATCGGCCTCAGAAAGTTCTCTTCCGTGCGCGGTTGCCGGACGGCTGGAAAGTTCACGAGGCAAGAATCGCTGACAAGCCTGTTGCGGTGGACCAGACCGGAGCGGTCGATCTCTCCGCTTTTTCCGGGAAACAAATGATTCGTTTCCTGGTGGCCAAAGAATAGCTGGCCGCGAAAACAACTTGGTTGTCGGATGCAATCTGCTTTCATCATTCGCGTTGGATGAATTACGCCGAACCCATCTTTAAAGGATATGCCAAGCCGGGCCCCATTCCGCCCGGCGCACAGGGCAGGGGGCCCACCGCCGCGGAAGGTGAAACTCTCGACGCGATCAGCGGTTATTTTCGTCTTTTCCAATTGAAGAACGGTCACCGCTTTTCCACCGACGATGTTTTGGTCGCATGGTATGGCACTAGTTGGTGTCCAACAGCGCGAACGGTTTTGGATCTGGGAAGCGGTATTGGAACGGTGGGGATGATCGCGGCATGGCGACTCCCGGCTGCGCGCTTTGTGACGATTGAAGCCCAGGAGGAAAGCGTACGGCTGGCGAAGAAATCCGCAGAGTGGAACGGGTTACTCGATCGCTACGAGATTCGTCATTCGGATTTCCGCGACCCTGCTGCTTTACGGGCGGATGAACATTTCGAGCTCGTTCTTGGCAGTCCTCCTTATTTCCCGCTTGGAAGCGGCGTGACGGGTGATCATCCACAAAAGCTGGCGTGTCGTTTTGAAATGCGCGGCGACATTGCTGACTATTGTTCTATCGCGGCGCAACATCTGGCCACCGGTGGTGTCTTCGCTTGCGTCTTTCCAGTGAGCCCGGTGGAACAACATCGCCGCGTTAAAGAATCTGTCGCGAAAGCGGGGTTAGTGATTGTGCGTTGGCGTCCGGTGATCTTTCGAGAAGGCGAACCCCCTTTGCTCGGTTTGTTTGTGATGATGCGCGCACTCGATTTGCCGGAGACATTTCGTGGGGAGAGTTGGGCGGAGCCGCCGCTGACGATTCGCACCCGAACGGGATCCGTTCATCCGGAATATTCCGCCGTGAAACTCTCCTTCGGTTTTCCGCCGTAGAAAATACGCAGACAGGACGGAGCCTTTATTTTATGACAATGAACATCAGTCCGACTTTATTTCTGCTCTTGATGCTCGCCTGTGTTTCCCATGAGGTTCGAGCCGTTCAGTCTGATGAAAGTGTATTACTGTTTGGTGAGCCAACTGTTGCCCGCACCAAAAATCTGCAGCAGAAATTTTTCCCGGCGCAGAAGCATCCGGCGAATCCGGTGATGCGTCGGACGGAAAAATGGGAAGGTGTCGGTCCCTATCTTTGGGGCAATCGTCTTATGCAGGACGAAAAAACGGGCGACCTGCGGATGTGGTATATCGCCTATGATTACGCCGGAAATTTCTATCGCTGGGGTTACGCCACCTCCCAGGATGCATTGCATTGGACGAAGCCCGACCTGGCAGTTGAAAAGTATGCGGGTGCCTTCGCTAAGAATCTTCTTCCACTCGGACCTCATCCGGAGAAAGGCACCCGCTCCATTGTGCGGGATCCGCGTCCGGCGACGCCGTCGGAGCGGCGTTATCTCGGTGTGCGGTTTACTTATGATGGCGAGTTCATTTCGTTTTCACCGGATGGAATTCACTGGGCGGAACATCCGTTGAGTCCTTCCTGGTTTGTTCCTTCCGACATCATTCACATCATGTGGGACGACCGGCGGAATTGTTTTACTGCCTACTACAAGCTGTGGGAGTTAAGCGGCACGCTTGTTGGAACCAATTATCCGGTGGGAGGAAAACCATTCGTCGCCTACATGCCGACCTTCGATACGACGAATAATAAGGGCACCGCGAGTTTTGGAGGGCCGATGGTACAATTTCGTGCGAATGGCGCAGCTGAAGTGGTGAGAACAAACTTTATTTTGCGCGCTGAAAATCAAGGCAAGGATGACGGCGGCGGTACGTCGCTTTCCGGCGCTTGGGCGGCCAAACGTGTTCAAGCCTGGGCACAAAGTGACGACGGCATTCACTGGAGAAATGAACAGTTGGTTTTGCGTGCCGACGAACAAGATCCACCCACGTCGAATATTCAATTCATGTTCGTCATGCAGCGCGGCGGCTACTACATCGGATTTTTGACGATGCACGACGAGGCCGGACATTTCCGAATTCAACAGGCGTGGAGTGCTGATGGACTTTCCTGGCATCGACCTGCCCGCACTCCGTGGCTGGATGTTGGGCCGGAAAAGTCTTTTGACTGC
>JAQGOU010000474.1 GCA_028293445.1 Verrucomicrobiales bacterium | reverse complement strand
ATGACTCTGGAATTGATCCAGCGCTGGGCGAACCGCATTTCTACTTCCCTAAAACCTGGAAGGAGTCGTTGGCCAAACATTCGGACCAAAATGTCTGGCTCATTCATTACGCGAAGCAAAGCCCATCGCCTTTCTCTCCTTTCCTCTCCCCGACAAATGCTCTGGAAACGATCACGCTTGGCGACTTTTCGCTCGTTCATCTTTCACCTGAGGCGTTGGCGAACTTTCTCCGGACGCAAAAATTCTAAACATTTTTTTTGTTTAAAAAATCTTACGTCGCTATAACTCCGTTATGACTCATGTAGGCATCGGTTACGATGTCCATCAACTCGTCGAAGGCCGGAAACTCATTCTCGGCGGCGTGGAGATTGCCCACACCAAAGGATTGGACGGGCACTCGGACGCCGACGTTTTGATGCACGCCATCTGCGACGCCGTGCTCGGCGCCCTCGGCGAACGCGATATTGGAACCTTTTTCCCCAACACCGATCCACGCTGGCACAATGCTCCCAGCAAAATTTTTCTTCAGGAAGCCGCACGACAGGTCAGCTTTCGCGGCGGTAAGATTATCAACATCGACGCCACGCTGATCGGGGAAGAACCGAAAATCAAACCGCACATCGACGGAATGAAATTTCAAATTGCCGAAGCGCTTGGGCTCAATCCCTCGCGGGTCGGCGTGAAAGCCACCACGAACGAACGCATGGGTTTTATCGGTCGTGGTGAAGGAATTGCCGCGATGGCCGTGGCGAGCGTGGATTTACCGGAATAATAGTTTACTTTTTATCATGGCCAAAGCCGAAATCAGTTGGACTCGTATTAACGAAGAAGGTCAAAAGCTTCAGTGCTATGCCCAGCACGTGGGCAAGAAATGGATCTTCCATTCGCGCTTCCGTCGCTTCGATCAGTGGCAGGAGATTGAAACACCGCCTTTGGAAGATTGGCTGGAACTTTTAGATTGCGTGCAGCGTCGGGTGGCCCGGATGCTCTTGCCGCCGGATGCAGAAATTCAGGTTAAACGAATGATTTTGGAACGCTTCCCCTCACACAAATTTTAAATGGGCCAACGTCCACTCATTTTAGTTTCATCGAGCACGCAAAAAGAAGGGTACGAATTTGCGGACGCCTCAATCAGTCTTTCCAATCGCTATTCGGAGGCGATCGTGGCGGCCGGTGGGATCCCGGTGATCGCCCCCTGCCTCGCTGCCAAAGAAATCATTGCCGGAATGGTTGCCCGTTGCGACGGCGTCATGCTCACGGGCGGTGACGATATCCAAACCAGCCTTTACGCCCCTGACCTGCCGAAGAAGCTCGCCGAAAAATCGGGCCCACCGGAACCGGAGCGGGATGTTGCCGAATTGCAGATTATCGACGAAGTTTTTGCGCAACGAAAGCCGTTGCTGGCGATTTGTCGCGGCCACCAGATCCTAAATGTGGCCCTGGGCGGCACTTTGATCGTGGATATCCCGACCCAGGTGCCAGGGGCTCTCAATCACCGGCAGATGGAGCGAAAGATGGAACAAGTCCACACTGTAACATTGACTCCAGGCTCACATTTAGCCAGAGTAAGTGGTAAACAAAAATTGAGTGTGAACAGCACTCATCATCAGGCCATAGGTCAAATGGCCGGTCTATTAAAGCCCACAGCAACGAGCGAGGACGGAATTGTAGAGGCGATGGAATTGAAGGATGAGCAGATGCTGCCGTTTTTGATCAGCGTTCAGTTTCATCCGGAACGCCTTTACGATCGCTACAAAGAGTTTTTAGCACTGTTCAACGCATTTGTCGGTTCCTGCGCTGAAACGCATTCCAAAAAGGTATGAAAGCAAAAGTCATGGTGGTCGAAGACACGCCCGAAGTGCGTGAGCTTGTCGTAAAAATCTTGCGCACCGGCAGCTACGAGCCAATGCCCAAGGCGAGCGCGGCCGAACTGAAGGAATCGTTTTCCGGAACTCAGCCCGACGTTATCCTGCTGGATTTAGTCCTGCCGGACGGCGACGGACTGGAACTGTTGCCCATCATCAAAAAGCAATGGCCAGAGACCGAGGTCATTGTCCTGACCGGCAACGCCACTTTCGATGCTGCCGTTGAAGCCACCAAGCGCGGTGCCTACCATTTTCAAAATAAGCCCTTCGACCACAAGACACTTCTGATTTCCGTGGAAAAGGCGGTTGAGCACAAGCGGCTCAATGATGAAGCGAGCGCTCTCCGGGGGGCTTTATCGACCATGAGTGGCGGAGCGTCGCCAATTTTTCAGTCGCAGGCGATGAAGACGGTTGTTCGCACGATCGAACGCATTGCGCCGAGTGATGTGTCGGTTTTGATCACAGGAGAAAGCGGCACCGGAAAAGAAGTCATCGCCGATTTGATTCATGCGCTCAGCCCACGTAATAAAGGGCCGCTGATTAAAATCAATTGCGCGGCACTGCCTCGCGAACTGATCGAGAGTGAATTGTTTGGGTCCGTCAAAGGAGCCTTCACCGGCGCCAATGCCGATCGCGAAGGACTCTTTCGGCAGGCCGAAGGCGGAACCCTTTTGCTGGATGAGCTGTCGGAAATGCCGATTGATACGCAAAGCAAGCTGCTGCGCGTTTTGCAGGAAAAGGAAGTTCGCCCCGTTGGTGGACGCACCAGTTACAAAACGGATTGTCGCATAGTTGCTTCGACCAATCGCAAGGTGGAAGATGCGATCAAAGACGGAAAACTTCGCGAAGATTTATTTTATCGCATCAGCTCCATATCCATTGATCTGACGCCCATCCGTGAGCGGCGTGAGGACATCTTGCCGCTGGCGAATGCATTTCTCCGACGTTACGCCGCGCAAGCCGGCCGCAATCTGACGGGCTACACGCCCGCAGCGCAGGAAAAATTGCGTGGCTACGACTGGCCCGGAAACGTGCGTCAGCTTCAGAACGAAATTCAGCGCGCGGTGCTGATGTGTGACGGAACCATTGTGGACGTTCAGGACCTCTCGATTTCGACCGCGACGAATAATTCGGATGCGGAAGTGCAAGACCTGACGTTAATGGAAGCAATGGAACGCAACGCCATCGCGCAAATGCTCAAGGAAACCGCCGGGAACAAACTCGAAACCGCCAAGCGCCTGGGGATCGGCCGCCAAACGCTTTATAACAAAATCAAGATTTACGGCATCGAGACCTGATCATCGCACCCGCGTCGGCCATACATTAGGTTTGGTTAACCAACCTCATCAGACCGCAGCTTTGACAACGTCACTGCCGCGGGAAAACTGCCGTTTTTCCGAACACGCTGCATCCAATCGCTTCCACCTCGATTTGCCGAAAACCTAACCTCGCCGGTGAACCTGCTCCCGCAGCGCCAAAACCCTTCGGAAACGGGGAAAACTCGTCAAACTGATCTATTTGCCTGCAAAACAATCAGTTCCAGCCCAAAATTCAACACCGCGTCAGAGCAACATAGGCATCCGATCCGCGAATTCATCGCTATGTCAGAGTAACATCGCCGTTCAGCTCGCGATCTGAACCGTTTGACAGAATGGAAAGTTAACGAGTTTGCGAGCGGAACCATTTTCCAGAGTAACATTGCCACGAATTTTGCGGCCGGAGTCGTTTTCGTGAATGGAAATTCACTGAACTCGGAAACGCACCAACTTTTCCGGCTGACACACGACTGATTCCGCGAATCCAAGGCAATGTTGGCATGTAAACCCTTTCAGATTTGGAAACGGACGCCTATGTCACTCTGGAAAATCGTTCAGATTGCGAGCGGAGCCATTTTCCAGCCTTACATCGCCTTGGATTTTTCGTCCGGACTCATTTTCCAGAGTTACATCGTCGTTCCGCTCGCGAAATCCGTCGCAATGTAAGAATAGCAAAGCTAATGCATCTGCGTGGCGGACAGTTCAAGGTGAAGGATTAAGTTCACAGGTTTCTTCTCCTGGGCGCTTTGGTTCGAACTTTGGGCACAAACAAATGCCCCCTGCTGTTACAGCTAACAAGCTGGGCGGATTGAAACCCTCCCCGTGACGGTCAACATCCTGGCACACCCATGAAAATTTTGAGGGCCGCTTTCTTTTTATCGTTCGCCACCGTCGCCTCCACCTGTTGTCTGGTTCAGACCTCTCGCGCCCAGACGGTCGACGCCAGCACCATGACCGGAAAATTCTTGATGGGTTATCAAGGGTGGCGCTCCTGCACCGGCGACGGCTCTGCGCTCAACAGTTATTCCCACTGGTCATTCAACGGACTGCAACCCTCCCCCGGCAACGTGATTCCCGACATGTGGCCTGATACCTCCGAGCTAACCCCGGGCGAACAATTTTCAACTGGTTTCACCATGGGAAATGGTCAGCCGGCAAAGGCTTATTCGAGTTATCCCGCCACCACGGTGAGTCGCCATTTCAGTTGGATGCAGGCCAACGGTCTGGATGGCGTCATGCTCCAGCGCTTCATCTGGGATGTGAAGGGCTCCGGGAACGCCGCTATGACCGCTCACCACAATCAGGTCGCTTCGAATGTAAAAGCGGGAGCGGAAACCTACGGCCGCGTTTTCGCCCTCATGTATGACATCAGCGGCGAACCGTCCGCGCAATTGATCGCCGACATGCAAAGCGATTGGTCCTCTGTCACCAGCACGTTGCAACTCACGAACTCCACGCGTTACCTCAAACACAATGGCAAACCAGTCGTTTGCATCTGGGGAATTGGCTTTTCCGGTTTCACACACACCACCACGCAGATCACGACTTTGATCAATTGGTTCAAGAGCAATGGTTGCACGGTGATGGGCGGCGTGCCGTATAGCTGGCGCACGCTCGATGGCGATTCACAAACCAACTCCGCCTGGACGCCGGTTTATCATTCGTTGAACATCCTCAGTCCGTGGTCGATCAACCGCTATCAAAACGAAAGTCAGGTGGACGCCAATCTTGGTCGTCTGCAGGACGATCTCGCGGATTGCCAGGCCAACAGCGTTGATTATATGCCCGTGGCGTTTCCCGGTTACTCTGCGCACAACCTCAATGGCGGCGCCTTAAATGAAGTGCCACGAAACGGAGGGAATTTTTATTGGCGGCAGATTTACAACGCGCTCCGCACCGGTTGCAGCATGGTCTATGGCGCGATGTTCGACGAGATCGACGAAGGGACGGCGCTTTACAAACTGGCGCCCACGATGCAGACCACGCCCGTTCCCGGCACCTCTTCATTCATCGCCCTGGATATCGATGGCAAGACCCTGCCGAGCGATTGGTATTTGCGCGTCACCGGGCAGGGGACAAAAACTTTGAACGGAACAATTCCGATTTCCGAGCAGCTTCCCATCACCCCGACGAACAGCATCACGGTCACCTACCCGAATGGCGGCCAGGTGTTGACGGCAGGCGATCCACTCACCGTCACATGGACCAGCAGCGGCACGATTGGAAATGTGAACATTGATATTTCCTCCGATGGCGGCCTGTCGTTTCGAAAATTAATTTATAATACGCCGAACACCGGTTCGAAGGCAGTGACAGTGCCGTATTACGGAAACACCACTTGTTTCATTCGCGTCTCCCGAACCAACGATGTTCCGGTGGATTGGTCGGATAGCGCTTTCACCATCCAGACTCCGATCGTGAATCCCGAAACGCATCTGTTAAAAAAGTGGACGCTCGCGCCGGGAGACCGCGCATATTTGTCCAACACCGGGACCTCCGAACGCGGCATCGGTTACGACAGTCTGTCGGATAAAGTTTTTATCGTTCATCGCGAGGGAACGGTGCCGAACGTGTACGTAATTAATGGCAACACCGGCGCGGATCTTGGCGCACTGAGCATGAGCGGGATTACTGGCGGCGCGTTTTCATTGGATCGAATTGGTGTGGCAGATAACGGCGTTATTTATGCGGGCAATGTGTCAGCTCCTGCAACGAATGCCGCTCCCGTTTTCAAGCTCTATCGCTGGTCGAACACCAATGCCGTGCCGACGGTGGCCTATTCCGGTGCGGCCGGTTTTGGTGTCGGCATCCGCGTCGGCGACACGTTCACCCTCCGCGGTTCCGGCACCAATACGCAAGTAATGGTCGGCGGA
>JAQGOU010000472.1 GCA_028293445.1 Verrucomicrobiales bacterium | reverse complement strand
CTAACGCTCCGATTGTTGTATAATCAAAACCTTCGGCTTTGCCATTTTGAGCGACCAAAAAGCCGCCAATGTCCAGAATCAAGGCTGCACTCGCTTCACATTTGGACACGAGTTCCGAAAGGGCTCCGTCCAGTTCCAAGACGTCCTCTTCGATAATTTGGGGCAGGCTATACATAACTATTTACGAAGACCTTCGTTGATGAATTTATTGAGCAACAATCGTGTGATCATGTTCAGAGTTTCAAATACGCCTTCCGATTTCGCTGCGGAAGCGGCGAATGTAGGCACTTGTACTTCTCGATTATTCAGGAGAAAATCCATATATTCGATGGGCGCAACGTTCTCCATGTCCCGCTTGTTGTATTGCAAGACATATGGAATGTCGTTGAGGTTCATTTTCAGGCTTTTTAGGTTCTCCAGCAGGTTACCAAAGCTCTCCACGTTCTCGGCCATCTTGTCATATTGTGAATCAGCAACAAAAACAATGCCATCTACGCCACGGAGCACCAATTGGCGTGTAGTATTGTAAATTACCTGCCCCGGAACCGTGTAAAGCTGGAATTTGGTCTTAAAACCTTTGATCGCCATCGCTTCGATTGGCAGAAAGTCAAAGAACAACGTTCTATCCGAGCTGGTGGCGAGAGATACCATCTTACCCTTGTTCTCGGGCTTGGCCACTTTGACGTTTGAATGAACCTGCTCAAGGTTTGTCGTCTTGCCGCACTTCGCCGGGCCGTAGAAAACAATCTTTACCTGCAGTTCTTTTGTAGCCTGATTGATGATTGCCATAGTGAACGATTATTTATTTTGCTTGGCTAACTCGCCGCAAATGAGCGTGAGCTGTTGGGTTGGTAGAGATTCGCCAGGTCGGCCCATCGCAGCAAAATAGAGTTTGCCGAGTTTTGAAAACTGCCACGGTACTTTATCAAAAATTATCGTCATCGTGCTTACATCCCCCCCGGTTTGCAGCTCTTTGGCATATTGATTCATACGCGAAAAAATCTGCGGCAAAAACGCTGCCACGGTATCGGCTTTCAAGGGGGCTGGCAATTCACCAGCAACCATCAAGCCATCATGGGTTGAAATCACTCCGCCAGCCATTCCTTTGAGCGTACTTGCCTTCGCCAGGATATCTTTCGGCGCCCATTCCTTTCTGCCTGGATCTCCAAAAAGCTCGCCCAAAGTTGTGGGCAGTTTGGCATCCACAGGCGCAGCCACAGGAACCGGAACCGGTGCCGAAGGCATTTTCGGCAAACTCGGGGCCGCAACCACAGGCGCAGCAGCGACTGGAGCCGGGGCAGGTGCCGCCGCTGCAACCGGCGCAGCAGGTGCGACAGGTTTGGCCACGGGAGCGCCACCTGAGAAAATGTCCGGAATGTTCTCTCCGACTGCCAACTTCCTTTGTGATTTCGCTGGCTTGTGCTGAGCAATGAAGGCCGGGGCGATCACTTTTAAAGGCAATTCGATGAGGGTATCGCCGGTTACAGACGTCGTGAACGGCTTGGGATGCAGCCAAGCGGCAACCTCGCGCCACGTAAAGACGATCTTACCGGTCTTCAAACCAGATTCCACATTCGCCATGGGCAATTCCGCGGTCGACTCTTTCAAATTGTGCTGGTTGATTTCCGCTTTTACCGGGTCAGGCCAATTTCCGCTGAGTGCTGAGAGTGGAAGGCTAATCGTGCCAACCGCAGACTCTGCTTCTTTCTCAAGGAAAAACTGGGTGTTGTCCGTGGAGATGGACGTCGCTGCCGAAGGTTGAATCGGAGCGATAACGACTGGTTTCGGCACCACTGGAGCGGTTGTTGGGATCTTCGGAGCCGCGATCGGCGCCGCCGCAGGAGGCTTGGGCAAACTTGGAGCCGGTGTTGGCGGCTTAGGAAGACCAGGCTGCGTCGGCAATTTCGGGGCAGCAATCGGTGACGGTGCCGTTGGCGCAGCGCCGGGCGGTTTTGGCAAAGCCGGATTGGAAATACTGGGAGCTGCCGGGGCGGGCGGCCGCGGCAACGATGGGGAACTGGCTATTGGAGCCGTCGGTAAAACAGGTTTAGGCGCGGAAACCGGTGCGGGTGCTGCCGCTGGACGAGCCGGTGCGGCAGCGGCGCTGTTTTCCGCAGTGGGAGCGATTGTCTCACCGCGTGGACCAAAGACATTTCCGACTTCCGGCGGAACCTCAATTGTTTTTTGATCCTGACGGCGAGATATCAGCGCAGGATTGATTCTTGCGACAATCTCAGGGAGCGGCAGCTCGATCATCGTTGAATCCTGGCTCGCCACTTCCAAAAACGTGCCCGCAGGCGCGCCTTGCCGTAATTCTCCGAACGAAATTCTCACAACTCCCTGAGGCAACTGGTTCAGAACCTTTCTCAATGGTAATTGCAAATCACCGCCGCCCATCGATTTCACAGAAGCCGAGAGAGATGCCGGCAGACGCGAAAGCACGACGCGCAGTGGCAAAGCAAAGGTTTCTTCCGGAAGGCCACTTGGGATTTCAGGCGCAGCCGCTTGAACCGGGGCCGCCGCAACCGGTGGCGCCGTTCTGGGCGGTGCGGCAGGTCTTGCCTCTTTCGCTGGAGGGGACAGTTTTGTCGCCGGAGCGACAGGCGCAGAGGGCGCGGGAGTGGAAGCTGGCGGTCCCTTGCGGGTCAGCTTTGAAAACAAATTTTTAAATGGCTGAAACATTATCGTGATTGTTTGTCGCCTCGTTCGGCTGAAATTAGTTCGGTACGTTCAAATGAAAAACTTTTGCAATGTTGGCAAAAGGTGTGCCATTCGTCGATAGGAATTTAGTTTTGCGTGGAAAATCGCTCAAACGGCGTGCCCATTTTCTCATCGCAAGCTTGTGTCTGGCGCACGTACAGCTCTAACTCCGCTTGCAATTATTTTGTAAAAGCGCTTCATTGCTGTCCGCCTAATGGCAAAAAGACCCAAAATTTTACTGCTGGATGATGAACAGGATCTACTCGACCTGTATCAGGAGATCCTGTCGCAACTCCCCCAGCAACCAGAAATTACTCTTTGCAATTCCGGCGCGCGGGCACTCGCCTTACTGGAAGGGGAGCCTTATCAATTGATGATTTCTGACCTGCGAATGCCTAAGATTGACGGCTTGCAGGTGCTTTCCATCGTCCGGCGCAAATTACCTGAACTGCGCATTATTATCATGACGTCCATGGTGGACGAACAGTATCGCTCCCGGGCCTACGCCATGGGGGTCGACCTTTTCTGGGAGAAGCCAAACACTCCCGACGAGATCAAAATGTTTCAGGATTGTGTGGCAGGCTTTTTGGATCGTGACGAGAAGGCAGGCGGTTTTCGCGGAATGCAGAGCAAGAGTCTCGTGGATCTGGTCCAACTGGAGTGCCTGTCCAAAAATTCCTCGCTTTTGCGAATTATCAATGGCGCCCTGGAGGGAAAGATTTGGATTCAGGAAGGGGATATCGTCGATGCTAAAGCCGGTGAACTGGAGGGGGAACCTGCCTTCAAAGAGATTTTCTCCTGGCGAAACGGCAATTTCGAAATCTATCCGCCTGATTCAGCGCGGACCCGGACCATTCATGCTTCGCATCACGCCTTGCTTCTGGATACAGCGCAGGCCATGGATGAAGCAGACAATGAGGCTGAGGAAAAAAGGACTGAAGCTCTCGCAAAAGCAGCGACTTCATCTCTGTCGCCCTACGCCAGTTTCGAAGGCGTCGATTTCGCGCTCACCGTTACATTGGACAAAAAGGTGGAATCCTGGGGGGTAGATCATCCCTCGGCTATGGGCGAATGGATACTTGAAACCGAGAAACATCTCAGTGCCCTTGGCGAAAAACTCGCTGTGGGCGATCTCAATTTAGTTACCGGCCAGGGATTGCAAAACCGTGTTGCTGTTGCGCGAGGCCAAACCGCGCATCTTTGCATTGGTTTCAAGCGAGCCCTCGATAATGAGCAGGTCGGTGACACGATGAAACAAATACAAAGCAAATGGGCTTCCTAAGCCGTTTTACAACCAAGACGGCCGCTGTTGAAGAAACAACGCACCTGACGCGACTGACTTCCGGCAGCTTTACAGTGGATGCCAAAGGTCATGTGGTCGCATCCACGTTGCCCGGCACGTTTCCTGCAGAACACGTAAATGCGATTGCCCAAGCCGTTCTATCGACGTTTCAGAATGCGCAAAAGGCACAATTGCCGCTGTCGGAAATCATTATCAGCTATGCCGCCCTGAAAATATCCGCGCGCGAATTGCGCGGGGGCGCTATAATATTTCTCGCACCAAAAAAACTTTAAACTATGCAAAGCAAAAAATTGGATGAACTCGTAGCTCAGATGGAGAACTACCTGGAGTGCTGGAAACAGTTCAATTACTTCGTGAACCTTGCCCGCGCGAAGAAATTCGGCCCCGATGAAGAAAATCAATTCCTCGAGGTCAAAAGCGTCATTGTCCAGGAGTTGGAACTTATTTATGCCGCCATGGAATTCGCCTCACCCACCAAGGAAGAGGTCCATGTCCTGATTGGCTCAGCTCCATCAATCCGCTATTTGAGCGAATTGACGGACGGCGCCCTGCGTGGCGTTGAAAATCAGTGGCACAAGATTTACATCTCGTTTCAAGCCTTGCTGGGACAGCTCAAGGTCAAGCAACGCGAGCTCGAAGGCGAATCCACGCTTTCCTCGATCTTCGGCGGCGGCAACAAGAAGAAGAACGAGAATAAATAAACGGTTTTCGAACATACAAACGCCAGCCTTCGCTGGCGTTTTTTGTTTTGCTGCTTGCGTCCACGCGCAATTTTTCTTCTAAAGAGACATGCCCATTTGGCTTTCTGTTATTATTCTTGGTCTGATTGAGGGTCTGACTGA
>JAQGOU010000392.1 GCA_028293445.1 Verrucomicrobiales bacterium | reverse complement strand
GACATCATTTCACGCGAGTTTCACGAAATGGTGACGGAATTTACAAACATGGCCGCCAAGGAGAGCGATTCCGGGCGGCGCGCGGGTTATTTCAAATTAGCCAAAATGTTGCAGGCGCGGATGCCGGCAAAGCCGAAGACGATACCGATGGAAGAGTAATTTCCAAAATTGCCTTCATCGCATCGCGCGAGTAACGTCGGCGCATGGCCACGATTGCGATTCTCGGCACGATGGATACCAAGGGCGATGAACATGCTTTTGTTGCTGAACAGATCCAGAAGCGCGGGCACAAATATTTCGTTATCGATGTCGGGACGCTCGGGGAACCGAAGCTGAAGCCGGACGTCACTCGCGAAGAGGTGTTGGCTCATGCGGGGGTGCAATTAGCCACGTTGCTGAAAAAGAATGACCGCGGCGAAGCGGTCCTGGCGATGTCGCAAGGTGCGCCCGTCGTTCTCGCCAAGCTTGTGGCCGAGAAAAAGGTCGATGGAGTTATTTCGCTGGGAGGTGGGGGTGGAACCAGCATCGCAACCGCGGCCATGCGGGCCTTGCCGATCGGATTCCCCAAACTGATGGTCTCGACGCTCGCGAGCGGCAACACCGCACAATACGTTGGCGTGAAGGATATCGTCATGTTTCCGAGCATTGTCGATGTCTCGGGCATCAATCGCATTTCCCGCCAGATTCTCACCCGCGCGGCCGGCGCTATTTGCGGCATGGTCGAATCCGTTCCTGAAAAAACCGCAGACAAACCGATCATCGTTGCCAGCATGTTCGGGAATACCACCGCTTGCGTTCAGAGCGCGCAGAAGATTTTAGAGAACGCCGGCTATGAAGTGTTGGTGTTTCATGCGACGGGCGTCGGCGGACGGACCATGGAATCCATTATTGAATCCGGAATGGTCGCTGGCGTTTTGGATATTACGACCACCGAATGGGCGGATGAAGTTGTGGGCGGCTTCCTTGGTGCGGGACCGACTCGTCTTGAGGCGGCAGCGCGACATTCTGTTCCCGCCATCGTAACTCCGGGCTGTCTCGACATGGTTAACTTCTTCGGGCCTGAAAGTGTTCCGGCGAAATTCAAAGGCCGCACTTTTTATCAGCACAACCCGCAAGTCACTTTGATGCGCACCACTCCTGCGGAATGTTCTGAGCTTGGTAACATCATCGCTGAGAAATTAAATGCTTCGACCGCTCCGGTGACTCT
The DNA here is from genome assembly GCA_028293445.1 of Verrucomicrobiales bacterium. GTDB lineage: Bacteria > Verrucomicrobiota > Verrucomicrobiia > Limisphaerales > JACDHS01 > CBHWET01. The sequence continues at coordinate 3,718 of JAQGOU010000392.1, read as the reverse complement.
GTTGTTGCCGATGCAAGGCATCAGCGTAATCAGCGCGCCTACGCAAAAGTTTCACGACCCCATTGCTGACCAAAGTTTATTTGCCTCGTTAAAAGCTCACCTGCGCAAAGATATCGAAATCATTGAGATGGATTGCACGATCAATGACCCACTGTTTGCCAGGGCATGCGCAGACGCTCTGCTAAAGAACATGCGGCTCCCTTCCGTCTGCGGCTAAACGTTGCCTCCGCCATTCCCAGCGCCTAGTTTTGACATTCGGTAATCTGACTGATTAAATCCGTTTACCCCGTGAAATCTTTGCCGCTAATTGTCTGTCTGTTCTTCAAAATCCTTTTCGCCCGTGCCGATAACTGGGATTCCAGGTTTGCGACTCCACCGCAGACCGATGGGACGCTGACGACGATTGTTGCGAGCGGCAATGAACTTTACGCGGGTGGTGAATTTTCCACGATTGAGGGCGTCCACGCGGATAACATCGCCAAATGGAACGGAACCACCTGGGAAGCACTCGACAGTGGGGTGGATGGGCCGGTCTATGCAATCGCCATAAATGGAGCGAGTGTTTACGTGGGCGGAGCTTTCAGAAATGCCGGAGGAGTCGATGTCACCAACATCGCCATTTGGAATGGCCAGGATTGGGCGACCGTCGGCACCGGGTTGGACAACGAGAATGGTGACGCCGCAGTACTTTCGCTAGCGGCAGCCGGAAGCGTGGTTTACGCAGGCGGAGTCTTTGATTCTGCCGGAGCGGTGGGAACTACGAATATCGCCAAGTGGAACGGCAGCGCCTGGTCGGCTTTGGGCAAGGGGTTGCATTACGCCAGCACGAACCTGGACCAATTCGCAGAAGCGTCTGTTTCTGCCCTCGCGTTGAGTGGTTCTATTCTTTACGTCGGCGGGGTTTTTACCCAAGCCGGAAATGCTGCGGCAACCAATGTTGCAAAATGGAACGCAGCCGGATGGTCGGCCCTCGGGGACGGACTCGACTACGTCCCAGAGTTCTCGGATGATTTTGAAACTGCCTTTGTTACCTCGCTGGCGGTGAATGGAAGCACCCTTTATGCAGGCGGATTTTTTAACACAAGTGGATCGACCAACATTTTGAATTTAGCGAAATGGAGTGGCTCTACGTGGTCCAGTGTTGGCGGGGAAATCAATAGCACCGTGCAAAGTGTTATCACGAACGGCAGCGACATCTATATCGCCGGTGACTTTTCGTCGGTAGATGATCTGCCTCTCGCTGGTGTCGCACATTGGAACGGTACAAACTGGGAATCGGTCGGAAACGGTCTGCAGGGAGAGGTGCTGGCACTTTGTCTGGCCGGCAAAAATATCTTTGCCGCAGGCAATCTGGGTGGCGAAGAACAAAACACGCCTTCGAACATCAGCCAGTGGAACGGCATCGCATGGTCAACACCCACACATTTTATTCCGATCAGTCCCGATGGGGTAATTCAAGAAGTCATCAGAAATGGCACCAACATAATCGTCGGTGGAAGCTTTGAGAATGCCGGCACTGTGGCTGCCGCGAACGTGGCCAAGTGGACTGGAACAAATTGGCAGTCGTTTGGATCAGGGCTGAATGGCCCCGTCTATGCACTTGCGGCAAGTGGGAGCAACCTATATGCGGGTGGCTCGTTTACGCTGCCCGGCGGAACCAATGTGGCGCGTTGGACAGGGTTCAATTGGCAGACGCTCGATTCCGGTTTTGACGATGTCGTCACGAGTCTCGTTTCCTCGGGAACAAATCTTTTTGCGGCGGGCGCGTTTCTGAATGCGGGTGCGCAGGCGGTCAATCATGTGGCGAGTTGGAATGGCACCCAATGGAGTAATCTCGGCAGTGGCATCGATGGTGCCGTTTATACCCTTGCATCCAACGGCACGAAACTGCTGGCGGGCGGCGAGTTTACGGATGCCAGTGGAATAGCCGTCAACAACCTTGCGCAATGGAACGGAACATCCTGGTCGGCATTTGCCAATGTCAGCGGCCCCGTCTATGCATCAACCCTCATTAATCAAACTTTATTTATCGGCGGCGCCTTTACCAATGTTGGTGGAGTCTCCGTAAATAACGTCGCGCGCTGGGACGGAGCGGCGTGGTCGGATCTCGGCGGTGGTGTCGACGGTCCAGTCCTGGCATTGGATTTCGATGGCACGAATCTTTTCGTTACGGGGCAGTTCAGCATGGCCGGAACCAACAACGCCGCAAACATTGCCAAATGGAATGGAAGCAATTGGACCCCACTGGGCGAAGGATTGGATACTCCGGCGAGTGCCGTTGCCATACTCGGAACGGATGTCTTCGCGGGCGGCGATTTCGTGCTCGCCGGAGAACAAGATTCTTTTCACTTCGGAATCTGGCACGACGCCACGCCGTTCATTTGGCATCAGCCGGAAGTTGCAGATGTATTTTCACTCGGCTCAGACTTGTCGCTTTCCGTTACCGCGCTAGGAGCAGCGCCGTTGCAATATCAATGGCGCTTAAATGGCCTGGCTCTGGCGGGGGCTACGAACAGTATTTATTCCCGAACCAATCTACAATCATCCGACCTCGGGATTTATTCTGTGAAAGTCAGCAACGCCTTCGGAACCGCCCTCAGCGACGACGTGTTCGTGCAACAATCCGGCTATACGGTATTTTACGATGGTTTCGAATCAGGAAACCTGACCAATTGGTCGACAGTCCCCGGCGCAACGACTCTCACGGTTTCATCCGTGCAAAAGGCGACCGGCAATTTCAGTGCGCTCTGCACCAATTCCGCCAACAAAATATTTCACAACTTGCTTCCTGACGTTCAAGGCCACGCCCGCGCGACCTATTGGATCTACGACGACGGAGGCACACAGAATCGCTGGCTCGGAGAAATCCGCAGCTACACGGGAGCGGGATATGGCGGAGGAACACTGCAGGAAATTCTCGGCATCGGTTCTTACAACGCAAACTTTGGGACAAACAACACCGGAGATCTCGCTGGCGAAACGGTCATTGCCACCAACTACCAGGGGCATGTTCTGCGCGGGGATGATAGCGGTTATTTCAACCTGAATGACCCGGCGGAACCCGGACGAACCAATGGCTGGCATTGTTTCCAAATTGAGCGACTTCAGGACGAGGCGACGGTCGATTTTTTTGTAGACGGCGAATTCCGACGTGAAACGTATGGCGCCACGAACACATCCTGGGATTCTCTGTCGATCGGTTCCATGGGTTCGGGCGCTGTCATGGGCAATGTCTGGTTCGACGACGTACGCATTGAATATCTGGATCCGCCCACCATCACCAAAGATCCCGTCAGCAAGTCTGTGAATGCAAATTCCAGCGCTACCTTCAGCGTTGTTGCAACCGGAAATATCCGTACCTATCAATGGCTGCGCGACGGAATTGCATTAGCCGGGGCGACGGCCAGCAGTCTGACGGTGAGCAATGTGCAGGCGAGCAGCACGGGCACCTACCAGGCAATTGTGGGCAACGGAGTTGGTGCACAAGCCAGTGGTGAAGCCACGCTAACTCTCAACACGCGTCCCATCATTTTACTTCAACCGCAGAATCAAAATGGGCCCGCGGGAACGAACATTGCCCTTCGCGTGGTCGCGACCGGAGAACCTTCCGACCTGAGTTATCAATGGCGGCGCAACGGGACGAATGTCGCTGGAGCAAACACAAGTGAGTTTGTGTTTCTCAATGCGCAAACCAATATCTCCGGCCCTTATTCCGTCG
>JAQGOU010000376.1 GCA_028293445.1 Verrucomicrobiales bacterium | reverse complement strand
CCAAATACGTTCACCGGTTTGGAGTGGCTGATTCGTCAGCGCGACGACTGCCCAAATCACTAAAAGCCAGCCGACTGGTGGAAGGATAGCCGCAATTCGCCACGCATAAGTCATGCGGACCAGATGCGTGCGCGCGCCTAGCTCAAGACTTGGCGCCGGATTCATTTCGATAGGCTTCGGCCATGAGCGTAATCGGATGGACGATGCGCAACGGCAGATTCTGCTTCTTCGCCCCGTTTAAGATGTGCGCCATGCAACCGGGATTGCCGGTCGCGACCACTTCAGCTTTCGTGGATTTGATGTGATTCAGTTTGCGATCCAACAGCTGGTTCGCCATTTCCGGTTGCGTGATGTTGTAGATGCCCGCACTGCCGCAGCACCAATTGCTTTCGGGCAACTCAACCAGTTTCAAATTCGGAATCGCCTTAAGGAGCGCACGCGGTTGCGTCGTGACTTTCTGGCCGTGACACAAATGACAGCTTTCGTGATAGGTCACGGTTTGTGGCGCAGCATTCTTCGGCGCCTGGACACCGATGGCACCGAGCCATTCATGAATGTCTTTGCACTTCTTGTCCCACAGCTTGGCGCGTTCACGATAGACCGGATCTTTCGCCAGGATATTGGCGTAATGTTTCAAGTGCGAACCACAGCCGCCTGCGTTCGTGATGATGGCGTCGAATTGGTCGGGCGGAAATTGATCGATGTTCCGACGCGCGAGTTCAGCGGCCATGTCGAGTTCGCCGTTGTGCGCGTGGAGTGAACCACAGCAGCTTTGCTCCGGTGGCGTGATGACTTCGCAACCGTTGCGCGCCAGCACTTCAACGGTGTCGAGGTTCACGTCGCTATACATCAAATCCTGGGCGCAACCGGTGAGCATCGCCACGCGATATTTCTTATCGCTCTTCACAGGCGCGGTGACCGGCGAGATGAGGTCGGCGGAAAACTTCAGCTGCACGGTCGGCGTGATCGCTTCGAGTTCCTGCAACCGTTTCGGCATGAGTTTCATCACGCCGCTTTTGCGGACGAAGGTTTGAATACCGAGCTGTTGATACAAACGAATGCCGTAGCCAACGAGTTGCAGGCGTCCGAGATCCATGAACAACCAGCGCAAAGTCAGCCAACGGATGAACCCGCGCGTCGGCGTGTACTTGACCTGACTCGCTTCGGCTTCCGCACGGGCATGTTCAAAGAGCTCAGCGTAATTCACCCCAGCCGGACACGCGGTCATACAGGCGAGACACCCGAGACAGAAATACATTTCATCGGCGAACGCTTCCGTCGCTTCGAGATTGCCATCGGCGATCGAACGCATCAGCGCGATACGACCGCGCGGACTGTTCCGTTCGAGCTTCGTAGCGTCGTAAGTCGGACAGGTCGGCAGGCAAAGACCGCAATGCATGCACTGCTGCACGATCGAATAATCGAGATCCTTCAGGTGCGAATGCCTTTTGGCGGGAGCCTTCAGGGCGTTCAGTGCAATTGGCGCGACAGTGGCGGACATAGTCAATTAATGAGATTTGAAATTACCTGTATTGGCGTAGGGGGCAAAGAAAATTATCCAGAGAGGGCATGAACCGCGGCGGGTCGTTTAACGTGCTGCAATCACCGCCCTGCCTTTGCATCCGCGGCTGCTAATTTATTCTTCAGTCGCAGGAGAGGGCGTTCCACACCGTAGTAGGAGAAAACGGCGACGACAATCGATGTAAGCCACCAGAATCGCCAGCTGTAGAGAAGCGCACGCAGAGGCGGCTCGGTAAAGGGACACAGAAAAAGAACATGCCAGATATAGAGGGAATACGACAAAACTCCCAGAAGAACGATCGGTCGCCAATTCAAGATACGAAAGCTGATGCTCTTTGGATGTTGAGTCGACACCCACATCGCAAGCAGAACGGCAACCGCCTGCAGGCTGGGGAACAGCCCCGTGATAACTTTGCTGTGCTGGCTTAAAAAGGTGCTCCAAAAAGCGCCTCCGGCGATAACGAGAACTGCGCCACCGAGCAAGAGCGACGCTTTCATCGGGGTGAAGGTTTGCGAAAAGCGTCGTAGCAAAAACGCACCAAGACAGCCGATGGCCAGCGAATCCGCGTAAACCAAAATGGAATTACCTCCTAGAATTCGTCCATAGAATTCTCCGTTCTGTTCAACGGTGAACCCACACATCCTGACCAATGGGCAAAGAAGGATTGGAATGAAAAGCAGCCCGTAGGCGAGACGCACGCGTCGCCATAGCGCCAGGGAGACAAGACAGATCGGCCAGGCCAAATAGAATTGCTCCTCAACCGCGAGGCTCCAGAAATGGCCAGTAAAACTGCTGACTGGCCCGACCATATTGCGGGTAAAGGTTAGGGAGCCCAGCCATGCCGCATTCGTTTCGCCAACATAGATCTGCGTCTTCAGCAAGAGAGCCAAGACCGCCAGATACGTGAGATAAACTGGAAGAATTCGAAGGGATCGGCGGAGGTAAAATTGTTTTAGGGAAACAGTCCCTGCACGAGCCGCTTCACGCAAGAGGAGGTGCGTAATCAAGAAGCCGCTTAAAACGAAGAACATCCTTACCCCCAGATTCCCTTGCTCAAAGAAAATCCAGGCCAAATTCGGAAGGCTGCCACTCGGAAAACCTGCGGTGAACTTCGCGTGATCTAGAACAACCAGTATGATAGCGACGGCACGCCATCCATTGAGAGACGGAATCTCACCGCTTTTGAAACGCACATCGGGGGTAGCCTTGGCTGTGTCCAATGGCGGAGAAACGGTGTTTTGCGAATCCATTGGTGTTGTTCTGCGTAGGTTGACGCTTGCCCATGACCGTTGGACGACGAATTACAATCGATGACGCCGTATTTCCAGAAATATAGGCTCTGACGATTTAAATTATCAGATTGCCAAGAAGGACAAAAGAAATTTTGGCTGAAGCGGGCCGAACTCGGCACCGTTAAATCGAAAAGCTACCTAAAACTCCCCGTTTCTGGATTTCGAGGTCACTTTGGGCGTTCGAGCGACCAAACGAGAAATTTTTCTAGAAAAAAAATGGTTTTGGTCGCTCCACCCTCCACTTTGAGGAACTTTCGCTCCGCAAAACCCCTAAGGCGTCTGATCGAGCTCCCAAAATGAAAATAAAAATAGATTTTGGTGAAATTTGATTCACTAAAACGCCTGGTTTTTATTATCCAGCGGTTTTTGACTCCCAAAAACGCTTGGTTTTTTTTGCCCGCCGATTTCTGACTCTCAAAAACCGCTGGTTTTTTTTAATTCGGGAATTTTGACTCCCTAAAACGGCTGGTTTTTTTTGCCCGACCGTTTTTGACTCTCAGAAACGCTTGGTTTTTTTTGCCCGCCTGTTTTTGACTCCCCAAAACGGCTGGTTTTTTTTGCCCGACCGTTTTTGGCTCTCAAAAACGGCTGGTTTTTATTATCCAGCGGTTTCTGACTCTCAAAATGCCTCGGTTTTTTTGCCCGACGGTTTCTAGCTCTCAGAATTCGGAGGAAAAATGGTTTGTCGTGATTTTGGCTCTCCAATGGCAAAGCAGTTGGCTATCACCGAATCCTCTGCTACGAAAGACGGAGTGAAACAGGTCTTATGGCTCCTCCTCATTAGTTTGGGGATTCTTTATCTTTGTCCCTCCGTCTTTGCGGACGGCAAAGTCTTCACGCACGCCGTGGCTGTTCCCGCCAAGACGCCGGACCAGCGCGCCATGTTGCACTTCGATAAAGGCGTCGAGCGTCTCGTCATCGAAACATCCTTCGTCGCGGAAGGAACCAATTTTGCCTGGGTCGTCCCCTTTCCTTCCGCGCCGAAGATCGAAGCAGTTTCAGAAAGCTTCTTTTCCGATCTGAATTTGAGCTTTCAGCCGAAGCTGGTCTATCGACCGTCCAAACTGTGGATTCTTTACATTTTTATCGGTGCCGTTTTTAGCTTCGTCTTGTTCTGGACCCGCAGTGGTAAATCAGCAATCGGATTGCTATTCGTTTTGCTGGCGATCTCGCTTTTCGTATTAGTAGCAATCCCCGCTAATGTGAAGACCCGTGGCGCAGGATCAAGCACCACCGTAAATGCGGTCACCGTGCTGCAACGCCAGTCCGTCGGTATCTACGACACCGTCACACTCAGCAGCAAAGATGGCAGCGCCCTGCTCGAATGGTTAAACAGCAATCGATTCTTCACGCCAAGCAATGCGCTTCCCGTTATTTCCAGTTATGCTGCCCAAGGGTGGGTGTTTGCCGCCGCCATCCTTCAACGGACGAATACTGCTTCGGCCCACACGAAGCCGCATCCACTCTCGTTTACGTTTGCGACAGAGAAAGCTGTTTATCCCTTACGTCTGACAGGGATTGAAAACGATAAGTGTGCCATCGAATTATTTGTCTTCGGCCCAGATCGAGCCGAAGCTGACCGATTCAAAGTGGAATACTGTGGAAGACCTCACATCTTCAAACCGGAGAGTGATGATGATTGGATATCCCTAATGGGCTTCGACCTCTCCCGCCCGGGCGAATACCGCATCATCAATCCGGAGGTCAGGAAAATTACCTCGCCATCATTGGTGACAACAAAACTGGTCGGAACACTTTCTCCGCGTCAAATGCAATCCGACGCCTACCTGAATTGGGTCCCGTTCCAGGCAGCTTTGCCGACTCTCTACAGTAATGAAGTGGCGAGGGACATCGGGCTCAGCTGGTTTGCGTTCCTCGTCATTACCGGCGGGTTGATGATTCAGCTGTTTGCGCCTCGAATGAGCAGACCGATCCTCCTTCGCTCGCTCCTGTGGACGGGTTTGATCGCCTCCCTGGCTGCATTGCTTCAGTTTGCGTTGCTCCCGAAAACCGAGGTGCGACTGGTTCGAAACTACAACGAAGCCATCAATAATCTTCGGCAACTCGATGGGGCGCTGGACCAGCTTCACATCGAACACCGCGGTGAGGCCCCCCTCCCCTTCGCCAGGTTCAAGGCAGAACTCGATCAATTCGTAAAAGGTGGTGTAAAGAATCCATTTACATATAAACCGCTGCTCGAGGAAAAAACACCCGGCAACATCACCCTGGAAACCAATGCCGACGGAATCGACGTGATGTGGTACGACTTGAAGGCCATCCCACATCGGATGATCACTTTCGAGAAGGCCGCAAAGCAGGACCTTCGGTAGACTTAGTCTTGCTTTCTCATAGACAAATTTTCTGGTGGCGCGCGTCATAACTGAAACGCATGGCCGCGCCCAACCTCGAACAACTCTACGATGACCATGCGCAATCGTTGTTTGCCTTTCTCCTGAACTTCACCCGCAACGAATCCGATACGCGCGATTTGTTGCAGGAACTGTTCGTTAAAATTGCGAAGCAACCCAATCTGCTCAGTGGCGTCCGCGAGGAACGCGCGTTCTTGATCCGCCTGGTCCACAATCTGGCGATCGACCTCATGCGTCGACGCGGCACACGGGAAAAGAACTACGAACAATTCGGAGCCGAAGCCCTTTCCATCTTCGCCGCGAGCGCGAATCCCGATGAACAGGAATTTCAAAAGGCGCTCGCAAATGCGTTAAGCGAATTGCCTTCCGACCAACGCGCCGTCGTGCATTTGAAACTGTGGGAAGGGTTGACCTTCGAGCAAATCGCCGGGGCGCTGGATATTTCACAAAACACCGCGGGCAGTCGTTATCGCTATGGTTTAGACAAATTGCGCGAGCGGCTGCGTCCACTTTACGAGGAGATTAAATGAACGAGTTCGAGAAAAAACTGCAGCAGGAAAAGCTGCGAACGATTCCAGGCGAATGGCGCGATCAAATCTTGCGCGCGACCAGGATGGCCATTCCCGAGAAGCGAAGTTTCCTTTCTGCTTTCAACGATCACGTCACCGCCCTCCTCTGGCCGCATCCCAAAGCATGGGCAGGAATTGCCGCGGTTTGGATTTTAATCTTTGCTGCAAACCTGGCGACGAATGGAGACACGTCACGGTTAGCCCGAACCGCACAGGGACCTTCCGCAGAATATTGGCGAGGATTGCGCGAGCAGGAACAATTTCTTACCCAGTTGATGGATCCGAAACCACAGCTCGCTCCCGCTGACCGGCCCAAGCTCGCCCCGCCGCGTCCGCGCAGTGAATACATCCTGAACATCGCCACGGCTTAACTCTTATGACCACCGAATCCTCCCCTGCCCCGACGCAACCCCGTCCCAGTCGTTTCGTCCGCATCCTCCGCCGACTGCTGTTCGTTTCGATCTGTCTGGCGACGGTCCTTGGCGTGTTTTACACCGTCGAAAACTGGCGCGGCAAACAAGCGTGGTTGAGTTACAAAAAAGAATTGGAAGCCAAAGGCGAGCAATTAGACATCGATGCTTTTATTCCAGCGTCGGTTCCGGATGAAGAAAACATGCTCAAAGTGCCGATCATTTCGCGATGGGTTACACGGATCGAGGGGACCAATCCGCCAACGATCAAGATTCCGGAGACCGGGATGTTGTACGGTGACTGGTCGAACGCCAAACCGACAGAATTAGCGGAGTGGATTACATTTTTTTATTCATCCGTCATCAGCAATGAGTCTGCGGCAATCGTGAAGGCAAATGAGCGTCGGGAAGGAGAAGAAGTGATGCCGCTGATGAGTGTTGAAGGCGCGCCTTTGTGGGACGCCATCCAATATCTCGCGCGACAAGCGCAATTTAAAATCACCTTCGATGCATCCGTGACAAATGCCGCCGCCGCCGGCGAAATTACGTTTCGTTGGGAAAATCTAACCCCGCGGCAAGCTTTCTACACCCTGCTGGACAACTACAGCCTGGACGCAATCCCCGACCGCCAGCAACCGACGAACAACGCGAATCAGTTATTAGTCGTCCATGCGAACAACGGGGCGGCGGAGCGTAATCTACTGATGACAATTGTCTCAACAAACTCCCTCCGGCAACATGGGACCAATTCCTCCGAAATCTTTCCGCTGATTACGATCGAGGATGCCCCCTTATCGGATGCAATCAGAGTCCTGGCGCGGCAAGCGGAAATCAATTTTCAATTCGATCCAAAACTCGATTCGAAGTTATTGAGTAGGACCACCACGTTGCGTCGTGAGAATGTAACAACTCGAATGGCTTTGGATGACCTGTTAAAGGAAAAAAACTTAACCGCGGTATCGGTGGGTTCGACAACCAATGCTTCCCCCATTTATAGGATCGGCCAACGAGTCAAAACCGCCGCAGAGATCTTGAAGCAATTTGAAAAGTTTGATGCTGAATTCAAGGAACTCTATGCGGCCTGCGCAAAGCCCAAAGCGCGCTTCGATTTTGATTACAAAGCCCTCCCCGAGAAAATGGGTCAGTTCCCCAATTTCGTAAACCTCCGCGCCCTCGCCCAATCCTTGACCCTACGCGCCAGCGCTGAACTGGCGCTCGATCAAGGTGACGCCGGTATGCGGGACATCAAAACCTGCTTGCGTCTCGCCGACTGCCTGACGAATGAACCGACTCTGGTCAGCGGAATGATTCGGGTCGCCCTAAACGGGCTGATCGTTGGACCAATTTGGGAAGGACTCGCCGCGAGACGGTGGAATAAAGAACAGCTGAGCGAAATGCAGGAAATCCTCAGTGCAATCAACTTGCTGAAGGACACTGCCAAAACCATGCGCGGGGAACGGGCGAATCAAAATTTTCATCTCACGGCGATGTCTCAGCGCGAAATAGCCAAGACACTCAAGTTTCCGTGGCTGAACAATCATGAAGAAGTCGCGCGTCGCGCCAAGCGATTAGCGGTTCCGTTTGTTCCTCGCGGCTGGATTTACCAAAACCTCGTGCTGATGAATCGACTGTATCAAGAGAATATGCTCGACGGTTTGGATCTCCAGCAGTCGATTGTTTCTCCACAAACGATCGATGCCGGACAAAAGAAAACGGATGCGGCCTATCAAAAAACAGGGGCCGGCAACTTTCTCGCGTCACTGATTTACCCTGGATTCTCAAAGGCATTCAAAGTCACTGCGCAAAATCAAACCTACGTTAATGAAGCCATGATTGCCTGCGCGCTCGAGCGCTATCGTCTCGCCCACGGAAGTTTTCCCGAAACGCTCGAGGCCCTCACCCCGAAGCTCATCGCAAAAGTTCCACACGACGTGATCAATGGTCAGCCCTTGAAATATCGCCGTACCGACGATGGCCAATATGTGTTGTATTCGGTGGCGTGGGATGAAAAAGACGATGGCGGTCGACCAGTGCCGCAAACCTATAAAGGAGACGAAATAGGCGATTGGGTTTGGCGTTTTCCAAAAGCAATGCACGACAGCAGTTCGAAATGAACCTTCAAAAGCATAGACTATTCCCATAATCTCTTCTGCTATCAGTAACGAGCTATCCAACCCTCCACATCCGCGTCGCTTTCGTTGGCGGTGGTTGCTTCTGTCGATCGCCCTTTGCCTCATGAGCGTCGCCGCTCTTTTTTATCCCGTCGAAAACTGGCGCGGGAAGAGAGCGTGGGAAAACTACAAAAAAGAACTCGAAGCCAAGGGCGAATCCCTCGATCTGGATGCGTTCCTCCCCGAGACGATTCCCGATGAGGAAAATGTGTTGCGGGCTCCCGTCATGGCGCGACTACTTAATAAGCAATGGACCCCTCGTCAGCTCAGAGTGCCTGAATCGGGTGTGCTCACTGCTGATTGGGCACAGGGCAAACCTTCTGACCTGCCGGAATGGAATCAGATCTTTGGAGTCTCAAATTCGCCACTGGTTATTGCCACAGGGTTCGCAGCCCCACTCCCAACAAACGATGCTCTTGCTCTTGCCGTGGGCGAGGTGATTCCTCTGATCGTTCTCGATGATGTCTCTTTGATGAAGGCGATTCGGCTTCTGGCATTCCAGGGGGACCTTTCGCTCAGCTTCAGTCCGGAAGTAAAGGGCAACACCAATTTGAATCTGTCGTCCGGGGTCACGATTCGCTTTGAAAGCGTTACCGCGCGACAAGCTTTGGCCGCCGTTTTGGATAACCACGGTTTGAAGTTGGTTCCGAACAGAACCAATAGGCAAACATTCGAAGTCGTTCTCCACAAAACTGAGATCGTTATGGATGAGGCATCCGTCGCGAAAACCAACACCGGCGGAGAGCACATTTATTCCCGAGTCCTGCTCAAGGACGCTTCACTGACTAATGCGATCGAAAGCTTTGCCGAAGCTTCGAGGATTAGCTTTAAGTTCGATACGAACGCCTGGAAGCAGGTCCAGGAGAAAGCCTCGCACCACGGTATCTACCCAGCGAAGGTGTCCGCGCGTTGGGATGACCTGACCGCTCGAGAGGCGCTGGAAAGCTTATTGGAAATGCAATCGTTCGTGATGACTACCAATGTCGACGGCCACTTTGAAATCACTTTCCATCCGCGGACCGCAGCCGACATCCTGGAGGACCTGGAACAATTCGATGCTGATTTCAAAGAGATTTATGAGGCCTGCGCGCGGCCCAAAGCAAAATTCGATTCAGACTACAAGAATGTTTCGAGACGCGAATTTCCTAACATGAGTCCGCTACGCGCGATCGCGCAGTCTCTTGGATTACGCGCCAGTGTTCAATTGGCGCTCAACAAAAATGAGGAAGCATTACGCGACATCCAAACCTGCATCCGCCTTGCAGATTGCTTTACTAATGAACCGACTCTGGTCGGCGGCATGATGCGGGTGGCGTTCGATGGGATCATCATCGTTCCGATTTGGGAAGGACTCGCCGCACGACGGTGGAATGAAAAACAATTGAGTGAATTGCAACAAGCGCTGGACAGGATCGATCTGCTTAGCAGCACGATCAGGTCAATTCGAGGAACCCGGGCGTACGAGACCCTTATAAACTTGGGTATCTCTCCAGAGGAAGTGAGCAAATCATTGGATTACGCATGGCTGGATGAGAGCGAGAAACAATCCCGCAATCTTAAGCGTCTGGCGATCCCCTGCGTTCCACGCGGCTGGATTTACCAGAATATTGCGCTGATGAACCGTCTCTCTCAGGAAAACAACATTGATGTCATAGACTTGAATCAATCCGTGATTTCTCCATCCAAAGTCGAAGCCGGAAAAAAACGAACGGAGGCGGCTTTTAAAGTCATCCGACCCGGCAACTTCCTGGCTTCGATTGCATTCGGTGAGTTTTCCAGAGCGCTGAGGTCGATGGCGCAGAATCAAATTCAAATCAATGAAGCCGTGATCGCCTGCGCCCTCGAACGCCACCGACTGGTGCACGGAAGCTTTCCGGAAACGCTTGAGGCTCTCGCGCCAAAGTTCCTGACCAAAATACCGCACGACATTATCAACGGTCAGCCGCTGAAATATCGCCGCACTGATGATGGACAATATATTCTGTATTCCGTGGCCTGGGACGAAAAGGACGACGACGCTCGGCCAATGCCGCAAACCTGGAATGGAACCGAAACCGGCGATTGGGCCTGGCGTTTTCCGGCAAAGCGGACCGCGGCTGTGTCCGCAGGATCAGCCGCATCGCGTTAAAAGCAAAAGCAGTTCAGGAAGTTCAAGAACGCTTTTGGGTTCGGAGTCCCGCCTTCAGGCGGCGGGGCGTGAGAACCAAAGCGGGTTCGAGAATTTTGCGCACGCGTTGACTAGCGGACGCCCTGCCGGCTAAAGCCGGGACTCCGAACGAGGAAATAAAAACGCGCCGTTCCATCTGACGCGGCCAATTCTTCCTTTCATTTGGCGAGGCCATTGTGTTCACTTCATGCCCTTGAATCTGCACAGGATTTAAGGAAACGAAACCGATAAACGCGTTGCCACGCACAGAAGATTTATGGGCAAAGAATTTAGCATTACGCCAGTAACCGTTCCGAAAGTTGACACCAAGTATCGCCACATCGCGACTCAACTCCCCCATCCCGACAGCGTTGCCACGATTGAAAAACTTCGCAAGTACGAGCCGATCTCCATGCGCGGCCAACCGCCCATCGTCTGGGATCGCGCCGAGGACATTTTCGTCTATGACAAATACGGCAATCGTTGGCTCGATTGGTCGAGCGGTGTGCTCGTCACCAACGCGGGCCACGGACCGAAAGAGATTCGCAAGGCGATCATCGACCAGGTGAACAGCGGGCTCTTGCACAATTACGTGTTCCCGAGCGAAGAACGCGCGGAACTGGCGGAGTTACTCGCGCAACTCTCCCCGGAAGGTTTGAACAAAATTTTCCTACTCACGACCGGTTCCGAAGCCACCGAATGCGCCATCAAACTCGCGCGTAGCTGGGGCATCAAACAAGGCGGTAATAAAAAGATCGGTATCGTGGGATTCGAACGCGGTTTTCACGGACGCACCCTCGGCTCACAACAGGCTGGCGGCATGGCCGGACAGAAATCGTGGATCGTCAATGAAGACCCAGCGATTATTAACGCGCCGTTCCCGGATGGTTATTGGCAGACCGACACGAGCTTTGAAAGTTTGCTCGCCTGCATCGAGAAGCGTGGCATGAAGCCTGAGAACATCGCGGGCGTGATCATGGAAAGCTATCAAGGCGTCGGACCGGACTTCGCGCCAGTTGAATATGCGCAGAAACTCCGCAAATGGTGCACGGAAAACGACATTGTTTTGATTTTCGACGAAGTGCAGGCCGGCTTCGGGCGCACCGGAAAATTCTGGGCGTTCGAACATTACGGCGTGAACCCGGATATCATTTGCTGCGGCAAAGGAATCAGCAGTTCGCTCCCGCTCTCGGCGGTGATCGGACGCAACGATATCATGGACCAGTTTGGGCCCGGCTCGATGACGAGCACGCATACCGGCAATCCGGTTTGCGTCGCAGCGGCTTTGGCCAGTTTGCGCAAAATCAAAAGCGAAAAACTTACAGAGAATGCCGCGAAGCTCGGCCCGATTCTGCTCGAAGGTTTACAGGCGATTAAAAAGAAACATGGCAACGTCGTCGGTCACGTCACCGCGACCGGTCTCGTCGGCGGCCTGCAGATCTTGAAGCCGGGCGTCAAAGAACCGAACCACGATCTCGCGCACCTCATCATTGAGAAGTGTTTCCATAAAGGACTGCTCTTTTTCTCGCCAGTCGGCGCGTGGGGACAAACCGTGAAGATTGCTCCACCGCTCACGATTCCGGAAGAAGCATTGCGTGATGGATTGAGTGTTTTGGCCGAAGCGGTGGACGAGGCGGTCGCCGCGACCAAGTAATAGAAGAAATCATTTGCAATCAGGCCGAGTATCAGCAAACTTTTCTGCCCAGTGTCGGGGCGTAGCGTAGTCTGGCTAGCGCGCTTGTTTCGGGTACAAGAGGTCGTGAGTTCAAATCTCACCGCCCCGACCATTTTCGCCTTTAAGCTCCTGATACTATTTCTTAAAGAAATTTTCACAGGGATTGCTCACATTGTTTCCAGAACAGACGGAGGGGAATCCAGAAACGCACATTTTTCCCTTTCTGCTACTTTTTGAGACTCTTTTGCGGTTTTCTTCCCGGAAAACCGCGTTCCAATCTCTCCCCAATTCCGTTTTCAGCCAAAAATACGGTATTTTGCTCTCCGAAAAGGCGATTTCAGATGAAACAGCATCGGCGGACTCCGCCCGAACCCTGTTTCATCTGAAAACGTCCTGCGGCGCTCCCGTTTTTCCCTGTTTCATCTGAAAGAGGGTGCGGACGCTCCCCCCAAAGGCTGTTTCATCTGAAATCGTGTCGGCGGGCTCTCCCGAAACACGTTTTCATCTGAAATCGTCCTCGGGCGCTCTCTCCGGAGGCGTTTTCATTTGAAAACTTATGCGGGTGCTCGGCTGCATTAGTGTTTCATCTGAAACAGCACAAAAAGGGAGCGCCTAAACGTGATTTCAGATGAAACAGCATTTTCGGAGAGCACCTTTTTTGCCGTTTCAGATGAAACAGAGAAAAACTGCTGGTCCAAAACCGGGCTCCGGCTGGGAAAAAGCGAAGAAACGGCGATCGGTGTCCGTCT
>JAQGOU010000371.1 GCA_028293445.1 Verrucomicrobiales bacterium | reverse complement strand
GGGGTCGATGTTGCTTCGGAAATGGACCATTTCCAGGAAATGGGTACGATGTTGCTTCGGAATTTTGCTCCGAAATAGGAAATGGGGTCGATGTTGCTTCGTAAAACAGCCATTTTCTAGAAAATGGGCGCGATGTTGTTTCGGAAAACAGCCTTTATCTAGAAAAAGGGTCCAATGTCGTTTCGGAAATCGCGTCCGAAATCGAAAAGGGGGTCGATGTTGCTTCGGAATTTCGGTCCGAAACAGGAAAGAGGTACGATGTTGCTTCGCAAAACAGCCATTTTCTAGAAAAGGGGTGCGATGTTGCTTCGGAAAGCAGCCTTTATCTAGAAAAAGGGTCCAATGTCGTTTCGGAAATCGCGTCCGAAATCGAAAATAGGGTCGATGTTGGTTCAACAATGGGGCCATTCTGAGGTGGAGTTGTCGCGCTGCTTCAGGCCTCGCGGTTTTCTCTTCCTGCTTTTGTGGACTGACAACGGGGAGGGCCTCCGATAGCCTCCACGGCGAAATGAAAAGATTGTCTTTATCCCTCTGCACGGTTCTGCTCGCTTCCGTTTCGAATATTTTCGCCTGGGACTATGAAGGTCACCGGCTCGTCAATGAAATCGCCCTGACATCTTTGCCCACGAATTTTCCTGCGTTTGCGCTCACGCCTGCGGCGCAGGAGCGGGTGGCCTTTTTGGCCGGTGAAGCCGATCGCTGGCGCAACTCGAACAACCAGGGGTTTCAACATCTGAATGAACTGGACCATTATTTCGATATCGAAGGTCTGGCTCCGGCTGGACTGACGCCGCAAACGGTCAGCCATTTTCGCTATGAATTTGCCGGGCAGATGTATGTCGCCCGCGCGCAACATCCTGAAAAATTTCCGGCGCTCGATCCGAAGAAGAACGAAGCGCACGTCCATGAACTCATCGGCCTTCTTCCCTGGGCGATCCAGGAAAATTACGCGAAGTTGAAATCCAGTTTTTCTTACCTGAAAACATTTGAAGCGCACGGTGGGACGCCGGAAGAGATCGCGAACGCAAAGCAGAACATCATTTATGTCATGGGAGTGATGGGGCATTACTGCGGCGACGCCGGGCAGCCTTTGCACACGACGGTGCATCATCATGGTTGGGTAGGGGAGAATCCAAAGCATTACGCAACCAACAGCAGCATTCATCGCTGGATCGACGGCGGTTATATCGGTAGTTCAGGAATTGGTTTGAAAGAAATGAAGGGACGGATTCGTCCGGCGAAAACATTCCCGGGCGTTGAAGCAAAGGATGAGGACATCTTCCCGGGTGTGATGGATTTCGTAATGGCCCAGAACAAAATGGTCGAACCGCTTTATAAATTAAATCAGGACGGAAGTCTTTCCGATCACGGCGAGGGTGTTTCCAAAGGGCGCGCCTTCGTCACCGGGCAGTTGATTGTTGCCGGCCAATTGCTCGGCGACCTCTGGTATTCAGCGTGGGATTCCGCACAAGAAGACAGCTTTCTTAAAACCCAGTTGAGCAAGCGCACCTCGCCCCCGAAACCGCGCACGACGAAGAAGCGCTAGGAATTGTGGTGTGGCTGGTAGGGAGCGCGGTCCTCTGCGCGCCGCTGGCGAATCCCAACGCCTTCGACCCGCCAATAACACCGCGCAGAGGACTGCCTGGGATACTCGTACGTATCAGATCTCGGGTTCTTTCCTGTCAGAATCTGACCTACACAGGTTTTGGGCCGGTTCCGACAGACGACATTGGGTAACTGTTTTAGTGTCGGGTCGTCATATGAGTGCAACACCCTCAAACCAAAACAAAATGAGATACGTTTTATTTCTTGCCCTGTTCATGGTCGCCTTTTCATCGATGTGGAGTGGTCCGCTGCTGACACGCGTGTATCGTTCGATGTATTCGGTGGAGTTCGGCCCGAAATATGTCCAGGTCGTGGGGCAAGTTCGTCAGTAGAGGTTAAGACTTGGGCAAGGTGAAATAAAACACCGATCCCTTGTTCAAGTCACTTTTGACGCGAACCTCGCCGCCATGCGCCTGCACGATGTGCTTCACAATAGAAAGACCTAGTCCGGTCCCGCCGGTATCCCTCGACCGCGCTCGGTCCACACGGTAGAACCTTTCGAAAATGCGTTCCAGTGAGTCTGGAGGAATGCCAACACCATCGTCTGCGACCAATACCTCTGGATCGCCTTGCGCTGTTTTCTTAAACTCAATGGTCACCCGCCCATTCTGTCGGCCGTATTTCACGGCATTTTCCACCAGGTTAAAAAGAACCTGATGCAAACGATCGGCGTCAGCCCAGACTCGAATGGTTTCTAAGACCTTATTTTCCAGCGAGATTGTTTTCTCCGCTGCCCGCGCTTCCACATCATCGAACGCCCGCTGCACGATTTCAGCGAGGCACAACTCCTGACAGTTCAAAGAGACTCGACCGGATTCGAGCCGTGAAATTGTGAGGAGATCTTCGATTAAAAAAATGAGACGATCCGCGTGCTTATCGATCTTCTGCAAAAACGGCGTGGCCACTTCGGGATTATCCTTGGCTCCATCGAGCAGCGTTTCCGTGAAGCCTTTGATGAGCGACAGCGGGGTGCGGAGTTCGTGACTGACATTCGCGACGAACTCCTGGCGCACATTCTCGAGCTGCTTGAGTCGCGTGATGTCGTGCAGTAACAACAAATAACCTTGCACGAGGTTGTCGCGGTCGAGAACGAGTGTTCCCGTTACCTGAAAGCAGGGAGCGTTGTCGCCGGGAAGTTGCAGCTCTACATCAGAAAAATTCTTTTCCTTTTTCAATCGGTCGGTGAGGGCGAGCAGATCGGCAATGCGTAAAATTTCCACCACGCTTTTACCGCTGACATCAGCGGGAAGATTGAAGACGCGGCGCATGGATTCATTGACGAGAAGGACCTTTTGTTCCGCATCCAGAAGCAGAACGCCTTCGATCATGCTGTTAAAGAGCGCTTGTTGCTGAGCCTGCGCCTGGGCGAACGCTTCGCGCTGTTGTTGTAGAAGTGCAGCGGTGTAATCCTGCTCGACTCGCGCGCGTTGACGCCGGTTTTGGCGGGTCTGCCACCAACTCTGCAGAATAACGAGCGCCACCAGCGTCACGAAGATGAGAGGCGGCCACCACATGCTATTCATCCATGTAACGGTAGCCTACACCGCGGACCGTATCTAAAAAAGGCGCCGCACGGCCGAGCTTATCGCGTAAGCGTCGCACGTGAGTATCCACGGTGCGGGTGTCCACGTCGCGCTCATATTCCCAAACGTCGCGCAGCAGGCGTTCGCGGGACTGGACAAGTCCGCAACGTTGCACCAGCACGAGAAGAAGTTTGAACTCGGTCGCGGTAAAATCGAGTGGCCGCCCGCGTAGAGTGACGGCGTGTCGTGGCACATCGATCAGCAGGTCACCGACACGAAGCTGATCTTTTTGTTGCGCGGCGACATGGGTGCGGTCGAGAAGTTTGCGCACACGCAGAACCAGTTCACGCGGGCTGAAAGGTTTCGTCACGTAATCGTCGGAGCCCAGCTCCAGGCCAAGCACGCGATCCATTTCCGCCGTCTTTGCCGTCAACATGATGATGGGAATCGCTTCCGTAGCCGCTTCCCGGCGCAAGGTTTTGCACACTTCGAAGCCGTCCATCTCCGGCAACATCACATCGAGGATGATTAGAGCGGGGAGGAGGCTTCGGGCTTTGGCGAGCGCGTCCGCGCCATCCATGGAAGTGGCGACCGAAAAGCCGGCCTGCTTGAGGTTGTAAGAAATCAACTCCAACGCATCCGCTTCGTCATCGACCACTAAAATTGTTTTCATGAGGACTTTTTCGACACGATCTAATGCTTATTCATGCGGTGTCAGGTTGAAAGCCTGTGCTTGTGACAATCTCGTGACAATCGACTCAGGCGATCAACTTGTTCCGGAGCAAAACATCGTTGGCATAGCGATGCACGACTTCGAAATCGGGCAGCAGCTTTAACAACGTGCGCAGATCGGCCTGGCCTTCGTAAAGTTCCTTGTCGTTGTATTCCGTATAAAGATAGCGGGTGCGTCGCAATGCCTGTTCGCCGCCTTTGATCAAATCTACTTCGGCGCCCTGGACATCGGCCCAGATGAAATCGATTTCCTTGACCCCTTCATCGTTGCACCAGGTATCCAGCTTTTTGGTGGTGACCTGAATCCGTTGCTCGAATTTACACCACGGATGCAGCTCCAGATGTTTCTTCGGTTTCTTGATTGAGCCGGAGAGATCCCAACCTGCAGGAAGGTGTTGCTTCCATTCTGCAGAAGGCACGCCGTCGCTGACGTAAAACTCCGTGGTGCCATCTTGCGCGGAAATTGCGATGTCGAAAAGTTTCGCCCGAGGATCGGTGACCTTCTTACGAAATGCTTCGCGTGCGCGCGGATCGGGCTCGAAGGAATAAACGCTCCCCTTTGGAAACAGCTTCAGGAACAGCGCGGACTGACCTCCATTGTTGCAGCCGATGTCGAGAATCACGGGATTCTCTTTCTTCAACAAAGCAGGAAGATCCGGGGGATCGAATTCACCGGGAGAAATCTCCGGCAAGCGGGAAAGTTTATTCAGCCAACTCATGCGAATGGCTGCGGATAATAAATTGTTTTAGCGCAGAGAACAGCGTTTTCGATGCTTCCGCCGCAAAGATCAGACCTGCTTGCATAAAAAAAGCGGCGCTCGTGGGGAGCGCCGCTTGTGAAAGGCTTCGATTCTTTAGGCGACTGCCGGGCCGTATTCGTGTCCGCCGGCGCGGCCGGGTTGCGGAACCGGATATCTGCCCTGGGCATCGGCAACGACTGGAGCTGGACTGTCCATCGTGAATTTATCCGCGCCCGGCGCGAATTCCTGATCGCAATTGAGCATGTCGTCCCAGCTTATTTCCTGGGCGGTGTGTGCGGCCATGCGGCCCATCGATGTGGCAATGCTCGCATAAACGCCGCGTTTAACTTCGTTGTGCTTCTTGTCATTGCGAATCGCGTCGATCAAGGAGTTCCATTCGTTTTGATACGGATTCTCGCCTTTAACTTTAGATTCCCAAATCAGACTGGCGCGACTCAGGTTCTGTCCTTTGTGCGTGCTGGAAGGTTGGCCGTTGCCCCAATCGCCGCTCTTGGCAATGACCGCTGAGCCTTTGCTGCCGTGCGCGTAACTGGAGTAGATGGCGTTTGCACCATTCATGCAGCGTCCATCCATAATCATCTTCGCGCCGTCCTCAAATGTGTATTCGACGGAGTAGCTGTCGAAGTTTTGATCCACATTGTCGTAGCGATAATGACGTCCGCCGATTGCCTGGGCTTTAATCGGCCACGCATTTTTCATCCAGCAACAATGGTCAACGTGATGGATATAGAAATCGCTGAAGCAGCCGCCACTCGCCCAGATGAAGCTGTGGAAGCGACTGATCTGCCAGAGCAATTCGCTCGGTTTCCCCGGCCATTTCTCGGAGAAGGCAGAAGCCAACGGTCCCGGAGCCATGCGATAGGCGCGCATCAAAATGATGTCGCCGATTTCGCCGTCCTGAATGCGTTTGTGCAATTCCTGAAGCGCTTGACTGTGGCGGGACATGAGGCCGACGCCCACCTTCAGATTCTTGGCGACGGATTCTTCACCGAGCTTCAACATCCTTTTCGATGTCGGACCATCCGCTGTGAGCGGCTTTTCCATGAACACGTTTAAATTCTTTTCAATGGCGTAGGCGAAATGGACCCAGCGAAAAGCCAGAGGCGTCGTGAAAATCGCAACATCGCCGGGCTTGAGGCAATCCATGGCTTTTTTGTAGCCGTCGAAACCGACAAACTGGCGGTCGGCGGGCACATCCATCTTGGCGGCGTGATCTTTTTGCAAGGCATTGTAGCTACGCTTCAGGTTCTCATCGAAAACGTCGGCCATAGCGACGAGTTTGATCGGGCCGTTGTCGACAGAAAGAGCGTTGGCTGCTGCGCCGGTGCCGCGTCCGCCGCAACCGATGAGGACGACCTGAATGGTATTATGGTCGGCCGCGTGGACGTGAGGAATTGATACCCCCGCCAAAGCAGAAGCGGCTGCCAATGTCCCGGTCGTTTTCAAAAAGTCACGACGGCTCGTGAGATTATTTTCCGTGGATTGATTCATACGTGTAGTTTTCAGACGAGGAGGCGTATGAGTCAATTCAGAAGATTCGCAGAGAACGAAAAAGTGAGCTGCGGATTACCAACGGATTTGATCCCGAACGGAAGTATCGATCCGGCCAACCTCGGAAAACGCACACCGTAAAAACAAAAACCGCAGCTACAGCTTTCGCCATAACTGCGGATGTTTGAGAATCGATTTAACTAAGCTGCGGCTGGAGCCGGAGAACCGAGTCCCGGCAGAACCGGTGGAAGCGGTTTGATCACCTCAGGCACCGGAGTGCCGGCAGGCGCACCGCTCGGCGGCTTGACTTCAGTCGGCGGCTTGGGCGGCGGCGTGAATGTACCCATGCGCACGATGTCGTGCACCTGTGTACCGTCGAGCGTTTCGTATTCGAGCAACGCATTGGCGATAATCTCGAGCTTGTCGCGATGCGTTTCGATGACATCTTTCGCCACCTTATAGCCTTCATCGATGATGCGCTTGATTTCGTCGTCGATGCCTTGCGCAGTCGATTCGCTGTAATCCTTTTTCTGCATCATGTCGCGACCGATGAACACCTGCTCATTGTCATCGCCATATTGAACCATGCCGAGCTTCTCGCTCATGCCCCAACGGCAGACCATCGAACGCGCCAAACCTGTCGCTTGTTGAATATCACCGCTGGCGCCCGTTGAAATGTCGCCGGAAACTATCTCTTCCGCGATACGACCAGCCATTGTGACGGCAATCATATCGAGCATCTCTTTGCGGCGATGATTCAAGACGTCGTCTTTCGGGAGCGACATCGTCGAACCGAGCGATTGTCCGCGCGGAATGATTGTCACCTTATGGAGCGGATGCGTGTGCTTGAGCACCACATTGACGAGCGCGTGTCCCGCTTCATGCCATGCCGTAAATTTCTTATCTTCATCCGACATCGCCATGCTGCGACGTTCACGTCCCCAACGCACTTTGATGCGAGCTTCTTCCAGTTCGGGCATGCTGACAGCTTTCTTGTTGTTACGAGCTGCGAGCAACGCCGCTTCATTCAAAAGATTCGCGAGATCAGCGCCGGAGAAACCCGGTGTGCCGCGAGCAATCACAGACAGGTCCGATGTCGGATCTAGCTTCACGTTCTTGGCGTGAACTTTCAAAATCGCTTCACGTCCGCGGACGTCGGGCAGGTTCACCATGATCTGGCGATCGAAACGGCCGGGGCGTAACAACGCTGGATCCAACACATCGGGACGATTCGTCGCCGCGATGATGATGATTCCTTCCTGCGTATCAAAGCCATCCATCTCGACGAGCAACGCATTCAGCGTCTGTTCGCGTTCGTCATTGCCACCGCCGAAGCCGTGTCCACGACTGCGACCCACGGCATCAATTTCATCGATGAAAATCAAACAAGGAGTTGCCTTGCGGGCTTGATCGAACATGTCGCGCACGCGGCTTGCGCCGACGCCGACAAACATTTCGACGAAGTCCGAACCGCTGATACTAAAGAAGGAAGCGTCCGCTTCGCCGGCAATGGCTTTGGCGAGCAATGTTTTTCCAGTGCCGGGCGCGCCCACCATCAGGATACCTTTAGGAATGCGTCCACCGAGCTTTTGAAATTTCTTCGGATCCTTCAGGAACTCGACGAGTTCAGAAACTTCTTCCTTGGCTTCTTCCACGCCCGCGACGTCTTTGAACGTAATCTTGTTCTTATCCTTGTTCATCATGCGCGCTTTGCTTTTGCCAAATTGCAGCGCGCCTTTGCCGGCCATCTTGAGCTGGCGAATGAGGAAGAAATAAATCGCGAGGATCAACAGCAACACCGGACCGAGGCCCCAGATCAAACTGGTCAGCA
The DNA here is from genome assembly GCA_028293445.1 of Verrucomicrobiales bacterium. Taxonomy (GTDB): domain Bacteria; phylum Verrucomicrobiota; class Verrucomicrobiia; order Limisphaerales; family JACDHS01; genus CBHWET01. The sequence continues at coordinate 11,095 of JAQGOU010000371.1, read as the reverse complement.
TCGGGCTCGGCTCTTTGGCTTCAAATTTTCCGGTATCGCTCAACGCTTCGATCATCTTGTCGGTGAGCGGCGTCTCGACGCGGAACGGTATGGGTTCTTTGTTCGGAATTTTTTTCCCCTCAGCGTCGGACGGAAGATATTTTCCTTCCAGCATGCGCAGGGACGATTGCTGGCTATAGACGATCTTGCCTTCAATTATCAGTTCCGGGTTCTTCGCCACCATATCCATTACTTGTTTGTAATAGAGTTTCGTTGGCTCCGCCTTGAAGTGGTCCTTCATTGAGAAGAGCGCTACGATCAGCGCCAGGAAGGCGATCCACATTAACCACGTTTTTGGTTGGAACGGAAAATCTCCCTTTTTCTCGCCCTTATCGTCGTTTGGTTTATTCAGTTCAGCCATGTTCTTAAAAAGTTGCCGGTAAACTAGCATGCCTACCTATCAGCCGCAATGACCGAACGAGCTCATCCAAAACACCATTTCAAACGGCGTCTCGTCGAAGGAGTCAGTTTGAAGCTTTCGGCCATGCGTAAACCTTCCACCCAGAAGATTTCCCCCCGCTCCGATTCGGCCACAATCAACCGGTGCCGCTGTGCCCGCGGGATCTTTTGATTGATAAAGATATCCTGCAATTTGGCCGGTGATTTCATCCCGATCGGCTGAAAGCGGTCGCCTGCCCGCCAGTGACGCAGCGTGACGTTACGGCCTACTTTGTCGGCATCGAATATCTCGCAACCTCCCTCTGGCGCAAAGACTTGCCCTGTTTCCGCGCGGAATGTCCAGTGGATGTCGGAATCTGCGAAGCGGATGCTCTTTTGCGTCGCTAAATCGATCTTCTGGCAATCGACCGAGAATCCGACGGGGCGCTTTTCCTGCGTTTGCACGGTTCCTGAAGCGGTCCGTTCCAAGGCGAAGTCCGGCGTCACCGAGATCGCCTGGCCGGGGGCGAGGCGCAAATGTTCGATCAGGTCAAAATTCGCGCCAAAACCGAGTCCACGAATCTGTAATTGCAGAGAAAGACGCTGAATCGCGACCGGCAGTTTGGCAAAAGGCGGGCGTTTTTTGGTCGCAAGCCAGCGCACAGCCGCCTCCAGCGAGAGTTCCGATTCAGCGCCGACAATCTCCATCGTTCTTAGAATTGTCTCTTTCGCCGCCGGCTTGATTTGAGAAAGGAGCGGGATCAGGTCATGCCGAATCCGATTGCGCAGGAAATCAGTCTGGGCATTCGTGGCATCTTCCCGGAAGCGGACGCCTTGTGCCTTGGCAATGAACAGCAATTCTTCCTTCGTGAAGTTGAGCAGGGGACGCATGAGATGGAGATTGATATCGCTTGGGGAACGCGATCCCCATGTCATTCCCTTCAAGCCTTCGCCACCGGCTCCGCGCAGCAGACGCAGGAAAAACAATTCGACCTGATCATCTGCATGATGGGCCAGCGCGACGCACGACGTTTTCATTTCCTTCGCCGTCTTCGCAAAGAACTCATGCCGCAATTGGCGCGCTGCCATTTCAATGGAAAGCCCATGCTCCTTCGCGAAGGTCTTCACATCGTGGCTCCCGACGAACATTGGCAGGTTCAGTTGGGCGGCCGTTTTCCGAACGAGCTTTTCATCCGCATCACTGCTGCGACCTCGGAGTTGATGATTAAAATGTGCGACGGCCAGCTTCCATTGATGCTTCCCGGCAAGCGCATGCAGGGCATAGAGAAGAACCATCGAATCGACCCCGCCGGAGACCGCGACGAGAATGGTTTGCCCGTCGCGAAACAATTTTCGCCCGCGCACATTCTCGTCCACCCGTTCCAGCCAGCGATCCATTGGCAGCAAAATAAGCATCCGTGTTCATTTTTAAAAGAGTGGAAAATGAATCGTTATCCCATCCTGCGAACGGCGCATTCCCCGAAAACGGCGAGAACCTCGAAAAAGTTTCTTTTGCGTTGGTTTCGAAGGAAAAGGCCTCTGAAAAACTCTTTTGGAGAGAGATTTTACGTGAAAGTGGCAACTTTGGGCCGCCCGAAACAGGAGTTTCACGTGAGAGTGGCACTCTGGGTCGCCCGAAACAGGAGTTTCACGTGGAAGTGGCAACTTTGGGCTGCCCGAAACAGGAGCTTCACGTGGAAGTGGCAACTTTGGGTCGCCCGAAACAGGAGTTTCACGTGAAAGTGGCAACTTTGGGTCGCCCAAAACAGGAGTTTCACGTGAGAGTGGCAACTTTGGGCCGCCCGAAACAGGAGTTTCACGTGAGAGTGGCAACTTTGGGTCACCCGAAACAGGTGTTTCACGGAAAGCGCAACGTTCGGTGTCCCGAAACGTTAACGGCTTGCGAGGATGCGCTCGCTCTTTAACCAACTAATGACAACGGCGTAAATTCCTTCCCGAGCACCGGCGCGCTCTTGGTCTTCAGCCATTCCTGCAACACTCCAGCGTAAACGCTCCGGAAATCGACGTTGTATTTCAGGTCGCCATTGGTCAGATCGGCTGCGGCAAGACTCGGATAGGTGCCGTGCAAACCGGCTTTGACTTTCGGCCCGATGACAAACATTGAGGAGGCCGCGCCGTGATCCGTGCCGCCGTTTGCGTTTTCGTTCACACGCCGGCCAAATTCGCTGAAGGTCATGATCATGACGCGTTGGAAATTTCCCTGCGCTTTTAAGTCGTCGACAAATGCTTTTACCGAGTCGCCCATTTCCTTGAGCAAACGGTCGTGTGCCCCGAGTTGATTCGTGTGTGTATCGTATCCACCCTGGGAGACGTAAAAAATCCGCGTCGGCAAACCGCCACCGATGAGGCGCGCGACGAGCTTCATGGAGCTGCCGAGTTGTGTGCCGGGATAGGTCGCCTTATTTTCCACCCGACGACTGATCGAAAGAATTTTGTCCGAGCTCACCTGTGCATCGAGCGAAACGCGTTCGAGAAAATCGAGCGGCGATTCGCCGTGTCGCTTCGTCGGCCCACTCACCGCGCCGATGCTGCCGCCGGAATTATCCGCGGCCGAATCCATGTTGTTCAACGCGCGAAAGGATTGTTCGTCCATGTCCATTTCGCCGGCCTTGGCTTTTTCGCCGCTGCGAAAGCGATAGTTCTCCGGACTATCCATGCTGATCCCCATCGGATGTTTCGCGGCAAAGGCCTGCGGCATCTGACGGCCCACGTTCACGCCAACGGTCGGCTCCGCACCGGGACAGGCGTTATCAAAGTAGCGGCCGATCCAGCCGTAACGTTCGAACTTCTCCGCGTCGCTCGCCGTCTGCCAGATTTCGGTCGAACGAAAATGCGAACGGTTGGGATTGGGATAACCAATGCCCTGGATCACGCTGAGGTTGCCGGAATCATAGAGGCTCTTTAGTCCGGCGAGACTCGAGTGCAGTGCGACTGAGTCGTTAATCTTCAACAGCGATTTGTCGGTCAAGCGAATGCTCTTGCGCGCGCGATGATAATCATCGTTGGCAAACGGGACCACGGTGTTCAAACCATCGTTGCCACCGGCCATCTGCAGCACGACAAGAATGGGCGCGTCTTTCCCGGTAATGATTTGCGTGGCGGAATCGGCCGCTTGCGCATTGAGCGCAGAAAACGTGCTCGCAAGAAACGAGGGCACAGTTCCAGCGACCGCGCCCCCGAGCAGCGTGGTGCGCAAAAATTCGCGACGAGTGTGGAAGGAAATTTCGCGTTTCATAAATGTTTAAAAACTCTTTAGACACGAATTACAAAGATTGGCACGAATGAAGAAGGACTCTCTTTAATTCGTGTTCATCTGTGTAATTCGTGTCTAAAACTCCGTCTTCATTTGTCTGCGTTTACGTCAGTTGATACTCCGGCGTGGACATCAACAGACGGATTGCGTGACGAATATCTTCGTCATCGAGTTCACCGCGTGATTCCAGATAATTAGTCAGCACTTTGCGTTGCTTCTCTTTTAGCTGCCCGGCCAGGAAATGTTTTTCCAAAGCAGGAATCAGCAGCGCTTTCTTGTTGCGTTGTTCCGGAGAAAGAATCTTTGCGACGTCCACCTGGGGCATCCGGTTCAACAGGTTGTTGGCCCTTTCCTGTGCCATGCGGAAACCAGGCTTCTGCGCATCGGGCGGAATCTCTCCCTTGGCAAAGACCAGCATCGCCGCCTCATTGTAACGGGCCAAAAGATTGTTCGTCGTGATCCAGCTCAAACCGCCGTCCCATCCTTTGACATTCGGCGGTGCGAAGAGCTCCTGGCCGAGGTTGCGCATCAATTGAGACAACACGAGTGCCGGCGGCAAATCGCGTTGCAACAACTTCACGGTGTTGACCAGCCATTGCGTCGGGCTCTTCACCTGCGAGCGAATGACGGAGTCCGCGTAGAATTCCTGGCTGCGAAACATTTGTTTCAGCAGCGGTTTGAAATTGTTTCCCTTGGCCCGGAACGATTCGGCCATGGCATCGACCAAACCGGCCGGAGCTTCTTCACTCGCAAAAAACTTCCACAATTTCCAGCTGATGAATCGTGCCGCCTGCGGTTCATCGACAATGATCTTTAAAAAGTCGTTCCCATCAAAGTTGCCGTTTTTGCCGAGGACAGTTTTGCTGCCGTTGTCGTGGAAGAAAGGGCGATAGGTAAACTCTTGTGTGATGCGGTCGATCGAAAAGCCAGTCATCGCACGGGCGGCTTCGGTGACATCCTTTTCCGTGTAATGCCCTTCGCCGAGTGCGAACAGTTCCATGACTTCACGGGCAAAATTTTCGTTCGGATGTTCCTTGCGGCTTTGCGCCTGGTCCAGCCAGAGCAACATCGCTGGATCTTTGGCCACGGCGGTGAGCATCTCGAGCCAATTGCCGGAGGCGTGCTTCCGAAACGTATCGTTTTGCAGATACATGAAGTAACCGTTGCGCACTTTGACCGCACTCGTCGCAAAGTGGCCGTGCCAGAACAACGTGAGCTTCTCTTGCAATGGCCGCGGACTATTGGCCATCGCTTCCAGCCACCAACCGCGCAACTCAAGGATGCGTTGGATTTCTCTACGCTGTTCCTCTTGAACTTTTTTACGGCGCTCGGCATCGATCGCCTTGCGTTCTTCGTCTGTTTTGGCTTCGCGCGTTCTCTTCCCTAAATCGCGCATGACCTCCATCGCACCCATTGGACCTTCCCCGGCTTTCGCCCAGGCCGGTGAGGGCAGGGGATCGGAGAGGGTTTCATAATCGACAAAGAAATCGACGGCTTTTTCCGGACCAAGCTTGCGGATCTTTTCCACCTCGACCGGCGTGCCACCGAACCCGGCCCGGTTCAGCAAATGCGCCGCTGTGGTGTAATTCCATTTTGCAGCAGGCAGAGGTTTGAGCATAACTAATCTGACGACGAGCTGGGTTGAGTTGTTACACAGCCTAGCGGAAACTGCTGGGGAACGAAAGACGCAAATACCCTAAAAACGAGTTTCAACCACGGATCAGCATCCGCGAGCGGTGCAGTTAATCTCTGTTCTGACTGACACGGATGAACACGGATAAGAGAAAGAGGATTCGGAGGTAGCCCAAAGCGCGGAGCAAAAGCGCGTTCTAAATCTGGCGACATGCCTGTCTTCCTTCTCATCCGTGTTCATCTGTGTCCATCCGTGGTTAAAATCTTTCCCCGCGACCGTGTAACATTTACAAGATCCCTCCCGTAGAAGAAGGCGTGGTGAACTATCTATGAAACGTTGGCTGAAAATTTGCCTCGGTGTTCTCTCGGTTTTATTGATCGCCTTCGTGTATCTCGCCATCCGGGCGCATCGCGATCTCGTCACTCTCGACGTCCGCGACATGGACGTCCGCAAAGTCGTGGACAAAATCGAATGGCAAACATGGGAATCGATTTATGTGCAGAAAGCCGTGGACGGCAAAGTCACGCTCAATGTTCATGACATGCCCCTCGACACCGTGCTCGGGATCATCGGCGAACAGACCTCCTCACGTTGGTCCGCGATTTACCCGCTCTATTCTTCCCGCGCTTCGCTGAAGCTCGCGAAGCTGGCGCTTTCCGGTGATGAAACGGCGTCGAAGAGTTGGACGAACCTCCACCATCGCGCCTCGTTCGGCGGCGGCATGTTCGGAATGACGGCGCGGGATGAAAATCAATTGGTCTCCTTGAACTTTCTTAATAAAGAACTCGATGTTGCGGCCATGGCGGTTTCGCGTTTCGGTCAGGCTCACGTCGTTCCAGAGAATGGTGCCTCGCAAACGGTGAGCCTCTTAATTTCGAACGCGCCAATGACCGAAGCCGTCGCACTGCTCGCCAACAAAGCGGACAAGAGCTGGACCAAACTTTACGAGCTACAAGGCTGGCGTGGCGGTCCCGGTGGACGCGAAGGCTCCCGCGACGGTGCCTTCAGCCAATCGAACACGAACAGTTCCACGAACGGCGGCGATTTCGGCTTTGGGAATCGGTCACCCGAAGATGAGGAGGCGCGACGCAAGCGGATGGAAGCGCAACTTGCAACGATGACCGATGAGGAACGAAAACAATTTGAAGATCGCCAAAAGCGGATGGAGGAGATGCGCAATATGTCGCCGGAAGAACGTCGAAAGAAGTTCGGCGAGATGGCGCAGAAGCCGGAGTTCCAGGCACGCATGCAACAACGGATGATGAACAACATTCAAAACCTCACGCCGGAACAACGGGTCGAACGGGTTCAACGTTTCCAGAAATTCCGCGGTGGAGGTGGCCGATGAGAAAGGAGACGCGCGCATTTACGTTGATCGAGTTGCTCGTTGTGCTGGCGATCATCGCGATTCTTGCCGGCATGCTGTTGCCGGTTCTTGGGAAAGCCAAGGCTAAGGGAAGTGGCGTCTCCTGCATGTCGAACCTGAAGCAAATGGCCGTGGCCGTGGCGATGTATGCAGATGAGAATGATCAGCGTTTACCTGCCGCCGAAGAAGTGCCGACCATGCCGATCGATCCTGCCGCGCCGTTACCCAGCATTTACAAGATACTCAATCGCTATGTCGGGGGAGTAACGAATGTCTTCATCTGCCCCATGGATAAAGTAGGTCGCTATAAAATCGAAGGCGGCAGTTACGAATGGAATTATCTCTTTAATTCAAACATGGTGACGCACCTTGGACGAATGTTCGAAATCGCCCCGGAGAAAGCACCATTGATGTTTGATTTCGAAAATTTCCATCCCGGTGGCACCAATGGGATGAAGAATATCCTCTTTGCCGACGGACATGTGGTGTTGCAGTAGGCTCCCTGCGGTCACATAGACAATAGCCAATAGGCAATAGCCAAGGAGGTGCCCTTCGGAATCATTTGTTGCCCTTATCAGGATAGGCTATCGGCGACTAGCTGGCGGCTATTGACGATTGGCTATTGTCTATGCGCCGAGGGCGCTACGGAGCATTGTTTATCTTCAGTCGGAAGAAGGTGTTGGTGGTGGCTTGCGCAGTTACATTGTACCGACCGTTGGACACGGTCGGAGCAGCGGCCATATTGACCCAACTGGTGAGATTCCCGGATTTTTGCAAAGCGCAGTTGGTGAAGTTCGTCGGCCAGGAGAGAGTCAGGGTGTTGTTGGACTTTGTCATGTCGAGTTTCGGAGGAGCCGTCTTGTCGACGATAATCAGGGTCGCAGTGCTGCGGGTGATGAAAGCGCTTCCGCTCGAGAGAACGAGTTGCACCGTTTCATTGCCTTCGCACAACGCATCTTTCTGAATGGGGATCGTAAAAGTCCTCGTGGGCGCGGGACCGGAAAAAGAAAGCGTATTAGTGACGCCAACGTAATCCTGTCCGCACTGTGCCGAGCCGTTCGTGGTGCTGTAATTCACCGAGCCGCTATAGCTGCGGTCGCCTGGGACGAATCCTACCTCAATCACCGCATTGGTCGCGTCTTCGTCCACATAATAAACGTCGCTTGTGAAGTAGAACTCATTCGGTCGAGTGGTCTCGTAAGGAGTGATTTGTTTTCCATGCACCGCTGTCTGCAACAGAGCGAGCGCCAGGAAAAAATATTGAACTGCGTTGTTGGGAGCGATTTTCACCTCCCAAATAAGTTAACAGAGGGTAACCGCGTTAGAATCGGAGGAAGGGCTTCCCGATGACGCCGGACCTTAGCTGACCGTACGATTGGAAAAAGCCGCATGAAGTCACGGAAATTACCCCCTCGTGATCGGCGCATTCCCGATAAGGATCATCGGGAGTTTTTCATGGGAAGAAGAGGTGCAGGCATGGCGGAGTCTCAACGATCCGACGAAGCTCATCGGTTGTTGTCGTCATCCTGCACCTCAAATCTTCCGCTTAGAAGTGCCAGGTCAGACCGCCGCGCACGCGATAGTCAGGAACGGTTTGCAGATCGGTGTTCTGGATACTGACTGGAAAATCCGCGCCGATTTCTGCGCTCAAATGATCCGACCAGCTAAAGTTAATCTGTGGTCCGAGATAAACAGCAGTCACTCCTGTATCGTCGGCATTCATCCCTTGAAAGGTATCTTTGCCTTTGTGCTCGCCGGAAACAATGAGTTGCAGCGAGATCGTATGTTCTTCATTAAGCAGAACGTACGCGCCCGGTCCGCCGCTCCACATCAGGTCGTTCGCGTAGCGATAATCAAAATCACCAGTCGAACGAATGGAGTATTGGACATTGGCGGTGAGAAACGCGCGTTTGTAACGGCCAAAGACGCCGGTACCGATCAGACCATCAAATGAACCGCTGCCCAGTGCGAGGTCATGTCCATGAATACCGCTATCGGGCGCACCGACAGGTGGCGGCGGTGCGGTCAATTCAAGGACTTCCTCGTATATCCGATCGCTGCTGCCCGTCGGCATCTTCACGCCGCCTAAGACATTCCACAAAAACGTGGAGTTCTTTTCTTCGAGACGGAGCACGCGCCAGTTGCCCAATAGAGAAATGTCACCGACCCCCGCTTCGGTGCCTTCGTCGATGGCGAATCCGTCAGGACGACGGAATGAGCGGTAGATAAAGGGTGTGTTGAGTTGCAGTCCAAACTTGTCGTTGAAGTTGTAACCAATCAGCACCTGCGAGATGACACTGTCGAGATGTTGATCCACCGTATTCGGCACCTCAACGCCGTCCATTTGCATGGTGCCAAAATGGGTGTATTGCTCTCCGACGCCGGCAAAGAATCCCTTGCCGCGTTCGCCATGCGCCTGGTTGGCCGAATAAACTGAACACAAATCGCAGCTCCACGCAGAGGCTGCGGCACTAACAATCAAAAAAGATAAACTAACAATTTTCATAATTCCTCGGTTTGTGAGCAGAGCGCTACGGCTCTGACTCAGGTTAAGTAAAAACAAACACCCCGATGCCAGCGCACACGCGCGGCACTGCCCATTGTTGGTTAACCGAGGAATTGGCGCGGAGGTGGGGAGGGCGGTGTTTCAGCGCGAAAGACGCGCGTCGTTGCCAGGGAACTTTTCTGCCGAACCGCTTCTGGAAATTGGTAGGTGAGGATCGCGTCGCTGAGAAGATCCACTTTTTGAAATTCGACTTTGCTTTCGTCCGTCGCTTCGGCTTTTTTGCCGGCGCGAACAACTTTGCAGAGCTGACACGGATGTTTGCCGTCGAAGGTTTTCGTCAACGCTTGCTGGATCGAACATTCCTGCGAAAAGCTGAAGGTCATGCCGACCCAGGCGACCGACTGCAAAACAACCCAATGTCCGCCGATGCTCACGACGAGCGCGCAGACAATAAACCATTTTGAAATCTTCAGCACGGCGTGTTGCTAACAAGAAAGATTTGGGGAGTCAATCCAACGCTCGGTCGAAGGGGATTATTTCGCCGCCGTCTTAATCCCGCGAAGATGTTCATCAAACCAATCGGCGAAGGTTTTCATTTCGACGTCCATGCCGGGCCAACCGTGGTCGGCGCCGGGCTTAATGATCAGTTTGTATGGCGCTTTGGCTTCCGCGCAACGTTTCTCAAACATCTTTGCCTGGTAGAGCGGCACAACCTGGTCGGCATCTCCGTGGATTACGAGTGTCGGTGCCATCTTGGAAGTAACAAAGCAGATCGGGGAAATTTCCTTGCCCAACTTTTGCCGTCCAGCCGCTGAAAAACAATCGGGACCAAACGCGCCTTGATGTTTAATCGTTGGACCAAACCCAACGCCATCGTCGCCTTCTTTGCTCCAGTTCAGAAAATCGGTCGGCGGATAAAAGCAGGCGACTGCTTGCACCTCACTGCTTTCGCGATCAATCACGTCGGGAGCCTGGGGATTTCCTTTGGCGCCTTGCGTTCCCATGGTCAGAGAGAGATGGCCGCCCGCGCTTCCGCCGGTGATGCCGATTTTCTCTGGAGCAATTTTATATTTTGCGGCGTTGTGTCGAACGAAGCGAACCGCTCGATGAATATCCAGTTCGATTTCAGAAATTGTAAATTTTGGTTGCGAGCCATGCACGACTTCGAAAACCGTGTAGCCACGATCGAGTAATGCTTTGCAGGCATTTCCATTGACCGCTTCGTGGCTGGAAAAGAATCCACCGCTGACCATGAATAAGATCCCGTACCCATTGGGAGTTTCGGGTTGAAAAACATCCAGCGTGAGCGCGGTCCCAAACTTCCGGCCATAGATTACATCTTCTGTGCGGGTGAATTTCGTTTCCGCAAAAGCAGATACGAAGGTGAACGCGAGAATGAGCGTCAGGAGAATCCGTTGCATGCCGCGACTTTATCGACCCGCTGATTTTTTCACAAGCATCGGCTATATTGGATCATGGTTTACATCGGCACGTCAGGTTTCAAATACCCGGAATGGAAGGGGAAGTTTTATCCGGAGAAGATTTCACCGGCTGCAATGCTGCCGTTTTATGCGGCGCGCTTCAACACAACCGAGGTGAACTACACATTTTACCGCATGCCCACGCGAACGCTGCTGGAGAAGTGGCGGAAGGATGTGCCGCCGGAATTTACCTTCAGCTTTAAAGCGCCGCGCCGGATCACGCACGATGCGCAATTGAAAAACACGAAAGCGATTACTTTAGATTTTCTGAGGATTTGCAAGACGGTCGAATCGCAGTTGGGAGCGACTCTGTTCCAGTTGCCACCCTCACTTGAGAAAGATCTCCCGCTCCTGGAGGATTTCCTGGAAGTATTTTCCGGCGACACCAAAGTGGCGTTCGAATTTCGTCACCCCTCGT
>JAQGOU010000368.1 GCA_028293445.1 Verrucomicrobiales bacterium | reverse complement strand
TGGGTCGATTTCCAGACTGACATCGGACCCCTTTTCTAGAAAAGAGCTCATTTTCAGAGTAACATCGACCCTCTTTCCTGTTTCGGACCAGATTTCCAAAGTGACATCGCACCTCTTTCCAGGAAAGGGTCCATTTCCAGACTGACATTGACCCTCTTTTCTAGAAAAGAGCTGTTTTTCAAAGTGACATTGACCCTCTTTTCCGTCCGGGAGAGAATTTTGGACGACATTGGAGCCATTTCCTCTTCCGGACCAAAATTCCAAAGTGACATCGCACCCCTTTTCTAGAAAAGAGCATCAATCCAGAGTGACATCACCCCTCTTTTCTAGGAAAGACCTCCAAAACGAAGTGGCAAACCAATGTTTTACAGGAACTTATGACTTTCAGGCCGTTTTTGAGGGCAAAAAAACGGTTCGCGAGGCATTTCGCCTCGTTCGGAAAGGAATGAAAGAAGCGTCTATTTGGAAACGAGCGCCTCGCGAGCCTTCACAACCCGGGCAACGGCTTCCTCAATAGTATTCCCGGTAGCGGTGAGATGCCCCATTTTACGCCCAACCCGCGCCTGGGTTTTGCCGTAAAGATGCAGTTTCACTTCTGGATCGCGCAATGCAGCGGCCCAATTGGGTTCGCCATCCTGCCACAAATGTCCGAGCAGATTCGCCATCGCGGCGGGCTTACGAATCTCCGTGGAACCGAGGGGCAATCCACAAACCGCTCGCACCTGTTGTTCGAACTGACTCGTCACACATGCATCAATCGTGAGATGTCCGGAATTGTGCGTGCGTGGTGCAAGTTCATTGACGAGAATCTTGCCGTCCTTTGTCAGGAACATTTCCACGGTAAGCAAACCGACCACATTCAGCTTTTCCAAAATGCCCGCTGCGAGATTGGCTGCTTCTTTGGCAAGACGTGGTTCAATCCTCGCCGGGGCGAAGGTCACATCAAGAATGTGATTCGCATGGCCGTTTTCAAAAACAGGAAAAGCGGAAAACTCACCACTGGCCGTCCGCGCGGCGACGACTGAGAGTTCTTTCTCGAAATTAACAAACGCTTCGTAAATTCCTTCCTGGCCTTTCAAGGCTTCGAAAGCCGCTGGCAATTCAACTGCGGATTTAATTTTTACCTGCCCTTTTCCGTCGTAGCCGAAGCTCGCGGTTTTCAGAACCGCTGGTAAACCGAGTTCCCGCGCCGCGCGTTGCAAATCCTCGAGTGAATCAATCCGACGAAACGGTGTGACCGGAAAGCCATTGCTCTGCAGAAAAGTTTTCTCACGCAGTCGATGTTGCGTGATGTGCAGCACCTCACCATCGGGCCGAACGGGAACAATTTCGGCAGCCGCCTTTGTCGTCAGCGAAGGAACGTTTTCAAATTCAAAGGTGACGACCTGAACTTCGCGGGCGAACTGCTGAATCTTCTGCAGGTCTTCGTATTCGCCGACATATTCTTTGTCAGCGACGGGGCCAGCCGGCGGCGCGCATTCCGGTGAATAGATAACGATGCGATAGCCCAAAGAGCGCGCAGCGAGAGCAAACATGCGGCCGAGTTGGCCACTGCCGAGCACGCCAATAGTCGCGCCGGGAAGAATTGGTTTTGGAATCTTATTCGTCACAGATCGTTTGGTTGACGCTTTTTCAAAGTATGAGTCTAAATCCAAAACAACGACTCTCCCTCACCCTAGCCCTCTCCCGCTGGGAGAGGGAAATCGATCGCCGTCGTTTTGTTATTCCGAAGCCTAAAAACATTTATTTACGAGAGGTTTTTGGATTTGAAAGGGGCGGAGATTAGGCTCCCTCTCCCAGCGGCAGAGGGCTGGGGTGAGGGAGAAAACGTGCTCATGTCATCGAACTAAATTTTGGCTCCCGGCTTCCGTTTTGCGAGAACTTTTTTGGTCTGAGCCGTGCGAAACTCTGCGTAGGCGGCACGGAACTGTGGATATTTATTTCCAAGAATGGCTGTCGCCAACAGCGCGGCGTTGATCGCGCCAGCTTTTCCAATGGCCATACTGCCGACAGGAATGCCACCGGGCATTTGCACAATTGACAGAAGGGAATCGAGACCTCCTAACGCTTTGGATTCCACCGGAACGCCCAATACCGGCAAAACTGTTTTCGAGGAACACATGCCCGGCAAATGCGCGGCACCACCGGCGCCCGCGATAATTACTTCCAGCCCGCGTCGGGCTGCGGTGTCGGCATATTCAAAAAGCCAGTCGGGAGTGCGATGTGCAGAAACAACGTTAGCTTCGTAAGGAACTTTCAAGGCGTCCAATTGCGCAGCCGTATGCTGCATCGTTTCCCAGTCCGATTGGCTTCCCATGATGATTCCGACGAGCGGTGTAATTTTCTTTGGCATGATTTCAAATGTTCTCGGACGAACTGCATGGACTCAAACTGAACAGAGACACGGATTCAAATCATTTCGCCGCTTTGTCCAACGCTTCCAACATCGTCCCGGCGCTAAATAATCCATCCGGCAGAATAATGGGCGGTTTATTTTTATCGGCGGGGAAAACCAAAACCAACGGCACCCCTGCCTTCTCGTGCTTTTGCAGTTCCGCCACAATCGCCGGATCCGGATCAGTATTGTCGCCAATGAAGGCGATGGCGTTAATCTCTTTCAGCTTCTTACGCACCGCATTGACTTCGATACTGATCTTCTTGTTCGCCTGACAGGTGACACACCACTTGGCCGTGAAATCAACCAACACAGGATGACCTTCGGCACGCGCTGTTTCGACAGCCTCAACGCTCCACTGTTTCCACGGAATCTTTCCGGAAATTTCCGCACTTGCTGCTTCGGCGGAATAATTTCGCTTCGCTGGCTTGCGCCAGTTCATGAGGTCTTCCAAGCCATAGCCATAGCCGCCCGCGAGAATGATCGCGGCAATCAGTCCCGCTAAAACTTTTCGCGTGCCGCCGCGTTGTACAAATGTGCCCCAGATCCAAAGAGATACCGCGAGCATCAGAAGAAACAATCCCAGTCCAAGCTCACCATCTTCACCGAACGAGGGAGCGGTTAATGAGAAAAGCCAAATGGCTGCCGCGAGCATCGGGAAGCCCATCGCCGTTTTGAATTTGTCCATCCACGCGCCGGGCTTTGGTAGAAACTTGAGCCAGTTGGGACGCCAGCTCAAAAGTAAATACGGCGTCGCCAACCCGAGAGCAATCGCGAGGAATAGCAGGATAATAATATGCGGCGGTTGCGTGAACGCGAAGCCGACGGCCGGTGCCATAAACGGTGCCGTGCAGGGCGTCGCAAGCGCAGTTGCGAGCACACCATTAAAGAACGCTCCAGCGGTGCCGTGCTTTCCCGCGAGATTACCGGCTGCACCCATGGTGCGGCCGCTGAGATTAATTTCGAAGAGGCCGAATAAGTTTGCGGCAACGAGAACGCACACAATCGTCAACGCCAGTCGATAATGCGGATACTGCATCTGCATTCCCCAACTCGCTGCGCCTCCAGCCTTCTGAAAAAGAATAACCATCATCGCGAGCAGGAGGAATGAAACGATCACGCCGAGCGTGTAAACCAAACCGAGTTTTAAAACGTTCTGTGGCGATTCTTTCCCCTGTTGCACGAAGCCAAAGATTTTCAGTGCGATTACCGGCAGCACACACGGCATGATGTTCAGGATCAGACCGCCAAGAAATGCGGCGAACAATTTACCGATAAGAACGCCAATCGAGAGCGGTGGAGGTGCTGCTTTCGTCGGTTGTGAAACCGTGGTCGGCACTGATGAAGGCTTTATCTCTGTCCCACTAATCATGGGCAACGTGACTTCAAAGCCAATCGCGTTCGCAGCATTCGCTTTGTCCACGAGCACGCCTGAGACTTGCGTAGGCCACGGATTCTTGTCGTCACTCTTTTTGACCACCTTACGGAGACGAATCTTCCCGTCGGCGGTTTTCGCAATGTCCGTAGCGCCCGCGATCTCAAAATCATCACTCGGGAATGGAAAAAAATCGGCAGCCGAATCGGTCGCGCTCCATTCAATGATCACCGGACGTTCACTCGGCGTTCCAGCGTTTTCCCAAAAGGCTTTCGCATCAATAGCCGCATTCTTCTGTGGCAACTTCTTTTGTGCAGTGTCGATAAGACCAGAGTCCGCAGAGGGAATCGTTGTAGCGCCAACGCTCATATCGGCGGAAAGCTCGGCTTTGCCCTGGAGACAGATTTTGTCACATTCGGTCCATCTGACCTTGGCCTTGATTACCAGTGGCCCGGAAACGTTGTCCGCCAGTTTCAGCGGTGTGATTAAAACGACTTCATCGTTGTAAACGTAAGCTGTGATCTCCGAGACAATGGATTTTTCCGGCACAGGCCACTCGGTTGCACCTGCGGTAACGCCTGAGGGCAATTGCCACTCAATTTGTGTATTTGCTCCCGGCAAGTCACCGGAGTTTTTCCAATACGTGTGCCAATGAGGAGGCATTTGCAGCCGCACGCCGGCAAAAATCGTGTCCCCCGCCTTTGCGGTAGCGGCGGAGAGCAACAGCGTCGCCTTTGTTTTGGCCTGTCCGAGGGCTGTAGACGCGCCGCAACAAATCAGCAACAGTATGTATAGGCAATGCCGCATATTTAATAATAGATGCCTGAAGTCCTAAAAAGTTTAAAAAAAGTTTCGACGCCCCACTTTCGCTGGTTACATACCGGTGAACAAGCGCTTTCGGAGATGCTTATAGCGGTGGGCGCGGCGCAACGTTCCATCCGCCTTGAGATGTACATCTTTCACGAAAGCAACATCGCGGAAAAATTTCGGGTCGCTCTCCTGAATGCGTGCCAGCGCAATGTCCGTGTGCATGTGATGGTGGATGCGCTGGGATCCATCACGTTGCCAACCAGCTTTTGGGACCCGCTTAAAAAAAGTGGCGGCGATTTTCGTTGGTTCAATCCGCTCACGGTCCACCGCTTCAGCGTGCGGGATCATCGTAAGATGTTGGTCTGTGATGACGAAGTGGCCTTTGTCGGTGGCTTTAACATTTCCAAAGAATATCAAGGCGATGGTGTCGTTTCCGGTTGGCGCGATCTGGGACTTAAAATTTATGGACCGTTGGTCCGGGAGCTCGCCGGAGCCTTCGATGATCTTTTTGCGGTGGCAGACTCCAAACAGGGTTTATTTCAGAAATTCCGCAAACCCCAACAGCAGAGACTCGTCTCGTCCTCTGAAGCGGACCTCTTGTTGACTTCGCCTGGACGCCAACACAACCCGATCAAACGTTTTCTGCGTGACGACCTGCGAAACGCGAAGTCTGTCCAAATCATCGCAGCGTATTTTCTGCCCACGTGGCGTTTGCGCCGGGACCTCATGCGCGTCGCACGCGAGGGGGGCAAAGTGCAATTAATTCTCCCGGGCAAAAGCGATATCGGAATGATGCAGGCGGCGAGCCGGAGTCTCTATCGCCGACTTCTTCATGCGGGTGTGGAAATCTACGAGTACCAGCCGCAGATTCTACATGCCAAGTTAATCGTCATCGATGGCGTGGCTTACGCCGGTTCGTCCAATCTGGACACGCGCAGTTTGCATTTGAATTACGAATTGCTCGTGCGATTCAACCAGGCGAATGTCGTGGCCGAGGCCCGGAACATTTTCAAACACGATCTGAGGCACTGCCTGCCCATTCAATTGGCCGAGTGGAATAAAACTCGTCCATTTTGGACGAGGTTAAAACAACGTTGGGCCTATTTCCTCCTGGCGCGTCTCGATCCGTACCTCACGCGCTGGCAGTTAAGACGTTTGCGTTAACTCAATTCGCCAGGGCGACGAGATAGCGCTGCAAACGGTTGATTTCCTCTTCCCATTCCAACTGCGTGTAAATCTGGTGAAGGTTTGCACAAATGCGCAACAGAATACGACGGGGGCTCACGGGGAACAGAAAGCCTTCCTCCAGGCTGTGATGAGTGTGCACCAGGTATT
>JAQGOU010000361.1 GCA_028293445.1 Verrucomicrobiales bacterium | reverse complement strand
GCGTGTGACGCCAACTTACCGAACGAATTGTCCGCACTGGTTTCCGCAGGCCAGACGCTATTTGCGCCAAAGATATTATCCAAAGCCTCTTCCAGCATTCCCGTCCGGATCACGACATCTAAAATCGTGAAGCGACGGCGTATGTGATACGCGAGACGAAAGCTGTCGCGCAGACGCTTTCTGGAAATACCAATCTCTTCGGGATCGGTCGGCGCGCCGACACGTTGCAACATCCCTTTCAGTTCTTCAAACGGAAGGAGCTGTTCGCGAATTCGATTCTTGAGCTGAGGCCAGTCGCTGCGCAGTTTCTCCAACTGGGCCCGCAATTGTTCGCGGCTGGAATATTTTGCCATCGTCTCCTCCACAGCTTTGTCCGCGAAATCGTCCTTGGCAAACAGCTGGCGCACGCAGGTCTCCTGAGTTTTTTGATCGGGCCAATTCGCACAGCACTGTTCCACATCCAGCTTCTCGATCGGTTGCGCAAGGACGTATTCGTAAAGTGCGGTGACCGCGAGCGTGGCGATGCCGACCTTGAATCCGTGCGAGGGAGCCGCGCCGTTGTGCGTGTGGTGTTGCATGTCCCACAAGTGGCTGAATTGATGTTCTGCTCCGCTGGCCGGACGACTCGAACTGGCCGCCTGCATCGCGAACCCGCCGAGCATCAGACCTTCAATCAATTTCAACGTCGCCTCTGTTTCACCATTCTTTACGCCGCTTGGGTTGCTCAAGGAATCGCGCAAACCGGGTTGAACAATCTGCCACGCCTGCGCATGAATCGGTTCCGCGCCCAAGGCATCGGCGAAGATCCAGTCCGCGCCTGCAGGAACTTTGGAAATTAAATCGGCGTAACCCCACGCATTCATTTTTCCAGGCGCACGACAAATCACATTCAGGTCCGCGATCGCCGCCACGGGAGCAGGGCAGGTGAAGGTTTGCTTGGCGCCTTTGTAAGTGATCGAGGCGCCGAAGGCGGTGTAGCCATCCATCGAAGCGGCGGTGGCGACGCACATATACGGGCGGTTGGTCCGATGCGACGCGAGCTTGGCGAGATCGTTGATCGTGCCGGAACCCACAGCGACCGGAATGGCGTCGTGCTGTCGGAGCGCTGTTTCCAGTTCCACAACGAAACGATGTTCCGCATACAAATCCGGCGCAGTGAAAATATACGGCTCAAGCGTCTTGTGCCCGGCGGCTGCAAATGCCGCCGCGACAGTTTTTCCCGCGACGGCAAAAGTATTCGTATCGGTGACGATAATCGCCGGACGTTCGCCGAACTGTTCCCTGAAGACGCGTGGTGTGATATGGAGAATGCCCGAGCCGATTTCGACGCTGCGCGTTTCGCGTGCGGCGGCCAGGGCTTCAGAGACGGAAAGCTTTTTCATTGAAAATTCTTTTGCCGAACTATTTGATCTGACTGGAGTCAGACTTCTGCTCGTAATAATCCCGCACCGCCTGGAGTGTGATTTTTGGAAAGTCCGTCGCGAAGGACTCGACTCCCAGATCCAACAATTGCCAATAGACCTTGGCGTCCGTCACGCCCCAGGGAAGGCATTGGAAGAGAATCTTGCGGCCGCGCAGTTCTTCACCGGTCGCGCGGATGAAGTCCCGCGAGAGATTAAACGGTTCGGCACTCGCGCTGTTCGTGTTGAGTCGAACATGGATTTGCAATTCGGTGATGCCGGAGAAGTCGGCCGCCCGCAGCTCTTCAAAACGTTTCTTCAATTCCTCTTCCGTTCCACCCATCCAGAGCAGCGTTTGCGATTCAGGAACGATTTTCTTCCACTCGCGCATGAGGTCGTGCTTGGGCGTCGTGAAGATGACCTGTTTCTCGACCTTGTGTTCGCGCACTTCTTTGGCGAGTTGTTGCAGATCGATATTCTTGATGTCGAGATGCAGCAGACGCTCCGGCTTACCGGTCATCAGTTTGAAGATATCGGAAACTTTCGGAACATGGCGGCCATTGAATTCCTCACCTTTCCAACCGCCGACATCGAACTTCGACAATTCAGCGTAGGTGATATCGACAACCCCTTTCTTGGCCATCGCCGGTTTCACGTTTTTGACGGTCCGTTTGAAATTGCCGTCGTGAAAGGTAACGATCACGCCGTCTTTTGTGGTGCGCAAATCGGATTCAGGAACCGTTCCAAGTTTCCAGCCGAGTTCAAAAGCTTCCTGGGTGTTCTCAGGAACGAGTTCGCCCGCGCCGCGATGGCTTTGAATCACAAATTTATCCGGCGGAACATGGCCGCGCACGGTCCACTGCGTCTTGGCTTCTGGCGCTTCGACGGCAGGCGAGGGGAGTGTGACACAGACGGCCGCGATAATTCCCGCGAGGGACGAGCTGATATTAAAACGTTTCATAATTATTTCGAACTCTTCGGTTTCGCTGCAGTGAGAGGAGAATCTTTGCCGAGCAGCGCTTTTGCTCCGGCTTCGTCGATCACCAGCGCTTTCAACAACCCGCCACGAATCGCGGCGGCAATGGCCATGGAACGATCGTTGCCCGCGACCATCGCGATGACTTGCGGTGTCTTGCGCAGTTGCTCGAGTTCAACGCTGATGACGCGGTCGCGCCACGGCGAACTACATTCCTGTCCGTCTTTGTCGAAGAAGCGTCCGCAAATTTCACCGACGGCTCCGGCCGCCTTCAACTTTTGCAGGTCTTCAGCGCTGAACACGCCGCGGTCAACGAAAATGGAATTCTCCAGGGTGCCGATGCCGATGAGCGCCGTATCGGCCTGGCTCAAGCGATGCCAGACGAAGCGGATCTGCTCCAGGTTCAGCAACGCATCGCGCATCATTTTGTCCGGAACAAACGCGGGCGTATTAATCGTGAGAAAAACGCCGCCCGTTTTTTGCGCCATTGCACGTCCCAGTTCGGACGCATCCACGACACCGACGTTGGAATCGACGCTGCCCATCGCCTGGATTATCGTCAGACGACGCGTTGCATCCGCAGGAAAATGATCAACCAATTCGCGCATCGTGCGTCCACCGGCAATCGCCACGGTGCCGTTCGGCAGAATGAGCGATGCGATGAAGGGTGAACCGAAGTGCGCGAGCGTCCGGCGCTGATCTTCACTGGCGATATTTTGCGCCGTTTTGATGACCGCCGCGGTCTTGAGTCCAAACTCGGCGACGAGTTGCTTTTCCAGGTCGAGATTTCGGGGTTGATAGTCAGCGACGGTGATCTGGACGATGCCGCGTTCACGGGCGAGCGATAACAGGCGGGAGACTTTGGTTTGCGAAACACCGACGAAGCGAGCGACCTCGGACTGACCGAAGTTATCAGTATAATATAGGCGCGCAGCTAATTGGACTTGCTCGTCTGAATAATTAGGCTGCATTTTTATGCAACATTATGGGGGTGCCATGAAATTGTCAATCTTTTGGAAGATGGAAGAAGCAGTTTGCGACGAAGGGACCGGTTGGAGGAAATTTTGGGTTTACAAGCCCCGTAGAAATGGTTTTCCGCGTTATGAGTTTATTATCAGCAAGTTAAGGATGCTTTTAAAAACC
>JAQGOU010000347.1 GCA_028293445.1 Verrucomicrobiales bacterium | reverse complement strand
CTGAGAAAATGGTTCCTGCGGACAAATTGATCTACGCCTTGCGCGACGTGAGCGGCACCGTCCCGTCCATTCCGCTGATCACCGCTTCGATCCTTTCCAAGAAGCTTGCCGAAAGTTTGGACGCGCTGATTCTCGATGTGAAGTTTGGTTGCGCTGCCTTCATGCAAACCAAAGAGCAGGCGCGCGAACTCGCGCAGTCGATGGTCACACTCGGGAAGGAATGCGGAGTGAACATGCGCGCGCTGCTCACCAACATGGATGTGCCGCTCGGTCGTAGCGCGGGAAATTGGCTCGAGGTGAAAGAATCCGTTGCATGCCTCGAAGGAAAAGATAGCGACATGTCTTTGCTCGTCCTCAATTGTGCGGCGCATCTTCTGGTCCAAACCAAACGAGCGCCCGACATTGCTCATGCACGAAAACAAGCAATGACTTGCCTGCACTCCGGTGCCCCGCGCAAAAAGTTTGAAGAAATGCTCGCAGCACAAGGCGCTGACATGAACGCCTTCCATCGGAAACTTGCCGCTGAGAATACGGCCACCTACGTTCGCGAATGGAAAGCGACGGAAACGGTTTTTGTTGAAACCTGTGACGCTCGGATCGTGGGTGAAATCGTGCGTGACCTGGGCGGCGGCCGCTTGACCAAGGAAAGCAAAATCAATCATGAGGTCGGGATTGATCGCCTTGCCAAACCGGGGGAGATGATTCAAACAGGTTCGATTTTCGCTCGCGTCCACGCGGCAAGCGAACAAGAGGCGGATGTGGCGTTGTCTCGACTACGCACGGCATTCACGTTCTGCGATGAACCTCCTTGGCTGCCCGTCATCGACCACGATGTTGTGGAGTAGGCTCGCGACCCTACAGCGTCAGGTTTGTTTGCGTCGTGGCGTCTTGAGGGATCATCTTTAAATAGGTCGGCACAAGCTCTTGGGCGCTCGTTGGCTTACGACTTTTTTCCAATTCAAACATGCGCCCGGCGCAATCCAGCATCAATTGGCGCTCGGACGAAATCACCGCCTCGGTTGTGATCCTGAATTTCTTAACGACTTGCTGCTGGCTTTTGAACATCAGCAGAGCACCTAACTGCTGCAACAATGTGGCCGAATGAACGATGAATTCTCGTTCGTTGGCTAACGTCGTCTCAATGGACTCACGTTCCTGCTCGATTTCCTCGAGGGCTGCAAGAACCTCGCTGCATTCAGGGGCTGAGAGCGTCGGCAGCATTCTTTTCAACGCTTGAGCACCGATTTTTTCACAACCCGTTCCCATCATGCGATCGAACATCACGCCACCTCGCAGACCCTTTGCACCAAGACGAATGGCGTCCAAACAGTCCATCGTCGCATCGTGATTACGGTGTTCAGCGTGCGCCGCTGTTCCGCGCACGACAAACGATTGAGCGAGGTAATGAATTCCAAGCAGATTGTCCGTATGCGCGGAGTTCGTTGAAGCCAGCGCATGCGGATCTGAAATCATACACTCCTTCTGCAAGGCCTCGTGCGCCAACTTCAACACTGGCTCGCCGGCGCGTTGGAACTCGTCGCCTACCTTTGAGGTTTGCGCAGGAGTAAGCTGCACTGCTTTGATAATCTCATCGTAACCGTTTGGATTCGGAAGGGTGAGTGGCGTCGCAGACGCGGGTTTCATCAAGAACGCCACCATCGCGATCACCGCAACAAAAACCAGCGCGATCAGAATAGATTTCTTAATTCCCATGATGTCTATTCGACAAGCTCACCGGGCAGGAGTTCCGTTTCCGCGAGGTTCTTCCATGGATTCGGCGGCACCACCGTGTCTTTGGCGGCAATTGCCTTGGCTTCCGTCTCCAACCAATTCTTCACCGCCATCGTGATGAAACCGGCAACTTCTTTGCGATCGATTAGACCCTGTTGCAAATCAGCGAGTGCGTAAAACTTCTCCATCACCTTGTTGCTTTGACCCTCCGCCTTTTTCAGCATGCGGGAAGCTTCATCGAATTTTCCTTTTTGGCGCAGGATGAGAACCACGTCGTGTTGGCGATGCATCTCGGCCAACAACTCGGCGAGGGTGTGAAGCTGTTCCACTTTGCGGACCCGGGCGGAAATCGTAGCGTCACCGGAGCTCGCCTTGACCGCCGGTTGGATAAATTTTTTTCGCTCTGCCGCCAGCATCACGCGATCCTGCTTCCGGGCATCACCTCGCACGCGATACGAAAGCTCGATGTTCTTCGCCCATTCGGTGTAGTAATCAGCGAGGAATGGCCCGGCCTTGGGGCCAAAATAATTCGTGGCGTAATCGCGAATTTCCGCAAACGGATCGATTGAGACGTCGTAGTAACTTCTCCCGCCGATGTAACCGTTCAAACTGTGATTCCACCAATAACCCGGGGAATACATCAGCATGTACATCGCATCGACTTTGTGTTTCAGGAAATACTTCCGGTCACTCTCCATCGCGATCGCAAACGGACCCATCACCCATGGCTCCGCAAAATTGTCCGTGTAATATTGGCAAATCGTCAGCCCGCCCTTGGCTGCTTTTCTCCAGTTATCCAGATTGCGGCGATCATACTTCGGATCGTCATAACCGATGCCGTGGTGTCGGCCCCATTGCGCCCAGACCACGCGTTGCTGCGGATGGATGATATCGAGATTCGAAGGCGGCTCGGGGACAGCGCCGTATCCGCCGACGGTTTCCACCAGGACATCAGGACGACTTGCCTTCACGCGTTCGATGACATCCCCCAGCAACTTCATCAAGAGATCGCTCGAGCCGATTTTTTTACATTCATCACACGTGCAGGCGACGCCACCATCGAAAGGGATCGTGCAAAAAATGTGAATCAACGGCGCCTGCGTAATAAACGCTGCGGCATTCTTCGCAAACTCCTGGCGCGCCTCCGGATTCGACCAGCAGAACTGCGCGCCGATGGCCGATTGTGGAACCCGTTTACCATCGCGCATGCCAAACCATTCGGGATGTTCCTTGAAATGCTGTTCCGAGCTTAAGAAGTGATCGAATGAATGCGCCGGGCCATGGATGAACATGCCGCGTTTCTCCAACTCCGCGAGCACGCCTTCGCGTCCGAGTTCTTGATATTGTTCGAGCAACGTTTTTTTATCACCGGCCACGGCGGCTTGCCAGCCCACGGCGTTGTAACGATTCTTCATCCCCCAATCCAATTGCTTCTTGGCCGCGGAATAATCCATTTGGAAATACCACGAGCTGCCGTTGCAGATGCGGTAACGAATCGGCGACGCCATCGTCCATGCATTCGTGGCGAGAGAAACGTGGCTCAGTCGGGGAACGACTTCAGGATCTTCGGAGTTCTGCGTCGGATAAAACCAGCGACATCCCAGGTGCTCCAGAAAATCGTAGACGCCATAGATCAGTCCGGACGAGTTGTCCCCGGCGATGATAATGCGCTCCGGTTTTTCGGAGATGGCAATCGCATAGCCGTCGTAGCCCGGATGCGGAGCGGGCAAGAGCGCTTGGTTTTCTGGTGACAGTTCACTGCGCAGCGCTACGACGATGGTGCGTTTCGAGTTGACCTTCTTGGAGAGCGGCAATTGGCACTCTGAGATCTGCGCAAAGTAGCGCTGCAACTCGGCCACTGCGAATTTCTCGACAGCATTGGTCGAGGGGCAATGGACCTGCCAACGACTCTTTCCCTTTTCCGCGAGAACCACGTTGGCGGCCGCCGAGAAGGTCAAGGCAGTGAAAAGGATAGAAAGCAAAAGAACCCGTTTAAAAAGCCAGCCGAAGTGCATCGGCAAATATGAACGTAGCGAAACGATTTTTGCGAGACTGTTTGTTTTACCTGGGGGCCGGAGGGGCGTGATTGAAAGTGGGTGCAAGCAGAAGGTTCGGAGTCCCGCCTTTAGGCGGCGAGGCGCACGCAAACACCATGATTTTGAAAATTTTCCATGCCCTCGTTCATGCGCCAGGTCTACCGGCTGAAGCCGGGACTCCAAACCTTGCCTTACCCGCTTTCAATTACACCCAACCCAGAGTGGAACCGCCGCCGAGGTGCGAGGCGAACGCGAATCCACGGCGCGGCAAGCAACCAAAAAATTTCAAAGGATTTGCTGCCCACCGTTGTCCTACCCATCAGAAAAAGAAACCATGGACGACATCATTCTTGCGCGCCGACCTTTGGTCTGGTCGCGTATGGTGTTGTTCGAATAATTTATTACGCGAGAGCCTTGAAACATTTCCTATGAAGATCCTGATGGCACGACTTGCGTTGTTCATGCTGGTCTCAATCGGCTGCGTCCCGCTTTGGGCGGAAAATAATTCGACACGCGTCGCCCTGGTGGCCACCTGGGCGGGAGAAGCGAGTGTCAACGTGGCGGCTGTCGCTGAGGTGGGATTGAGCAAGGAAGCAGGCGTGACGTTGGTCGAACGCACTCAGGTCGAGCGGGTTCTTCAGGAGCAAAAGCTGTCACAGTCCGGTGTGCTTAGCACGCGACAGGCGATGATGCTCGGCAAACTGTTGGGCGTGGATGTTTTTGCGGCGCTGGAGAATTCCCCCGGCGATCAAGGCGCGTTGGG
>JAQGOU010000327.1 GCA_028293445.1 Verrucomicrobiales bacterium | reverse complement strand
AAGCCGCCACCAGCAAGGGAAAGAAACGGGAACTGCTTTCACCGACGACTTTCAGCCTGATCCATGCAACGGATTTCGCCGACCGCTATGAACGGCAATTGCTGCCGCTCTTACGCGGCGGATATATTGTCCTTTGTGACCGCTATTTCTTTACCGCCTTTGCGCGCGACACAGTCCGAGGCTGCCCGTCAGAATGGGTTCGGGGCAACTACAGTTTCGCGGCACTCCCCGATTTAACCTTTTTCTTCAAAGCCAATTTGGAAGTCTCCTTGCAACGGATTTTAGAGAATCGTCCGCAGCTGAAATATTTCGAGGCGGGAATGGATTTACGGCTTTCGAGCGATCCGTATGAAAGCTTCCGAATTTTCCAGGGCAGAATTCTAGAACAATATCTGGCGATGAGTACGGAATTTAAGTTTCTCAACATGGACGCCAACCAGGCGATCGAACCTCAACAAGCGCTCATGCGTGATCTGGTGTCCGCGAAGATTGATCTGTCGCAATTTGTCGGGAAAAAACATCTGCCATGAAGAAGCCCTCAAAAAAACAACAGATCGCCGTGCCGGTGCTGAAGCCGCGACGATTCTATGGCCAAGGTATTCCGAATGTTGATCTGCAAAAGCTCGGCGGTCGCTTGATCGTGGTAGAAGGCCCCGATGGTTCCGGTCGTTCGACGCAAATCGTGAAACTGGTGGAATGGCTTGAAAGCGAGGGGCACATGACGGTTCAAGTCGGCTTGAAGCGATCGATGTTGGTGCGGGAAGAACTCGAAAAGGCGAAGCAGGGAAACATTCTCAGTCACACGACACTGAGCCTTTTCTATGCAACAGACTTTGCCGACCAGTTGGAGAATATCATCCTGCCAGCGCTCAAAGCGGGAATGATGGTTCTCGCCGATCGATATATTTACACGCTGATGGTCCGCGATATCGTCCGCGGCATGGACGAGCGTTGGGTGAAGAATCTTTACGGGATCGCTCTCCTCCCTGACGTAGTTTTTTATCTGAACGTTTCCCCGGAAGAACTGGTGCAGAGAACCTTCTCCAAAAATCGTTCCCTCGATTATTGGGAGAGCGGCATGGATCTCGGCTTGTCGCGCGATCTGTTTGACTCGTTTATGAAGTATCAGGCGCTCGTGGCCAAAGAATACAAACGACTGCAAAGCACGTATGGTTTCATCATGATCGACGGGCACCGTTCGCCCGAGGAGATCAACCAGGAATTACAGAAGAAATTAAGAACTGTCCTGACCAGCTAAGCGTATGTCCGATTCAACGAGCAAATCTGAATACCTGATCGGTGTCGATCTCGGCGGCACCAAAATTCTCGCCGGTGTTTTCGATAAAAATCTAAAATGCCTCGGTCGAACCAAGATGAGCACGAAGGCCGAACGCGGTGTGTCGTCGGTCATTGAACGTGTCGGGCATTGCGTCCGCGACGTGGTGGATGAGTGTGACTTGAAACTGGATCAAGTCCGTGCGGTCGGCATCGGTGCCCCTGGAGCGGTGAACCGCGTAACGGGCCACGTGATTTTCGCACCGAACCTGAAGTGGCAGAATGTTCCATTAAAAAAGGAACTGGAAAAAGATTTGGGCGTTCCGGTCTTTCTTGAAAACGATTGCAACGGTTGCACGCTCGGTGTTTACGAAACGGAACTGAAAGGGAAACCGCGCAACGTCATCGGCATCTTTGTTGGCACCGGAATTGGCGGCGGAATCATTGTTAACGGAGAAATGTTTCGCGGCTTCAATCACACCGCGGGCGAGATCGGCCATATGGTCCTGCAAATTGACGGACCGAAATGTGGTTGCGGCAACAAAGGTTGTCTCGAGGCGCTCGCGAGTCGAACCGCTATCTTCAAACGCATCGAAAGTGCGGTAAAGGCGGGGCAAAAGACGGTGTTGACCGAAATGCTCGGCGAAGATTTGAAGGATTTGCGGAGTGGCGATTTGCGAAAGGCGATTCGCAAGGGCGACAAGTTCGTGGATAAAGTCATTGAAGATGCCGCCGAATACATCGGGATCGCCATCGGCAACCTCATCAACATCTTCAACCCGGAGATTGTTGTTCTCGGCGGCGGTGTGATCGATGCCCTGGAAGATGAAATGATGCCGATCATCATTGAAGTGGCCCATGATTTCGCCATGAGCGGAACCGCAGATGGCATTGAGATCGTTGCATCAAAGGTGGGCGATGATGCGGGGATTCTGGGTGGCGCGGTCCTTGCGCGCAGAGAATCGAAGTAAGGCGGTTGAGTTTTTGTTTCACGAGCGCAACCGGCCTGAGCCCCCAAGGCTTTTTCTTAATTCCATTCCGGCATAAGCCTCATTGAGAAACGTATCTTTTGATCGGAAGTTTCCAAACGGCACCATCCCGCTGATATGGCAGCGATGATGACCTCAGGATCAATGGCAAAACTCAGGAACAAAGTTCAGAATGCGTTGGATGAAAGCCGCATTTTGATCTTGGGCATTCAGGTGCTAATTGGTTTTCAGCTGCGCGCCATTTTCGAGAAACCATTCGAGGACTTTCCGCAAGCCACACAATATCTTGGAGTTGCCGCCCTGGGGATCCTTCTCGTGGGCCTGGTCCTCTTACTTTGGCCTGCTGCATATCACCGCATCGTCGAACGGGGCAACGACACCGAGCGATTGCACCATTTCACTACTGTCGTTATGGCGATCGCTGTTCTGCCATTCGCCTTTGGAATCGGAATGGATTTGTTCATCGCTGTTTCCCGTCTCGGATTTACGCTGGCCGTAACGATGGGCGCAATCATGACCGCGTGCGCCTTATTCTTATGGCAGGGACTGGAATGGATTCACCGCAAAACAGGAAAGAATCGGGACGCGATTATGAAAAACAAAACTCCTCCTGATGAAAACAAACCGACTGACATCGATCACAAGATTCGACATGTGCTGACGGAGACCCGCATGGTGTTGCCGGGCGCACAGGCGCTGCTTGGCTTTCAGTTCATCACCATGTTGATGGAAGGTTTCGACGCACTTCCTGCGGCGGCACAATACATTCATGTTGGCTGTCTGGCATCGACGACCCTGAGCATCATTCTACTCATGACACCAGCGGCGTATCACCGCGTCGTCGAGGAGGGAGAGGAGACGGAATATTTCCACAAATTCGCGAGCCGAACCTTGCTCGCCGCGATGATTCCACTGGCGTGGAGCGTCTGCGGAGATTTTTTTGTCGTGCTCTGGAAAGTGACGCAGAACCTTACTTTGTCGGTCTCAATCGGCGCACTAATGCTGGTAATGTTTTATGGTCTTTGGTTTGGCTACACCTTATATCGGCGTAATCAGGGGTGACCTCATGCTTTTGCCCACATGGTGAAAGGATTTTCGCTTTTATAAAGAAAAGCCTCGGCCCCGATTGTGCGCTACGCCGATTTATTGTCTCTATTAGGCTGCCATTTAAACCCTAAAAATATCCAAAAACTTCCATGAAAAAGTATATTCCACCGACCGATGAAGAAATTGCCTGCTGCGCCTTTGCCATTATTGCACAGGAGCACCCGACTCTTGCCAATATTAAATGGCGTGAAGCAGAAGCGCAATTGATTGCCAACCGCAAACACGATGCAGGTCTTTTGCGCAGGCGCAGCGATCTACCGCAAATGCACTCCACTCTCTGCACTGCATAAACACTTGGAGGCCCACATATGATCACCATTTTTGAGCAGGAGTCAGAAATCGGCAAATGCACCTTTGAACCGGCGGACAGCCTTGCTTTCAAATATGGGGATCCGGAGTTTTCGATCATTTACGCCCACAGCGTTGCCACGGTAAATGGAAGCCGCGGTCTTTTGAAAATCGAACAGCATTGTTACCTGCGTCACGGAGGCGAAATCCCTGACCAACCATGGATCAAACCGGAAATAATGCTTGAACCACCCATGGGTTCACGGCAGGAAATGGTCGAGTTTGCCCGAGAACAACACGAGAAATTCTGCGAGCGAGTCCGGACTGAGTTCCCGGATCAGTATTTGGTAATGTCCTGAGAGTCCTGCAGCAGTAACTTCAGTTCAGCAAGAACGAGTTCAGGGCTAAGCTCGGACAGGTTTTCTCCCCCTCGCAGCAATTTAACATTCCTTCCGAGCGGACGCCAGATCTCCTCATTGGTTTGCCCCCACAGAATCAGTGATGGTAATCCAATAGCCGCGGCGAGATGGGAAATTCCTGAATCGTGTCCCACGAAAGCCACGCAGGAACCAAGCAACCTGGCCACTTCTGGAAGCGGCAAATGATGTGCAAGTTGCAGCCGCTTTGATCCGAGCACTTTTGCAAAATGTTGCAATCGATTCCCCTCGGCTTCGCCACCAATGAGCAAGCACTCCGCATCTGTTCCAGACAGCATCCCTTCGAGAAAGGTCAACCACCTTGCCTCCGGCCAATTCTTCAGCGGGCTACCGCTGCCCGGGTGTGCCGCAATTCGGCGTTTGGATGCGACGCTCTTTTTTTCAAAATTTAAAATGGGTAATCGGTTTGAATTGCCAATCCCAAGCTGCTCAAGAGGCTTAAGGAACAATTCCGTAGCATGGCCTGGCTCCGAACCGGTTGGGCGATGCGGGCCTGAAATGAAACGGGCTTTACAGCAACTCTTGATGTTCGTCTCGAAAACTTTTTCCGGGTCGAATACATACGAGAGAATCAAATCGAAGCGACCAAAGAAATGCTTCCAGCTGGGATTAAGCTCGCTTGTCGCCGTGAAAAAACTGACAAGGTCAGGAGATTCCAGTGAGTGAACTGCGTCGGCGACTTCCCCGAGAATCGCAAGACCGGCGATATAAGGGTAACCGAGAATTTCGAGACGCGCCTGAGGAAAGGTTTTCCTCAGGGCGGCCAAAGCCGGAAGTGTCAGGACAAAATCACCAATCGCGCCCCCGCGAATGACGAGTATCTGGTGCGCCACGAGCGCTTAGGATTTATCCCCGGAAACCTTTTTCTTCTTCGGTTCCTTGATGCCCATTTTGTCTCGCATCTCACGGTCTACACTTTCCCGGCGCTTGCGTTCTTCCTCTTTGATTTCCCACTCGGTTTGCTTGATGCCCGGGAGCATGTCCCGTTGCTGAGTGGCCGCAATCGCAGCTGCCTCAGGTGTCGGCAACACTGTCGGACGGAGGAATACCATCAATTCAACGCGTTTCGTAGACTCGCTCTTACTGCGGAAGAGTCCACCGAGATAAGGAATGTCTTTCAAATACGGAACACCCGATTTGGTTTTGGATTTTTGCGTGCTGATGAATCCGCCCAGGACAATGGTTTCACGATCACGCACGGCCACCTTCGCGCTCGCCTGCCGTTTCGTTGTGGTCGGCACCGGGTTACCATCGATAATAGTGGGCGTTCCCAACTGTTCGATATTCTGGGAGATGTCCATGACCACGAGCCCGTCAGGATTAATCAGCGGCAAAACGTTCAAGGTGATACCAACTTCCTTTTGTTGATATTGCGAACTGCTGCCAGAGCTGCTGACGCCGCCGAAATAGGTGCCTGACACGTAAGGGACGGTATCACCGATGAAGAGTTGCGCTTCGACCGCATGCGATGTCTGGATTTGAGGACGTGAAAGAACATTCACGCGACTGTCATTAGCGGCTGCGGAGACAGCGACGTCAAAACTATTTCCAACCTTGCCGAAGTAGCTGAAGCCACCGGGGAGGTTTGTGATTCCAAGCGGAGAAACGGATCCAGCGGAATTACTGGAGACACCAGTCAAAACGCCCAGAACAGGATTCACAAAGGGAGTTCCATTGTTTACGCCGCCAGCCCCAGTCACTCCGCCACCGAACTTCTTAGGCTGTTGTAAATAGCTCACACCGACGTTTTTGGAATCGTCCAAGGAGACTTCCATGACGATGGCTTCGATCAAGACCTGCGCCAAAACAACATCGAGGCGCGAAATGATATCTTTGATCGTGGCCATGTCCTCGTCATTGGCAAAAATCAGGAGCGAATTGGTGCGTTCGTCGGCAATTATTTTAGCTTGTCCCAAAATCTGAAAATCGCCAGCCGCACCGCCGCCAGCCGAGGCGCGGCCCACAATGCCAGCCAATCGGTTTTGGAACGAACTCCTCCCGGAGGTAGCGGCTTGATTCATACCTGTTCCGCCGGGATTCCCCTGCGCGCCAGGTGGAACGTAACCACCGGTGCTCACACCACCACCCGGCAACGTCGTTGATGAACTCAGTCCACGGGTCGTGGAACGTCCAACGCTCAAGCCAGGACCGCTCGTGGTTAAGCTGCCCAACACCTGCTGAATGTCGCTGGCCAACGCGTATTTAATGGGAATGACTTCAGGCTTGATATTAATCGGGCTGACCACATCGATCTTGTTCAAAATTTCCAGCATCCGTTTGATATTTTCAGAGAAGTCACGCAGCACCATCGTCTGGCTGTTCGGGATTGGAACAATGCTCGGATTGATCTTACCGCTCGCAAAAGGAGAAATCGCGGTGGAAGCATCCTGCACGGGCACATACTTCAGCTGGACGACTTGCGTCACGAACTTACCGGAATCGGGCAATGTAGAAATGTCCTCGGAGAGTTGTGCGCCTGAGCCATTCGCGTCTGCGTGCGTCACGACTTTCATGAATTTTTCACCAATCGGAATCACAGTGATGCCATTCATCGCCATTACCGTTTCCAGCGCAGAAATCGCCTCAGCTTTGGTCAGGAAATTCTGTGTTTTAAGATTGATGAACGTCGTGATCGGCAATTGCGTAGAGCGCAGAATCGTCCGATTGACGAGTGACGAATATTCTTCCAGGACCTGCACCAACGGGGTGTTGTCGAAATTAAAGAAAATATCCGCGGCTTCCATGACTTTTCCCTCGGCGTTGGTTGTGGCAACCGCATTGGTCAACACAATCACCGAATTAGTTGATCTGGAAACATTGACGGCCGTTGAACTTCCCGTTGCTCGCGACGTGGGCGTTGGTGGCGAAGGAGGAGTCAGCGGGGTGACGCGTGAGGAAACCCCACTCGACGCGGGCAAGGCGAGCGAACCACCGGCAGGAGAATTAGTCCGGACCTGAGCGGCACTCGCGGCGATGCCGGTCACAAGCAAAATGGACAACAAAGTTGATTGCATGATTTTCACGGTATCTCCTGATTACATTTTCGATTTAAATTCCCTCGGCGGCACACGATTGTTCGTTGCAGCCGGAACATTCTCGGCAAGCGGTGCTTTTACGGCCGGCTTTACCACCGGTGCGTTCGTCGATTTTACAGCCGGAGGCGGTTTCGGACCGGTTACGGTCTTCTTCTGGTAACTTGCGATAAGTGTCATGCTTCCCGCCAACTTCGCCAGAGCTCCGTCCGGCTTGATGGTCAAATCACGCACACGAATCGTTGATTTTCCGGCGCCCAGATTATAAAGAAAGTCCACCATTTCATTGTCCCCTGCGATATATCCCATCGTCAGAACTCGTTCTTCGAAAACACCCGTGTTTGCACCACCTCGACCTGAGCCACCACTGATGCTGACGCCATTTTCGATCAAGCCGCTCATCGAGGCCTGATCGTCCACAAACACACGTAGCTTCAAAGCCATTTCCTCAGACGGCAACACCGACCCTTCGCCTTCGAGCTTTTTCCTTTGCTCATCCCATTTCGGCGTTTCCCGGATTTCCTTGTCAAACCGCACAATCGTTTTTTTTGTGTCTTCCAACTGTCCCTTGATTTGGGTCCAGTCGGAGAAATGCGGCCAGACGAAAACCCAGTTCACGAGCACGAACACAATCAGGCCGGTCACGATGACGAGGCGCTGTTCCAACGGGCGTAGTTGTTGAAAAAACTTTTTCATTTCGGGACCACCCCTGGAATGTTGCAGTTGAAACTCCAATCGATCACCATCTGACCGCTTCGATCCGGGCGCGGAGGCCGGGTATTCGGCGGATCCACTTCCAATGGCTTGCCATTGATCATTGCGCTCTGCATCGCCTCGTTATAATCCGTCAACCTGCGCTGCTGATCCTGAGGAACCGTGCCGAACAACTGCATGGTTTGTCCCCGGGCGAAAGTGAAGGACGTCAGGGTTAATCCTTCCGGCAAAAGATCGGAGGCAGCTTTCCAGGCATCCAGCGCCGCATACTTTAATGCAGCTTGTTCCTGAAGCAGCGTTACGCGCTCCTTCATCTGCACCACGTTTGTGTAGGACCCACTAATGGACGCGAGCGAACTTTTGACTTTGCTCAGCTGAAAATTCAGCACTAGGACTGCGCTGCCATAAATGACCAGTCCCACCATATAAAGCACCAATAGACCAAACAGGCCCCGCATCCAAAGTCGATCAACGTTCTGCTGCTGATAACGCGTCGTATATTCCGACGGCATCAAACTGGCCGCGCCCGATTGAGCCGCGCGTTTGGCACTCAAAGCTGCGACCTGCTGCACTGGAATCGGCGGAACCACTTCTACCGTTTCGTCAGCCCATCCTGCCACCATCGGTTCCCACCTCTGGGCAATCTCTGGCGTAGCGACCACATGCCATTTCGGTTGCCCCGTCAACCAGCCGTCAAGTTCTCCCGACCATGCGATCTGTAAAATTTGTTCTTTAAAACGTTCCTGTTGTTCAGGAGCGCTGATGCCAGCGAGCAATGTCGCGTTTTGCAGGACACCGCCGTACCACCACGCGACGAGGCATGGATCTTCCGGATTTACTCCCGGGTAGATCCAGACACCATCCTCAGTAACTGAGGTCGACAGTAACTGGTCTAAAACCGGCAGTTCCAGGCGATCGGTCAGGTAACCCCGTTCTTCCAACCGGCCCAGATATTCCTCGACCAAAATGCGCGAGACGATCACCACGACCACGGTCTGCAGGTTACTTCCAGGCTGCGGCGGACGCGCATCGATGGTCCAGACAATCTGAGCCACCGGCAGGGGAGAAATCTTCTCCAACTGCAGGTCGATCATCGACAATGTTTCCGCAAAATCAGCGGCAGGGAGTTGGAGTGCGCGGAGAAAAACTCGTTCGACCGGGAGCCACGCGATGTTCACCTTCTTGCGCAACATGCCGCGCCAGCCCTTGCCACCGATGTCGCTCGGTACGCGTTCGGTGGAATTCACCGTCAGCTCGCGCGAAAGGACGAACTTCCCGTTGTTGGTCGAGAATTGCCAGACCTGAGATCGGTCCGGATTGACGTTAAGGACGTTTGCGTGTTGCCAGTTCGCCATGGTTTAGCCTTTGGTCCACATCTCCGTCCGACTGTCATCCACCAGAGCCTTCAAATGCTCCTCGGTTTGAGTCACACGCAATACTTCTTCGATGGTCGTCTGTCCCGCCTTCACTTTCACCCAACCATCACTGCGCAAGGTTCGCATCCCCTGCTCCATTGCTTTCTGCGCAATGGTCGAGGCGGCGGCGCGGCTCAAAATCAGCGGACGAATCGCTTCATTCAAAAAGAGCAATTCGTAAATACCCATTCGGCCCTGGTAACCGAGTTGACGGCATTCTTCACAGCCGGCGCCTTTATAAAATTTCGCGGTATCAATTTCGTCCGCGGGAAAACCAATCTTCAGCAAATAATTTTTCTCCACTTTGATTTCCGTTTTGCAATGTTGGCAAATGGTGCGGACCAGACGTTGCGCGAGCACCGCTTCCACAGACGAAGCCACGAGGAACGGCTCGATTCCCATGTCAATCAAACGGGTAAAGGCGCTCGGCGCGTCATTCGTGTGCAGCGTGGAAAAGACCAAGTGACCCGTCAACGCCGCGCGAATCGCAATTTCCGCCGTCTCCAGATCGCGAATTTCCCCGACCATGATCACATTCGGGTCCTGGCGCAGAATATGGCGCAAGCCCATCGCGAAGGTCAGTCCAATATCCGAACGCACGGCGATCTGATTGATCCCCTTGAGTTCGTATTCGACTGGTTCTTCAATCGTGATGATACGTTTCGTCACGGAATTGATCGTGCTCAAGAACGCATAGAGCGATGTCGATTTTCCGGAACCGGTTGGACCCGTCACGAGCAAAATACCGTGTGGCTTAATGATGATCTCGCGCAAGGCCGCTTCTTCCTTCGGCGAAAAGCCCAGTTTTTCCAGACCCAAAAAGATTTTCCCACGCGTCAGCAAGCGCAACGAAACGCTTTCGCCATACACCGTCGGAACGGTCGAAACACGAATATCAATTTCTTCGCCCTTGATCCGGACGTTGATACGTCCGTCCTGCGGCAAGCGTTTCTCCGCGATATTCATCCCGGACATGACTTTGATACGGGAAATGAGCGACGCCTGGTAACGCTTCAACTGCGGCGGCATCGGCGTCTGGTGGAGAATACCGTCAATGCGGTAACGAATACGCAATTCGTCTTCCGCAGGTTCAAAATGAATATCCGTCGCGCGATCCTTAAACGCTTCCCAGATGATCTGGTTGACGAATTTGATGACGCTGGCTTCCTGGTCGCCTTCCGTGATTTCCTTATCCTCCATCAACAGATCGAGCGGCTCATCTTCCTTGGCCATTTCATCGAGCGTTTCGGCGCCGACGCCATAGTACTTCTTCAACGACTTCTCGATTTCTGCTTTCGGCGCGAGGGCAAATTGAACCGAGCAACGCGCATCGAACTGGATCGCATTGAGCATCCCGGCATCGAATGGATTGCTGACGGCGATCTCGAGGATCCCGTTTTCAAACTTCGTCGGGATGATGGAATACTGGAAAGCGACTTTGGTGGAAATGCGTTGGCGTGCGTCCGGGGCCACCTCCAATTTTCTCAGATCAATCAAGGGCCAGCCTAAAGCGGTGCCAAGTTGCTGGAGAAAAACATCTTCGGTGAGCCCTTTTTCACGGGCAATAGAACCCAGGAGGGATTCCTGTGATCCGCCTTGGACTGCGACCTGCCACGCTTGTTTCCACGTGTCGAACTGCTCAGGAGTCGCAAGCGCATGTTGCGCCAAAAGGTGTTTAATCGATATTAACGGCATTATCGGGCACTGTTAGAAACACGGAAAGATAGAGAAAGTTGCGCCAAGGTCAAAGAATTTGAGCAGTAAAGACCTCCGCCTCAAATTCGGGTCTCCGACCCATTGGTGAAATGGTTTTCAGAAAGAGAGGCGGCGACTCGGCTCGAAACCTGTAATTGACTCTCGTGAACAGACCAACTTCTCCCACCGTCAAGTGAAAGAAAAAACGCCCGGGTTTCCGGGGCAGTTTGCGTTTTATGGTAAGAATGACTTCGACGTAACGTTGCCCAATGTGGACGTTTGGCATTTTACCAGTGACCTCGTGCCGCCAGGTTGGATTGCGATAATTGTTGGCACGAAACCTGAAATGTCTGCGGTCGCCAACTCCAGACTTTTTGCCGCAAATTTTGAGCTTTTGGCGTAAAGCGCTAACAAACAAACTCCTGCAAGAACCTTGTACGCGTACAAGGCCGCTTTCCGGGATCTGGAAAAGCATCTTGTACGAATATTCCCCAAAAATCCGGAGTTGAAAACTCCCCAATAAGATTATTCGTTAACTTTTCCTTCCGGAAAAGAGCTCTGTACGCGTACAGAGCCTTTCCGGAGAGTTGGAAGGAGGCCTTGTACGCGTACAACGCGACTTTCC
>JAQGOU010000277.1 GCA_028293445.1 Verrucomicrobiales bacterium | reverse complement strand
GAGAGGAGGTTTTTAAAAACGCGCGTCGGGAAACGTTGGCAGAATGTTGCATGGCGAATGGAATCTAGAAGGAGGCGCGATGCATGGTCGAGATAAACATCATTACTTCACCGCGATGAGCGCCTGATTCATCGAGGCGGGCAGGGGATGCGCGGTTGGTTTTTGGAAGCCGGCGTGAGCGAGCATATCGGCGTATTCGGCGAAGGTGTAGGCGTCGCCTTCTGGCGTTGAGGCGAGCATGACCAGACTAAAACCAGCGGCTTGCGGCGGGGTGATCCGGTCAGGGTTGGGAACGAATTCGACAATTACGACACGTCCGCCCGGGCGCAAGGCAGCGTGGCATTTCTTCAAGAAACGAATGCAGTCGGCCACATTGAAATGGTGCAGAAAGTTCGGAACCAGAATCACATCGTAATCTGTTCCGAGATCTACATCGAAAGCACTTCCCGCGATCGTGCTGAAACGATCGGCAATGGCGGCGGCGCAGGCGTTTTCGCGGGCGACCTCCAATACATTCGGCCAGTCGAGCGCGACCAGTTGAGTGTGCGGGTTCTTCGTTGCAAAAGCGATTCCCCATTGGCCGTGACTGGCGGAGACGTCCAGGACCTTCGAGGCGTGTTTCGCATCGAGCGCGACCAGGTTAGCGAGTCCACGGGCGGCCGGTATCATGAGGCCACCCATCGCGCGGGCGAAGGTTATCCACATCGGATGTTCGGGCGCGATGCTGCCGGCGTGGGTCGTGCCGCCTTTGCGCGCGGATTCGGACAATTGCTTGAAAGCATTCGTGAGATGATCGGACAACAGGAATTCGGCCGCGCCGCCCGCGTAAACGGGTGATTTGCGACTCAGAAAAATCGCGCTGTCCTGGGTGAGATTGTATTTGTCGCCAGCTTTCTGCAGGAATCCTTGCACGGTCAGATAATCACACAAGATACGCACGCCGCGGACGGCGGCGTTGCAACGGGCGGCTAGATCAGTGGCCGTAGCGGGCGCGTCCGTCAGTGCCGTGAATAGATCGAGATCGATCCCGGCTTTTAGTGCAGCGCTCTTTTGGTAAGCGGTCAATGTGTTGAAAAATAAATCCGGCGAGGGTTGAGCTTGAGCATTCATTTTCCTGCTATCCTGATTTACTCTGGGAATGCGTCAAGTGGCGCGGTGCGGATTTTTCGATTTCCTCAATTCCGTTTTTCGCTGACTGCGACTTTGAAACCGCGCTCCTGTCGCCAACGGCGCAGGGGGGCCTGGTCCTTAAAGCAGAGGAAAAACTTTTTGCAACTGTTCCGACTGCTGTTACTTTGCTCGTCTATGTCAAAGGCGGATTCCCATCCCAAAGGTAAGCTGCACGATAAGCAGAGCGAGCGGGACCATCGCAAATTGCGCATCGATAAAGTCGGTGTGCGCGGACTCCGTTTTCCGATTCAGGTTCGCGACAAAGAACATGCGGTGCAAAATACCGTCGCCACCATCGGCATGTATGTCGATCTGCCGCACGAATTCAAGGGCACGCATATGAGCCGCTTTATTGAAGTGCTCAATGCTCATGGCAACATTGTGCATGTCGAAAACATCGAGGACATCCTTCACGCGATGCAGGACAAGCTGAACGCAGCGACCGCGCATATTGAAATGGAGTTTCCATACTTCATGACCAAGAAAGCGCCCGTGACCAAACGCGAAGGGTTGATGGATTACACGGCGCGTTTTGATGCGACCGCTTGCGGTAAAGACCTGGATTTCGTCCTGACCGTCGTGGTGGGGGTAACCACTCTTTGTCCCTGTTCGAAAGCGATCAGTCAATATGGCGCGCATAATCAACGGGGCCATGTCACCGTGCAGATCCGGTCGAAGAAATCGATCTGGATCGAAGACCTGATTGAACTGGTGGAGAAGTCCGCGAGTGCGGAGTTGTATTCACTGTTGAAACGGGAAGATGAAAAATTTGTGACCGAACGTGCTTACGAGAACCCGGTGTTCGTAGAAGACCTGGTCCGAAACGTGGCGGTGAAGCTCAATGCGCACCGGGATGTGACCTGGTATAAGGTCGAAGCCGAGAACTTCGAGAGCATTCACAATCACAACGCCTACGCCAGCATCGAAAAGGGATAATATCGCGAACGGCCCGGAGACTGTTTGGCAGCAGGCCAAACGCCATAATGCAGGTTGGCGGGCTGAAGCGCATTTTTCCTAACATTTTTGTGGCATATTTGTTTTTAGTTGTTACATTCGCGCACTCTCGATTTCGGGAAAACCCCGAGCGAGAAAGAATTTCAACCATTTAGTTACGCTGTGGCTATCAAGAAGAAGAACATAACGGGTAAGAAGGCAAAGGCTGCTGTTCCGGCTCCTTCTGCGAAAGCTCCTGCAGCCAAGGCTAAAGCGAAAGTTTCTCCTATAAAATCTCCTATCAAAGCTGCACCCAGTAAGGCTGCGCCCGCTAAAGTGGCCAGTGTCAAAGGCAAGTCCGTTCGTTCTGCCACGCTCGCTTCCATTTTAGGTAATAGTACCAATTCCAACGCAAAACAGTTCACCGGCATGCCCAAGATCAAGCCGGAATGGGTAAAATATTACCGGAATCTGATGGATTTGCGGGAACGTTTGCTCGCACAAATGAGTGGTTTGGCCAAAGAATCCGCTGAAGAGATGGCGGGTTACAGCCTGCACATGGCCGATTCCGGCACTGATAATTTCGACCGTGATTTTGCCTTGAGCCTCTTGTCATCCGATCAGGATGCGATTTATGAAATCGAAGAAGCTTTGAAGCGCATCGAGAAGAATACCTACGGGGTTTGCGAATTGACCAGCAAGCCGATTCCTCGCGCTCGTTTGGATGCGATTCCGTGGACCCGCTTTACGGTGGATGCCCAGGCACAACTGGAAAAAGAAGGTGCTTTGCGCCAGCGGCGCTTAGGCCAGCTCGGCTCGGTGGATAGTTCCGGCGGCAACGAAGTCGAAGAAGAATCAGAAGAAGCTGAAGAAAAGCCGGTAAAAGAAAAAGATTAATTTATGGCACGAGAAATCATCACAATTGAATGCACGGAAGCGCGTAAGGAAGGTAAAGCACCTTCTCGTTACACGACCACGCGCAACAAAAAACTGAAGACAGAAAAATTGGAGATTAAGAAATACAATCCGTTTCTCCGTCGTCACACAGTGCACCGCGAAATTAAGTAGACGTTATGCCACGCAAAACCAATCTCGATAAAACAAAACGTAAAGGTTCCACGGGGGAAGTGCGCACGCACCGCCCGAAGCCTAAAATCGATTTCACCGCTGACGCGCTTGATTTCAAGAACGTTACTTTGCTGAAGACATTTGTGACCGACCAGGGTCGCATTCTTCCACGTAAATACACCGGGTTGCCGGCTCATTATCAGCGCCGTCTGAACACCGCCATCAAACGCGCGCGCCAGATGCTGTTGATGAAGTAAGTTTTGGCTAAACCAATTTCAAACCCGCAACTTCCGTTGCGGGTTTTTTATTGCCAGGCCGAAGACTTCCTGCGATTTACGCCCTGAAACTATGGATTACCTGATTCTCCTTTCGAGCATCGTTCTCGGTGGGTTCAGCGTATTCTGGTTTAAGCTCGATCAGGCGCGCCATATCAAGCTTCTGAACACCTTCACGGGTGCTTATCTGCTGACGCTCACTTTACTGCATCTTCTTCCGGAGCTTTATCAAACAGGGGTTGGATCAAATGATCATTTGAAGATCGGCGGGTTGATCCTCGCTGGATTCTTTACGCAGATCGCGCTCGATGTGTTTTCGATGGGGATTGAGCACGGACATGCTCACCACGTTCATCATAAGATACCTGTCGGAATACTGGCAGGACTTTGCCTCCATGCTCTGTTCGAGGCGATGGCGCTAGGGGATCCGGTGACGCATCACGATCCCGAATCGCGAAAGCTTCTTCTCTGGAGCATTGTGCTCCACAATTACCCTGTATCCATCGCCCTCCTCGGAATGCTGTTGCACTCAGGGCTGAAGACCGGCAAAGCTGTTGGTTTTCTTGGACTCTTCGCCGTGATGGCTCCGCTCGGGATGTTGCTTAGCGCGCACAGTTCTCTCGCGAATTACTCGCGTGAGTTGATGGCGTTTGTGATCGGAATTTTCATGCACATGTCCACCACGATCCTTTTCGAAAGTGGAGAGGTGCACCGGATCAAGCTAATGAAAGTGCTCGCGATCGTGGTCGGAACCGCTCTCGGCATCGCGAGCGTGATGGTTCATTAGCTGGAACTCGCGAGAAACTCGCAACCATCTGCTCTGGAATTTAAAGGGATATGATTAAGCAGGACGCAGTTCTTCCCGCCAATCGCTGTATCTGAGCATTTCCTTAATTTTGCGACGCTCGTAACGATGCTTTTGAGCCTTCAACGGACGGTCGTCCACCTGATGGAAGGGATGTTTGGAAGCCTGGACGGTTTCAACAATGAACTCCAACGATTTGGCCATACTTAATTTCCTCTCTGGATTTTAAGCACCAC
>JAQGOU010000264.1 GCA_028293445.1 Verrucomicrobiales bacterium | reverse complement strand
TCCCGCTACGCAATTGCAGGACGCGCCCCAGCGGCGTCTTTCTATCAGACGCCGTTGATTCCTTGAATGCATTTTCTTTTCCCGCGCCGGAGACAAGCACCCAAACATCCTTCGCGGCAACGATGGTGGCGTAGCTGAGGGAAATTCTTTTCGGCGGCGGTTTCGGTGAGTTATCAATCCAGAGATAGGGCGACGGACAATCAATCACCTCAGCGGACGCGTTTGGAAACAGTGATGCCACGTGGCCGTCTTCACCCATTCCGAGAAGGATCAAATCAAACTGCGGTTGGCCAGTCGGCGTTTTTCCAGCGAGCGCATTCAATTCAAAAATAGCCGAATCAACCGCTACCTGAGGTTCCGCTTCACCGCGCAAGCGATGGATTTGCCGTGGATGAATCGCGAGCGGCTGGAACAACAGTTGATCTGCCAAAAAGAAATTACTCTCGGGATCCGTTGGGGGAACGCACCGTTCATCGGCCCAAAAGAAATGGACATTCTCCAGGTTGGTTGCGCTTTGTTTGGCTAATTCAACCACCACCGAAAAAAATGCCTTCGTAATGCGACCGCCTGACAGCGCGACCAGATACGGCTGTTTTTTGGAATTCGCTTCCGCAACCGCATCAAGCCAGCGTTGCGCTACCGTTCGAGCGAGTAATATATCGGTGGGATAAACGTTTATGTCAAAATTCGCCATGCGGTGTTCGAGGTTGGCTGATTACAAATGGGATCCGCTGCCAGCTTTGACTTCCACGATGTCGTGCGCACCAGCCTCGCGTTGGCCGGCAGGGCTGACACGGATGTAACGCGCCTTCTCGCGGAGTTGCGCCAGATTACCAGCACCGAGATAACCCATGCCCGATTGGATGCCGCCGATGACCTGCGTCAAAACTGTTTCCACGGAACCCGAAACTTCTTTCAATGCTTCGACCCCTTCAGCAGCCAGTTTCCGATTGGAATCCGCGACCTGTCCATAACGCGCCGCAGAACCGGCCTTCATGGCCGCGATACTTCCCATGCCGCGATATTGTTTATAAAGTTTGCCGCCGATTTCCATGATCTGACCGGGCGCCTCGGCGCAACCTGCCAGCAAGCCGCCGCAAATAACGGCGTCCGATAACGTGAGCGCCTTCACGATGTCGCCGGACTTGGTAATCCCACCATCGGCAATGACCGTCACATTCTTCTTCGCCGCAGCGCGAGAGGTGACGTAAAGCGCCGTGAGCTGCGGGATTCCCACGCCAGCCACAATGCGCGTTGTGCAAATCGATCCTGGACCCTGTCCAACTTTGATGGCATTCGCTCCCGCGTCCGCCAGAAATTCCACCGCCGTTGCGCTCGTCACGTTGCCGGCGATAATCGGCAATTTCGGGAACGCACTGCGAATCGTGCGCACTGTTTCGCCAACACCTTTCGTATGGCCGTGAGCCGTCGAAACCGCGACAACGTCGAGTCCTCGTTCCACCAAAGCGCTGACATGTTCGAGAATCTTCTTCTTATCAAGTTCGCCGAAGGCATTGCGCGTAGTCGAAACCGCCGCACCGCAGAGCAAACGGAAATGCGCATCGCGCGCCGGTTTGAACTGAGCACTCTTTTCCTGCGTGATGCGCTCGACATCGCTCATGGTGAACAAACCGTGCAAACGATCTTCGTCATCGACGACGAGCAGTTTGTGGATGCCGGGATTAGCCGTGAAAAATTTATCCGCCCGCGCGATCGGATTGGAGCCGAGCTCCTTTTTGTTAATCGTTTTGACCTCTTGGCGGGGCGCAATGACGTCGGCCACTTTACGTTTGGCATAGCGCGGCTTGACGACATGTCCGGGCAGTAAACCCACCAATTTCCCGTTTGCATCGACCACTGGAAAGGTACCGAAGGA
Source organism: Verrucomicrobiales bacterium (assembly GCA_028293445.1). Classification (GTDB taxonomy): domain Bacteria; phylum Verrucomicrobiota; class Verrucomicrobiia; order Limisphaerales; family JACDHS01; genus CBHWET01. Next base: position 8,998 of record JAQGOU010000264.1, on the reverse strand, counting down.
AAAACGCTGCTTCTCGATCAGATCCAAGACGTCGCCGATGAGTTGTTCGGGCGTCACTTTGACCGGTTCCTGGATCAAGCCGTGCACATGCTTCTTCACGCGGCTCACTTCTGCGAGTTGCTGTTTCTCCGGCATGTTGTAGTGAATCATCCCGAGACCGCCATTGAGCGCCATCGCGATCGCCATGCGCGCTTCGGTCACGGTGTCCATGTCCGAAGAAATAATCGGAATGTGCAGTTCAAGTCCCTCGGCCAGACGGGTATCGAGCTGGGTGTCGCGGGGAAGAATCTCTGAGTAAAGGGTTGCCAGCGTCAGGTCGTCGAAGGTCAGACCGAGGCTGCTGTAGGCCGGGAAAAAGGTGTCGGCCGTCTTATAAAAATTTCCGTCAATGGAAGAAAACTCCTGCGATATCGCCATGCGCGAACATGCAAACGTCTTGCCGTAAAGGCAAGGAAGATTTGGTGGGTGCCGGGGAAGATCCAAATCTCAAGCACCAAGCTCCAGAGAATCTCCAAACTCCAATCGATACGCTGATAGGCATCAAATTGCAGTCCATCACAGTTCACGTGCCCTGTGGAATTAAGCGCGACGGCCTCCCTTTGGTAGCTTGGAATTTGGAATTTCTCTGGAGCTTGGTGCTTGGTCGGTTGGAGCTTCTGCTTCGATACTTACATCGAAACTCGGAACGCACATCGACGGCATGAAAGTATTATTAGCGATTTTGCTGCCAAAACCACTCCACCGACCCATTTTCTGAAAATTGGTCAAAAGAGACATTTCTCGGCTTTTTGGAGCCTGAAGCTAAGTGAAAACCGGGAATTTGTGGGAAACTGGGGTCGATGTCACTTGGACGGAGACGCCAAAAATCGAAAGTGGGGTCGATGTTACTTGGACGGAGGCGTCAAAAATCGAAAGTGGAGTCGATGTCACTTGAACGGAGACGTCAAAAATCAAAAGTGGGGTCGATGTCACTTGAACGGAGGCGTCGAAAATCGAAAGTGGGGTCAATGTCACTTGAACGGAGACGTCAAAAATAGAAAGTGGGGTCAATGTCACTTGAACGGAGACGTCAAAAATCAAAAGTGGGGTCGATGTTACTTGGACGGAGGCGTCAAAAATCGAGAAAATGGTGCCGATGTTACGTTGGAATGGGTCCAAAGGATCTGACCGACGACGTCCTAACGTGAAACTCGACCAAACTAAACGCCTTCTCGTTTCCATCCTGACACGTTGTTTCATTAATCTTCTGTAACGTCGCGGCGCTTGATTTGTCCGGCGGATTCACCTTGAGTAGCGCCTGACCGTGCGTTGCTTGTTCTACATAATCTCATCGGTGCTTTTGATTGGCTGCGTTCATTATGAATCGAAGCCGCTCGACGCGCCCCAGTCCGCGAAACAACTTCAGACCCGTTCACTTGATTCTCCAGAGCTAAAGGCGTTTCTGGAAAAGAATCTCTCGTCGGGGATCACCACCTGGCCCTTGCCGTCATGGAGTTTTGAACAACTCGCGCTCGCGGCTTATTTCTATCATCCCAATATGGAGGTCGCGCGTGCTCAGTGGCGGACTGCGGAAGCCGTGGTGCTCACGGCGGGAGGTCGACCGAATCCAACTGTCAGCCTGACTCCCGGATTTAATTCCGACGCTGCGAACGGTGTCTCGCCGTGGATGCCTGTCGTCAGTTTCGATATCCCGATCGAGACCGCGCACAAACGTGATTTCCGCATTGCGGTCGCACAAAGCCTCTCGCATTCAGCAAAGTTCAACATTTCCACCACAGCCTGGCAGGTGCGAAGCAACCTCCGAACGGCGTTACTAAACTTCATCGCGGCAGAACGACGTGAGACCTTGTTGCGCTCCGGGCAGGAAAATCAGAATCGAATCCTCGCGTCGCTCAAGCAGAACGAAGCCGCCGGAGCCATCGCACGTAATGAGGTGCGACCGGCTTTGATTGCAGCAAATCGACTCGCGTTGGATTTATTGGAGGCCCGTCGTCAAGCGCAGGAAGCACGTGCTCGCATCGCCGAGGCAATCGGTGTTCCCGTAAACGAATTGGTGAAACGGCAATTCACTTTTGACTTTAGTAATAAGCCAATTCCTCCCGATGATTTACACCAGGCACAGGAGATCGCGCTCAAAGGTCGCAGCGATATTCTGAGTGCGCTGGCCGATTACGCGGCGATGGAATCGACGTTGCAATTGGAGATCGCCAAACAATATCCCGACGTTCATATCAGCCCGAATTACCAATGGGACCAGGGCGAAAGTAAGTGGGCGCTCGGTGTGACGGTTGAATTGCCGCTGCTCAATCGAAACCAGGGACCGATCGCCGAGGCCAAGGCTCGCCGTGAAGAAGCGGCCGCGAAGTTTGTGGCCTTACAAGCGAAGGTGCTTTCTGAAATCGAACTCGCTCTCGCCAGTTATCACGCCAGCGTCGAGCAACAGGGTGCGGTGGATGAGCTCCTTAAGATTCAACGTGAACAACTGAATTCAATTGAAGCGCAGGAAAAGGCTGGTGCCATGACCCAACTCGATCGACTCACCGCACAAACTGAGATCAATGCGGCCGAACTCAGTCGTTTTGAAAGTGAAGTGAAAATTCAGCAATCCCTCGCCGCGTTGGAAGATGCGTTGCAAAGGCCGTTCTCCTCGGAGCGGGCGTTCGTCGAACCCGAGGTATCATCTTTTCCTCAAACGACACCAACTGCCGCCAAGGGTTCCTCCAAGAAAACGAAATCAAAGCGATGAACCGAATATTTTATTTCCGCTGCTTTCTCTCCGTATCGCTGGCCACGCTGATGTTCGGCTGCAAGCCGAACGCCGAGAAAAAGGACGAGAAGCCAGCAGAGGCGTCGGCAACAAAGGCCGAGGCCGGACTGAAGTTTGATGCCGAGACACAGGCGCGCATGAAATTGAAAACGGAAGCGCTGACTGAATCGGAGTTCGCTCCGGAAACCAAATGCTTTGGGCATGTCATCGATCCGTCTCCACTCAATGCCGCCATGAACGACATCACTCTGGCCAAAGCCACTTTGAATCTTTCGCAAAAGGAATTCGATCGCCTGAAAATTCTGCGCGAACAAAATAACGCCTCAGAGCGGGCGTTCCAGACGGCGGAAGCCGCGTTGGAACGAGATCGACTCACCGTGCAAGGCAGCACCGAAAAACTTCAGCTGACCTGGGGAAAAGAAATCGCGGGCCACAAAGATGTTGCGGAATTGGCGCGTAGCTTGGCGGCCGGGGATCGTTCGTTGATCCGTCTGGATTTTCCGATCCAGGAGAAACCGGCGACCATTCCGAATCATCTACGCATTTCTTCATTTCCAAATGAGGAAACGCATTTCGATGCCGATTTTCTCGGCGCTGCTCCCACCGTTGACTTGCCAACGCAGGGACAGGGATTTCTTTTTAGTGCCAACGCTGGCAACGACAAACTGCCGATCGGCAGCAGTGTCACCGCACGACTGCAAACAGGCGCCTCGGCGTTGAAAGGCTTTCTGATTCCATCAGCCGCAGTGATCGTGCACGACGGTGAGAAATGGTTTTACCAGCAAAGCGGCGACTCCGAGTTTCATCGCGAAGCCATCGAAGGCGCAATCAATACAGCCACTGGATACTTCGTGACAAACGGAGTTACCGCCGGTGCGCGCATCGTTACGACAGGCGCCCAGCAATTGCTCTCCGACGAATTGAAATCGCAAATCAAACCCGACTAATGCTCAAAGCACTGGTTCAATTCTCATTGCGATTTCGCGGGATCATTATCGCGCTCGCTTGTGTGCTCGTGATTTACGGGAGCTACGTCGCCAAGAACGCCAAGCTGGATGTCTTTCCGAACTTTGTTCAGCCGCAGGTGGTCATTCAGACTGAAGCTCCCGGACTCGCGCCGGAGCAGGTGGAAATGCTGGTAACGCTTCCGGTCGAAACCGCCGTCAACGGTTTGGGTGACATGGAATCGCTCCGCTCGGAATCGATTCAAGGGCTTTCGATTGTCACCGCAGTCTTCAAAGAAGGAACGGATGTTTTCCTCGCCCGACAGACGCTCGCGGAAAAAATTGCGGAGCTGGCGGGAAAACTGCCCGTCGGCGTGCAATCCCCACGGATGACACCGCTGACGTCATCCACCATGGATTTGTTAAAGATCGGTCTCGTCTCCGAAAAGCTTTCTTCCATGGAACTGCGGAACTTTGCGGATTGGACACTCAAGCCACGGTTGCTGGCTGTTTCCGGCGTGGCCAAATGCAGTTCGTTCGGCGGGGATGTGCGGCAGTTGCAGATTCAAGTGCTACCGGAGCGACTACAACATTTTGATTTATCGATCACAGACGTTCTCGCGGCAGCGCGTCTTTCCACCGGCGTGATGGGCGCTGGCTTCATCGAAACGAAAAACCAACGCATCGTTTTGCAAACACAGGGACAACTCCTGACGCCAGAGGCTTTGGGCGAAGTGGTCGTGGTGCATCACGGCACACAGAATATTCGGCTGAAAGATGTGGCCAACGTCACGGAAGGTGCCGAGTTGAAATTTGGTGACACCTTGATTCAAGGCAAACCGGGCGTGTTGCTCACGATGTCCAGTCAGTATGGAGCAAACACGATGGAGGTCACCGAAGCGCTGGAGAAAGCGCTCGCCGAGATCAAGCCGACCATGCAGAAAATGGGCATCGAACTTTTCCCTCGCCTGCACCGCCCCGCGACGTTCATCGAAACTTCCCTGCATAATATTAAAGGGTCGTTGTATCTCGGTGCTGTGTTGGTGGCCATCGTTCTGTTTCTCTTTCTTGGACATTTTCGGACGGCTTTCATTTCCTTGACGGCCATTCCCATCTCTTTGCTGACCGCGATTATCCTTCTCGAAAAATTCGGGATCACGCTGAATACCATCACGCTCGGTGGGCTGGCGATTGCCATCGGTGAGGTAGTGGATGATGCAATCATCGACGTGGAGAATATCTTTCGCCGACTACGCGAGAACAAAGTTGCCGCGCAGCCGCGCCCGATCTTCACCGTCATCCTGGAAGCCTCATTAGAAGTTCGCACTGCTGTCGTTTACGCAACCTTCATTGTGGCATTGGTTTTTGTGCCAGTTCTCACGTTGACAGGCTTGCAGGGGAAGTTTTTTGCTCCGCTCGCATTGAGTTACATTTTGGCGATCCTGGCATCGTTGTTGGTGGCGCTGACTTTGACGCCAGCGCTGGCCTTCCTGATGTTCGCTCGTGGTGTGCGGGAGGAAAAGGAAACATGGCTGCAACGATTCTTAAAGGGAACGTACGTCAAGGTTCTGCGCGGCTTCGCCCGCTTTCCCGGAGTAGTGTTGATCGCCGTGCTTCTGATTTGCGGCGGGGCTTTATTCTGGCTTCCGGGTATCGGTGGTGAATTTCTGCCGGAGTTTCGCGAAGGCCATTTTGTTCTTCAGGTCACGGCTGCCCCGGGAACGTCTTTGCCGGAAATGTTACGGATCGGAAAAAGCATTTCCGACGAATTACTCAAAAACAAAAATATCGCCACCGTCGAACAGCAGGTCGGGCGCGCGGAACTTGGCGAAGATCCATGGGGACCGCACCGCAGTGAGTTTCACGTTGAATTAACAACTGCCGATGCCGAAGAGCAAGAAGCTGTCGCGGAGCAAATCCGACAGACCTTGGCCGGTGTTCCGGGGATCCAATTTGAGGTGATGACGTTTCTCGGAGATCGCATTGGTGAGACGATCACGGGCGAGACAGCGCCCGTGGTGGTGAATGTATTCGGTGACGACCTGGAGGTGCTCGATCGTAAAGCGCGAGAAATCAAAGTCGCCCTTGAGCATGTGCATGGTGCGGAGGAGGTGCAGGTCAAATCACCGCCGGGCCAGCCGCGCCTTGCCATTCGCGTCCGGCCCGTGTCTGCCAACCGGTTTGGTTTTCGGGGCGTGGAAATTCTCGAGACGATTCAAACTGCTTACCAGGGCACGGTTGTGGCACAAACGTTTGACGAGAACAGGTTTGCCGATGTTTCGGTGCGATTGAATGATGCGGATCGAAGTGATCCTGAGAAGCTCGGAGCATTGGTTTTGCGCAATGGCGAAGGGGTGCGTGTCCCGTTGCGTGACGTCGCCGATATTTTTTACACCTCGGGACGCCATTCTATTCTTCACGAGGGCGCCCGCCGTCGACAGACCATTACCTGCAATCCTAAAGGCGTCGATGTTGCTGCCTTTGTTGAGCACGCGAAAACCGAAGTAGCGAAAATCAATTTGCCATCCGGTGTGTATGTTCAATTCTCCGGAGCGGCGGAAGCGGAAAAGCAGGCCCAGAAACAATTGTTACTTCATTCCGCCATGGCGGCGGTCGGTATTTTGATGCTGCTCTCCGTTGTTTTTGGTTCCTGGCGGAATCTGTTGCTCGTGCTTTGCAATTTGCCTTTCGCTCTCGTTGGCGGAATTCTCGCGGTTTATCTCACGACGATGTTTGGCGATCCGGGTGAAGGTGGATTAACCATCGGATCGCTGGTGGGATTCGTAACGCTCTTCGGCATCTCCATTCGCAATTCCATCATGATGATTTCGCATTACGAACACCTGGTCACCGTGGAAGGTGCGACGTGGGGAATCGACACGGCCTTGCGTGGCGCCTCGGAACGTTTGATTCCTATTTTGATGACCGCGCTTGTCACAGCCCTTGGACTTCTGCCACTGGCGATTGGAGCAGGGGAAGCCGGTCGCGAAATTGAAGGCCCGATGGCGATCGTCATTCTCGGTGGATTAATTACCTCCACCGCTTTGAATCTTTTAGTCCTCCCGACGCTCGCCCTGCGCTTCGGCCGATTCAGCAAGGCATCGTAATACTCGTAGGAGCCGACGTGAGGAGGCTCTGACTAAAAACCGAAATGCACGTTTAAGGAAAAGCGCCCACCTTCTAGTCGGAGCGGTTAGGTAATTTTCAAAAATATTCCGAGGAAACAGAATGAGTCTCCTCACGTCGTCTCCTACGAATTTTAGCGGACCAACTTCCAGACATCCGGTTCCATGTTGTTTCCGGTGACCACCCACAGCGCGTTGTCATGCACAAAAACATTCGACGCATGGCGTGGCTTCCACGGCGTATGCGGTAATTCTTCCCAATGCACGCCGTCGCTGGATGACCAGACGTCATTTCGATTCCCGCCTTTTTCGTAATACCCTTCCAGCACCCAGAGTCGATCGTCGAACACCGCCACGTCGTGATATTCGCGGGGCGACCATGGAGCGGATGCCAGATCGCACGTCCAATGCGTGCCGTCGGCAGAACTCCAGACGTCATTGTAAAATTTCCGTTGCGGGACCTTCGGCGTATCGTAAGTGCCGCCGCCGAGAATCCAGAGTCTCCCTTTGAACACAGCACTGCCGCCGATCAGGCCACGGGCGGACCAATACGGCTCCTGCGGATGAATCTCTTGCCAATGAATTCCATCGTCGGTGTTCCAAATGTCGCGATAAAACTTTTCCTCGGCTGGTGCGAACGGAGGAAGGGTTTGTCCACCCATGACCCAGATTTTATTTTGGAAAACAACGGTATGCTGGAGAACACGCGGTCCCCATGGCACGGGAGTTTGTGGGTTGATGTTCTGCCAGGTTTTTCCGTCCGTGGAATTCCAAACATCCGATTGGTAATGCCCTTGAATCGGATCACCGCCGAGGATCCACATCTTATCTTTGTAAACCGCGTAGCCGGCCGTATGACGTCCTTCCCAATCTTTGCCCGGATCGAACGCAATGCTGAGAAATGAATTCGTCTTCACCAAGTCCCAGGCGTTTCCGTCGGTGGAATTCCAGACTTCATTATTACACGTCCTCGGGAAATGTTTTTTGTCGTCCGGATTCCAGCCGCCGATGAGCCACATCTTGTTACGGAAAACCAAGGCTCCTGCACCATCACGGGGCGCAAAAGGAGCATGTCCCGTGACCTGCACCCAATGATACGCATTCGTCGTCTCCGCGGCGTCAACGCGTGAATGAATCAACAGACCAAGCGCCAGGCAAAGAAGCATCCGGCAACGTTCTAATAGTGTGATGCCCTTGCGCATTCACGAGTAAGTTTGCGACAAAAAGTTTTCCAGGCAAGTAGCGAGTCGTCGAAATGTGCCAAAAACCCTCCGTTGGAGCGGGAAGCTCATCTTTGCCTTCAGAATACTTGCCGGCGAAAATGGATTACCTTTTTTAATGTCAAATTCTCCTGCCGCGTTTCAGGCGGACCTTTTTTATGTTCAGAAGAGTTCGCCGGAAATCTGGTAGACATTTCTGACCTTCGGATTGTCCTGCCCGGAACTGGGTAAGGTTTTCTGAACAAGGGAAAGGCCTGCCTGGAATCCGGCAAGGCTTCCGCAACCTCAGAAAAGTCTGCCCGGAATCTGGTAGAGTTTCCTGACCGTCAAATTGTCTTGCCTGGAACCGGGCAGACTTTTCTGAACGTCGGGACGGTCTGACTGGAATCTGGCCGACTTTCCTGAGGATGAAATTGCCTCGCTTGGAATCAGGCAGGGTTTTCTGAACATCAAAACCCCCTGCCAAATTCCAGGTAAACTTTTCTGAACATCAAAAAAGTCTGCCCGGAAAAAGGAAAAGCTATACGGCCCTAATGTTACAAGGGTTTACAACTTTTTGGTGTTTTTGGACGTTTTTGACCAGACTTGCCTGTCAGGATGCAGGTGGCGCTGGGTTAGTTGCGGTGCTTAATTGAAAAAACGCGCTTTCACCTCCGATATTACCGCCAATGAGAAGGAAAGCTTATCAATTTTTAGCTGCCTAAAGCGCGTATTTAACTTTTGGGAGAAAAGAATGTGCCGCGACGCGGGAGGTGGCTCAATCTTCCAGTTCGAGGATCAGCACCCCCGGTTCGACGTGCAGGCTTTTAACCCCTTGTAGCAATGGCGTGCCATGGCTCGTTCCGACGGCGTCGGATAAAAGATTCTCACCTTTTATTCCGCCGAGCCACGCCTTGGGCAGGCTAACTCCGAAAACTGTTACGTCTTCGAGAATGGTATATG
>JAQGOU010000232.1 GCA_028293445.1 Verrucomicrobiales bacterium | reverse complement strand
TTTCTCTGGAAAGGAGTCCCGTTTGGCCGCCCACCATGCTTTACCTGTAAAGAAAGCCGATGCTGGAGAATGGAACACGCCGGCCTGAAACATTCACTTTCTCCTGAATTGCAGCAGCCGTGAGCCTTGTTCCTTCGAGATCACCCAAATGATAGGTAAAAGATTTATGAAGAAAGTTGTAGCAATTATTTAGGAACGGCGTCACGGTGGCCTCGTTCTGTTAGATACTAGTCTCTTTCAAGGCATGGTTAAGGTCCGACGTTCGGACCACAGTCTTTAGGAAAGTAAACGGCTTCCAACAGTATAACATCAAATGAGTAATAAATTGTTTGTCGGAAATCTTTCCTTCAATACCACTGAAAACGACTTGAACGACGCATTCGCTGCGCACGGAACAGTCACTGAAACTAACCTGATGATGGATCGCGAAACCGGTCGTCCTCGTGGATTCGGTTTCATCACCATGAGCTCTGCTGCTGAAGCGGAAGCTGCAATCCAAGCCATGAACGGTAAAGAATTGGACGGACGTGCCTTAACGGTTAACGTCGCCAAGCCCCGTGAAGAACGCGCTCCAGGTGGCGGCGGCGGTGGTCGTCGTGACTACGGCGGCGGTGGCGGTGGTGGTCGTCGTGATTCCGGCGGCGGTGGTGGCGGCGGCGGTCGTGGTCGCTACTAGAATTTAAGTTTTTTCGCATCGAGGCTCGGCTTTTGCCGGGCCTCGATTTTTTTTGCCCAGACCCAAAGACCAAACTTTCGGACGGGTGACCATTCTTCACGCAATCGTCAATTCAACGTTGTTTCCTTACTCCAACATTGACGTCTCACTCAGGGCTTTTCTATGCTGCTCGGACGTTTTCACGATTTATGGATAAAAACAAAGCTCCCGCGCCTATTAATAATATCACTTCGCTTCAACACGAAGGTCGCACTTTTCCGCCGTCCAAAGAATTTTCACAACGCGCTCATATCAAATCGATGGGGCAGTATCGCAAGATGTATGATGAATCCATCAAGTCGCCGGATAAATTCTGGGGCCGTGCGGCGAAAGAAGAATTGGTGTGGTTCAAGCCCTTCAACAAAGTGTTACAATGGAAAGCGCCGAACGCGAAATGGTTCCTCGGTGGTAAGTTGAACGTCAGCTACAACTGCCTCGATAAATGGCTTAACACGCCCACCGCGAATAAAGCCGCCATCATCTGGGAAGGTGAACCTGCCACGGACGGTCGCCCGGGAGAAGAACGCGTCATCACCTACAAACAGCTGCATCGCGAGGTTTGCCGCTTCGCCAATGTGCTGAAGCGGAATGGAATCAAAAAAGGGGATCGCGTCATTATTTATTTGCCGATGATTGCCGAAGCGGCGATTGCCATGCTCAGTTGCGCTCGCATCGGAGCGATTCACTCGGTTGTCTTTGGCGGATTCAGTGCTCAATCCGTCGCCGATCGCGTGTTCGATTGTCAGGCGAAAATGGTGATTACTTCCGACGGCGGTTTTCGTCGCGGCTCAGTTGTCCCTTTGAAAAAGAACGTCGATGAAGCGCTCACGATCAAGGATGCGCAAGGCAACCTGCTGGCCAAGACAATCGAGAAAGTCATCGTGGTTCGTCGCTCCAACAATGAAGTTCACATCCATGAAGGCCGTGACCTCTGGTGGCATCGCGAACTCGAATACGTTGACGCAAATTGTCCCGCCGAGAAGATGGATAGCGAAGCGGGGCTCTTCATTCTTTATACCAGCGGTTCGACCGGTAAACCCAAAGGGATTTATCACACGACCGCCGGTTATTTGCTCGGTGCCAAGATGACGAGCAAGTACATCTTCGATCTGCGTGATGACGATGTTTATTGGTGCACGGCGGACATCGGGTGGGTTACCGGCCACAGCTACGTCGTTTACGGATTGCTCGCGAATGGCGCAACGAGCCTGATGTACGAAGGCGCTCCGAACTGGCCAGAGCCCGATCGTTTCTGGCGCATCATCGAGAAATATGGCGTCACGATTCTCTACACCGCTCCGACTGCAATTCGCGCCTTTATGAAATGGGGCGATGAATGGCCGGCCAAACATAATTTGAAATCCTTGCGCTTGCTCGGGTCAGTCGGCGAACCGATCAATCCGGAAGCATGGATGTGGTATCACGACAAAATCGGTGGCAAACGCTGCCCGATCGTCGATACCTGGTGGCAGACCGAAACGGGCGGGATCATGATCAGCCCGCTGCCCGGCGCGACGCCGACTAAGCCCGGTTCCGCAACGTTGCCGTTCTTCGGCATCCTTCCTGAAGTCGTTGACGACAAAGGTAAAGCGGTCCCGAAAAATTCGGGCGGCAAGCTCGTGATTCGCAAACCGTGGCCGAATATGTTGCGCGGCGTTTGGGGCGACCCGAAACGTTTCGCGGAAACGTACTGGGCCGAGGTCAAAGGAAGTTATTTTACGGGGGATGGTTGTCGTCAGGACAAGGACGGCTATTTCTGGATCGTCGGACGCATTGACGACGTTCTCAATGTCGCCGGACACCGCATCGGCACTGCCGAAGTGGAAAGCGCACTCGTCAGCCATCCGAAAGTGGCGGAAGCCGCAGTCGTTGGCCGCCCGGATGAACTTAAAGGACAGGCTCTCGTTGTCTTCGTCACTTTGAAAACCGGCGTGAAAGCGACGGAAGAATTGAAGGCCGAACTCCGCAATCATGTCGGCAAAGAGATCGGTCCCGTAGCGAAACCGGATGATGTTCGATTCGCGGAAGCGCTGCCCAAGACTCGCTCCGGCAAAATCATGCGCCGCTTACTCAAGCAGATCGCATCCGGCATCGAAATCAAAGGCGACACCACTACGCTTGAAGATCTCAGCGTTTTGACAAAATTAACGGCCGCCGAAGAATAACCCACAGGAACAAATGGATCCGCTGCTCAAATTGTTGCATGAAAATGCCGCGCTGAAACCGTCGCAACTCGCGGCGATGTTGAACACCTCAGAGGCGGAGGTTTCTTCGAGGATCAAAGCGTATGAAGCCGAGCACGTGATCCTCGGGTATCGCGCGGTTTTGAATGAAGGAAAAATTGGTGACGACATCGTCCGCGCCGTGATCGAAGTGAAGATTACGCCGGAGCGTGGTGGTGGCTTCGATCGACTCGCTGAACGCATCGCCAAGTATCCTGAAGTGAGTTCATGTTACCTCATGTCGGGCGGATATGATCTGCTCGTGATTGTGGAAGGCGCAAACCTTCGCGAAGTCGCAACGTTTGTTTCTGAAAAGCTCGCGACGGTTCAAGGCGTCATTTCTACCGCGACACATTTCATGCTCAAAACCTACAAAGAGCAGGGCGTGTTCATGGGGAAAGAACTGAACGAAGAACGCCTGGCGATTTCGCCGTAGCGCCGAGCGTTGCCTAAGGCACCCTATACTTCACGCGTTTACAGGAACTTCCGATTAATTCCGGACGCGTTCCTGAACGATTCGGGTCAGATAGCTGAGTTCGATGGAGCCGGCCTTCAGTTGCGAGGCGCGATTGACCAGTTGCTGGGCCGATTGATTATCGCCGACTCGCAGGCATTCTTTAACTGCGACCACAACCAGTTCTTCCACGAGGCGACTTTCGTTTGGTGAAAGAGCGCCCTTGCTGATGGTCGAATCCAGCGACTGAATTCCTTGTAGCCGATTAGTCGAGTAGATCATCGCTTCCACCTCGGCCAGTTTCCCGAACGTCTCCTGGTCTGAGTTGCTGAGGAAAAGATCTGCTGCCATCGAATCTAAAGGACGAAAAATGCAGGGCATCCCTTTCTTTTCCACCTGCACCACAGACGAGGGATCGTGATGATGATTGCGAAAACCCACATACGTCTGCAGGTCCGGATTAACCGAGACATTTTTGAAACAGCCCTGAACCTCAGCCTCAGAAAGGGAGCTCAACACTTTTCGTTTTTCGGCGGGCGCAATACCGCTCTGCCAGGTTCGTTCATCGAAATCGAAAACACGCCGCGCCGTCTGGCCGATGAAGAAAGCGCGCGGGGCCGCATATTCCAACACCGGAAAGTCGTCGGTCTGTATGGGGCCAGGCCCGGCGATGGCGAACGCGGTTTGTTGCGAAGCGATCTGTCGCGCCCAAAGAACCTTCGGATTAGGCAATCCAATTTGTTCGAGATGCTTTCTTGGGATGTCTCTTTTAAAAAGCTCCTCCGCTACGTCGAGTCGATAGGTAAACGGTTCGTTGGAACCAAGCAGGACCAAATCGCCTGAGCCGGTATCCCAGATTTCAACGTAAGGGAACACCGTGCGGAACGTGCGCAGGACGAGAAATACGATCTCATCGCTCATTTCATAGACGTGAAACCATTGCGTGATCATTCCCTTGGGTTTTAATCGCTTGGAACAGAGTTGGTAGAACTCACGACTGAACACGCTGCCGACTCCAGCCATCCACGGATTCGATGGCTCGCTGATGATGATGTCATACTGTTCGTGAGTCAGCTTGAGAACTGTTCGAGCATCTTCTCTCACAATATGAGTGCGCGCATTCGTGAGAACTCCCACGTTGAACTCATTAAAATAAGCAGCGGCTTCAATCACCGGCTTGCAGTTTTCAGCGATGGTCAGGTGATCGATAGGATGACTAAGCATGGCGCCCCCGGTAATTCCGCTGCCGAGTCCGATGACGAAAACATCTTTGCTTTCGGGGCGAATCGCCATGGGGAGATGAGCGAGCAGACACTGTGTCGCAAAATCACCGTGCGAAGAGGCATCCACTTTGCCGTTGATTCGCAGATTGATCATGTTGCCGCCTGCGCTGCTCCGTTCCACTGACACCGTCGCATCAGGAGCATCTTTGTAGTAAACGATATTAATATCTTTGCGGCGGATATCCATTCCTTCGGAGAGCACTTCCTTTTCGCGCAACCTGAAAATTCCAGAACTTAAGATGTGTCTCCACCCCTGACCGCCGAAGATGCCGCTCATCGCGATCAGCAGGAGGATGATGCCTCCGACTTGAGCGAGACGCCGTTCCTGTTTCGACCACGCAATCAAAATTGCCGCAGCGCATAATGTCCCGGCGAGAATACTAAATGACGCGCGTAATCCGGCGACTGGCATCAGCACGAATCCAGTGAGCAACACGCCGATGACTCCGCCCAGGGTGTTCCATGTCAGTAATCGTCCAACGCTTTGACCAAGCGACGTCGATGCGCCGGAAGCCATTCGTATGCACATTGGCAAGACCGCGCCAATGAGCGCTGCGGGAATGCCGAGAACGATCAGGGAAGCGCACACCGTCAGCACTTCATTCAGCCGATAGCCCATGCTCGTGGAGGCGAGACCGCTTTTGAGCAGGCGAAACGCAAAGACCAGTTCTTCGATTCCGAAAACCAGAACTCCGATCCAGACCGCTGCCAGGATCAACGTGCCAAAGATGGTTTTCTCCGACAGGTATCTACTAAACCGGCGCGAGCCGATAACGGCGCTGCCGAGCCCGATACCCAAAATAAAAGAAATCAACACCAGCGCGAAGGCTTCCAAAGACGCGCCGAAAACCATCGCCAGACACCGGGATGAAACGACTTCCAAACCCATCGCAACGGCTCCGCTCAGGGCGACCATGAAACAAACCCGCCGCATGAGAACGTTGGCGGGACCAGACGGCTTGATTTCTTCGGCACGAGTTGTGTTCGGTGAGTGATCCTGAACACGACGCGCCAGAGCGAGCGCAATAACACCAATCGCCACGTTGGCGAATCCCGTCATTTGCAAGGTGGCCGGGAGTCCCATCGCTTGCACCAGAATAAATCCGGCGAGGAACGAACCAAAGACCGCGCCGAGACTGTTCACCGAATAAAAGATTGCGGAACGTTGGCCGGCATTGGCGGAGTTGCGTTGCAGCCACGCCGCCAGCAATGGCAAAGTTCCCCCCATCAAAATCGTGGGCACCAGGAGTAAAGAAATGCTGATGCCTCCTTTCAAGAACAGCAGGGCCATCGGTTTGTCCAACATTGAGGAACCGAGCCAGACAAAAAAGCTATCCGCGTGATGATAAATCCAGGTGAAGAAGAAAGCGTAGAGACCAATGATCGCCTCGATACAACCGTAAGCAGCGAGGGGACGACGAAGCAGATCAGCGCGCGCACCAATGATTCTATTTCCCAGAGCCAGACCACCCATGAAAACCGCGAGGACGACGGTTTGCGCCTGAACGGTGCTTCCAAACATCAAGGAGAGAGACTTTGACCAGATGACTTCGTAGATCAGCGCAGTGGCACCGGAACAAAAAAATAGAAACAAAACCATGTTCTAGCTGAACTTTAAGGCACATTGCCGTGAAGTCGATGCAGAACGCGGTCGCTTGTAAGCCGAGGCGCCATAATTCTTCGGCATCTAATCACATCTTCAGCCTCGTAAACTTCACGGGCTCGGTCCAGCTCTTCACACCTGCACCGTCACGCGCCAGGTAAATGTTTTTCAGCCAGTTCTCATTGTCCGTCTTTGGGAAGTCTTCGCGGTAATGTGCGCCGCGGCTGTCTTCGCGCAACAATGCGCCGCGGGCGATGAGCTCAGCCGCCGTAAGCATGTTCCGCATATCGAGCGTCTGTTGCCAGGTCAGATTGAAAGCGCGTCCGCCAGGGGCCGCCATTTGTTCAGCGCGTTTTTGTAAGGAAGCGATGTCTGCAAGTCCTGCTTTCAATTTATCGCCATCACGCACGATGCCGACCTTTTCCCAGGTCACGCGACCGAGTTCCTCGCGCAAGCACCAGGGACTCTCGCCTTGGGTGGACCCAAGAAATCGATTGGCGGTTTCCTGTGCCTCGTCGATTTGTTCTTTTCGTGGGGCGTCGTGTTTGGCGTTCTTCACCCAGCCGCAAACAAAATCTCCCACACGCGCGCCATAAACGGTTGATTCCGCCACGCCATTGCCGCCAAGACGATTCGCACCATGCACGCCGCTTGCATCTTCACCGGCTGCGAAGAGTCCCTCGATATTCGTGAAGCCATCTTTATTGATGCGAATGCCGCCCATGTTGAAATGGGCGGTGGGAGAGACTTCTACTTTTTCGCGCGCGAGGTCGAAGCCTATTCTTAAGCAGCGATCCCGCATGCCGACAAAATTCTTTTCTACAAACTCTGCGCCCAGATGTGACACATCGATGAACACTCCGCCGTTGTCTCCGCCGCGACCTGACATAATCTCCATGTAACTCGCTCGGGACACACGATCACGTGTCGATCGCTCCTTTTTCTCGGGATCATACTTCTCCATGTAACGTTCCCCTTTGCCATTGAAGAGGTGAGCGCCTGCGCCGCGCAATCCTTCTTCGAGCAATGCGCCGTTCAGTCGCGAACCCGGCACGACCAGTCCCGTGGGATGGAATTGCACCATCTCCATATCCATGAGATGCGCGCCCGCGCGAAAAGCCATCGCCGGTCCGTCGCTCGATTTTTCCTGGGCACAAGCCGAGCGTTGGAACATGAGCGGTCCGGCACCGGTGCAAAGAATTACCGCTTTGCTGTGCACCGTAATGAACTGTCCCGTCTCGATGTTCAGGAGCACGGCGCCGACGCAGCGTTTGCGGTCGGCGGTTGTGAGCAGTTCGAGGCCACGCGTATTTTGCAGGCAACGAATGCCGTGCGCGAAAATTTGGTCGCGCAACCGCGACATGATTTCGATTCCGGTTAAATCGCCGACGTGCACGGTGCGATCGAAGCTTTGCCCGGCAAATGGTTTTTGGTGAATGCTGCCATCGGCAGTACGATCGAACATGCAGCCGATTCTGTTCTCCAATTCCTTGACGATCTTCGGCGCATCTTCGACGAGATGCCACGCGAGCTCCTGGTCATTGAGGAATCCGCCGCCCTTTACCGTATCCTCGAAGTGCGCCTGCACGGAATCGTTCGGATTGAGCACGACGTTGTAACCGCCCTGAACCATCCGGGTGCAACCGCTTTTGCCGAGCATCCCCTTGGAGACGAGCAGGATATTCTGGGACGGATCACGCCAATAAGCGTGGAGGGCAGCCATGAGTCCCGCGCCCCCGGTGCCAAGAATCAGGATGTCGGTCGTTATTTGGTCGGACATTGAATGACCGTAGAAAATACGGGGCTGCGTTTCCAATGGTCAAATTGATTCTCGAACGCCGTGTGTGAATCGTAACGGATGGAAAGCCTGGAAAGGGAACCTTCCCTCCGAAACCCAACCCTAAGTCGTTTGAAAAAAATGTGCCATTTTGTCTCACTTTTTTTGTCTCCTGACATCTTATTGCGATGCCGAGTCTTTCAAATTGGGTAATTCGACGATCTGTTGAACTATTGCGCCAGCGTTTCTTCGGAGTCTCCGTGATTCGTCCTTTTTCTAGGCTGCAGCGATGCCTCGGTCAGAATAAATGCGGGAATTCCAGACTGACGGCGGCACCAATAATATTATTGGCGAGAATTCCAGCCTCCCCGTGACGTCTATAATAATATTGGCGGGATTTCCAGGCTGACGGCGGCGCCTATATTATTATTTGCGGAATTTCCATTCTGTAAACGGCGCCAATAATAATATTGGCGCCACGGTAAGGCTGGAATTCCCGCCAATAATAATAAATGCGCCGTTTACAGGCTGGAAATTCCGCCAATAATAATAAATTCCAAAATTCCAGCCTGTAATTTCCGCCAATAATAATATTGGCGTTGCTACAAGACTGTTAGTCAATGACTTACGCAAAACGAGCTGTTTTTGGAGCTTGAGGAGGGATTTTAATTCTGAAAGTGGCGTTCTTCTTCAATTCCGCCTTGGGTTGAGGCCAAATGGTGACGATTTTTAAGGAGAACTACCCCTCACATGAAGTTTCCACGCGTTGTTGGAATAACGATGTGTGCCATTTTGGCACACATCGTTGAGACCCGACGAACACTAGCGGCGTCCCCGTCCTTTTTCTAAACCCGATCCTGTGCCGCCGTCTCTGGCTGATGGAGTCGACCGGGCGCTCGGTGCACTTGGCATGCGAAAAGCCGAACTTGGAGGACTACTGAAAGCTCGGGATGGAAATGCCTGCGAGGGCCCGCGAAATCCTTGACTGACGGATGGCGCAACGACGCTCCTCTGCTGCAGCGTAGGAAACGAAGGTGCCGAAACAGCGGGCGGGCTCGGTCGTGCGATTGGAGCCGACGGCGCAAAACGTGGAAGCGATGGTGCTGATTGACTTTGCGGGGGCGTCGCCGTTCGCGCTGGAACTCTCAATTCATCAGCCGACGGGGTCGCCCGAGACGGTCCGTGCGTTTGCGGAACGGACTCACTCGCCCTCGGCACAGAAATAGTGGGCACGCTCGGTGGCGCAACCGGACCGGACGGTGGCACATAAACATCACCCGAACGCGGAAGCTGTGCCTTTGGTGCCGCTTCGAGACCGCGAGGGATCACCGTCTCAGTTGGGGCATCGAATTGTTTTATCTTCGGGGTCGCGTTGCGGTCGGGTGTAAGTGTCTGTGGAACCGTGTCGCGGCGAGACGGCGCAATGCTTTCTTTCGGCTCTACCTCTCGACGCTGCGGCTTCGGTGCGGGTTGCGTCTCGCGCAGAGGTGGTCGCGACGGCTCAGTCGCTGGCTCCGTTCTTGCCGCTCCGGCCGCGTCTCGGATGTCGGAAGGCGAGGATGGTGTCGGCAACTCCCCACGCGAATTTCGTTGCGACGGCAGCACGAGCGACTGTTCACGGTTTGATCCATTCCACAATTGTCTCTCATCAGCGGGAACGTTTCGGCGTCCATTCCATAGCGGCGGACCAGATGGAACCGAACTGCGCTCTGTACCGTTCTGCGAATCGGTGGGTGCCGGACTGACTGCGGTTCGCGACGGCAAGTCGGAACGGGTCGGACTTGACCGTCGTTGCTGCCGCTCGGTTGTGCTGTTCACCGTCGTGCTCTGTTGTTGACCGGTTAGCAGCCGAGGCACGGCTGGTGCGATCGGAGCGGAACCGGACAATCTCTGCGCGACAAATGGTTGAGGGGTTTGATTCGCGGCCAAGTCCAGCGGGACGCGTGTAGCGGCCAGCGTCTCTCCGCTTCTGTTTCTCATCACCTCAGTGCCGCGGTTTGATCGTGGGACGCGCGTGGAATCAACGACCGGAATGGTCCGGACGGATCGGCCCGTCGAGCGGCGAACCCGATCGACTGGCACGCCATTATTGATGACTATATTATTATTTACCGTCGCGAAATTGTTGACGACTGAAGAACGATGGAAAAATTGGCGCGCACGATCGTGCGAAAGGCGATGATGGCGAAAATCATGATTAAAAAAGAACGGGAACTCGACAAACGTGAAGCAATCGACCGGCAGGCCGAAGTCGAAACTTAAGCCTACAAAGCTGTCACGAAACGAAAGGCTTCCGCCTATGAAACCTGAGTGCGGTGGCAACGGCGCCCATCCGCAGTAGTCGTTGCCGTAGGTCCGCCACGTCACCCATGACGGCGCCCATTGTTGCCCCGGAAACCAGACCCAGCTCCAATTGGGTGATCTCCACCAGCGACCATAATGGAACGGAGCCCAGCCCCACGAATAATCCGATGCCCAATACCATCCGCAGTCGGTCCAAAGCCAATGGCCAGAGTCGCAGTACGGCTGCCACCCGGGATTAGAGACAACAACGTTTGGCTGCCAGGCCCATCCTTGACCTTCGATATTAATCCAGGAACCATAAGGAGAGAGGGCACCGTAAAACGGAGTGACCTCCGCGGGAGCCGTTGATGCAACGGTCATGTCCGCGCTGGGAACCAGAGGGGCCTCAGCGGTTGGAACCGCACTCTCTGGCGTGGGAACATTCCCTGCCGTGCCTGCCTGAGCGACATCATGATTCAGCATCGCTGTGACGATTTCCGTATCAATGCCTACATCTCGCAGATAAATAACGTCATCGGCGTTTAGCTGAAAAGGCTGCTGCGAGTTTGTGACATACTCGGTGATGGCTGCTTTGTCTTTGCCCGAATCGGCAAGGCGGATTACTTCCCGGGCTCCCGCGGATAAGCCCGCCGAAGGGTCGGTTGTAACAACAGATTGATCACTCACCGTGGCTTCCGTTTGGGCGAACACAAACGAGCCGATCACGGACACGAAAAGGACGAGAAGAAGAGAACGCAAGTTGTGCATACGAACAATGAAACCTCCTATTCTTTAGACGGGTCTTACCGGCTGTAATTCAATATACCGTACGGTAGGGATTTAACCAGCGGAGGGGTAGCCGGTGAGGACACTAGGGCGGACCGCGGCTGTGTCGGAGACCAGCCGCAGCGGGTACGCATGGCAGACGACGTTGGGAAAGAGAGCGTTCACGGCGTGTCCAAACCCGCTGCCAAGGAATCAGCTTCGTGCATGAATAGAAACGTCGATACGCGAGCATTTTCTCCCTCACCCTAGCCCTCTCCCGCTGGGAGAGGGGACCTGCGCCTCCGTCCTTTTAAACCATTCAGTCCGCGCCAGAGCGTCCATGCTGTCCGAGACCCCGTGCAACCCAAGGCCCTCCGATCCCCTCTCCTCGGAGGGAGAGGGTTAGGGTGAGGGAGAGTGCGTCGACCAAGCGTTCGCTTTCGATTTTTTCAAAAACGTTCCTTGGCAATAAAAACCAAATCTTTGGTTGGCGTCTGCAGCTGAGACAGCCACGATCGGTTCCCATCCTCGAAATCCGGAAACTGCTGGCAATCGCTCCAGAACGACAGGCACTGATGAGTCATAATGCTCAGCTTTCGGAGGAGGAAGGCTGGATAGAGGGGACATTACGTCTCCGAGACAACCTGAAAGACACATTCGTCTGGTAATGGTACATAGGTACCATTGACGGCTTGCCAGTTTTTCTCCATTCTCACCAAGTTCCCCAATTTCTCGAGCGCACTCGAACCAGCTTTGGCGTAGGCCCGTACTTGGTTTTCGTGGGTTCCCGCAATTGGGTAACCGACGAGAAACGTTTTCTCGCCATCCAAAAAAGAGTCCGAACAAAGTCAGCAGCCCTATTGCTCTTATGCAAATAAAAACCCGCCTCGCCCAAAGTTGTTTACTCCTCGGCTTGTTGCTCTCGATTCCCGCCGCGCGCGCGCAATCGGGACGTCAAGCCAACGCCATCTGGATCCGGGACAGTGCCAAAGTCATTAACCTGACCTATCACACCTCCGGAATTTCCGCCGCCGCCTCCACTGCCCGCGCCAACATCGTTGACACGGCCAAGTGTAACGCCGCGCAAACCAGTTGGTATGGCGATGCCGGCACGACTTATGTCTACCTGCACTCGACCATGATTGCGACGGTGAAGACTTTAGCGGTCACCTACGGCTACTCCATGGTGGTGACTGAATATTGCGGCGGCGATCATAGCTCTGGCTCCTATCACTATCGCGGAACCGCGTTTGACGTTGCAACGATCAACGGCCGCGGGGTGAGTTCCAGTAATCCTTATTGGAGAACGTTTAACCAACGCTGCCGTGATCGCGGCGCGGTGGAATGTCTCGGGCCTGGCTTTCCTGGTCACGACACGCACGTGCATAACGCCTGGCCGAGCGGCGGTTCCGCCAGCAGTTCAGGTGGATGTATCACGCAGGTCAGTGCGCCGAGTGGTTTGAATGCAACCGTCGTGGACAACGACAGCATCAAGCTGACCTGGCACGACAATTCCAGCATTGAAACCAGCTTCACCGTGCAGAAGAGCGGCACCGCCAGCACTGGTCCCTGGACGACAGTGACTTCTTCTTTGGGGGCTAACACTCAGAGTTATACGGTAAACAGCCTCGGCGCCGGCAAGAAATATTGGTTCCATGTCCGCGCCCAGAACAGCGCTGACACGTCTCCCTGGTCCAACGTCGACAATGCGACCACCAAGGACAGCAAGGCCGCCGCTCCGAGTGGTTTGACCGCGACGGCGTCGAACGACGACGTTATCAATCTCGCCTGGGTGGACAACTCCAGTAACGAAGATGGATTCAAGATTTACCGCTCCACTGACGGCACGACCTTCGCCGCGATCAAGACGGTCGGAATCGGTGTCAGAACCTATAGCAATACGGGTCTGACCGGTAACCGTAAATATTGGTATCGCGTTTATTCCTATAACACCGCTGGCAACTCGTCCGCTTCAAACACAGCCAGTGACACGACCGCTCCGCAACCTCCGTCCGCGTTGACCGCTACGGCTGGCAGTGGCGATTTGTGGAACACAATTAATCTCGCCTGGACGGATAACGCCAATTCAGAAGTGGGATTCAAGATTGAACGCGCCACGGCCGCGGCTGGACCGTTCACGCAAATCGCCACGAATGCGGCGAGCGATATCACTTATACCTCGACCGGTTTGGCAGTGAACACGACTTATTACTTCCGCGTCCGGACTTACAATGCGAATGGTAACTCACTGTATTCCAACACGGCGAGCTCACCGACAGGTAATGCTCCACCAGTATTGGGTGCGATCGGCGGCAAGACAGTCCTGGCGGGGACCACGCTGGCTTTCACAGCGACTGCCACGGACCCGAACGCCAGCACAGTCACGACGGTCTGGGAAAATTTCGAATCCTACAGCCATGGTGCTCTGAACGAAACGATCCTGTTCAACAAGCCGGCTAACTCGGCCACGACCATCGCTTTCATTGATACGACGGCAACGAATTACACGTTGATTCGCACGAACCAGCCTGCCGGCAATGGCAGCGCAACGTGTATGAAAGTCGGATGGAACTTCCAGGGCGCCAGCAATTACTGGTTGCGTTTGAATACCTTCAACTTACCGACCAAGCCCAATCCGTGTGTGGGCCTGGATCAGAAACTGACCTTCAAAGTTTACGCCAGCAAAGCGATGAAAATCGGTCTTGGCTTGCGTGAAACAGGAACGGCCGTCGCGTATGGAGCGAACGGCGGAACGACGGGGACGATCGATTGGGCGGGTGTAACAAATGTTGTCGGCGGAACTCCGTTCCCCAGCAAATTAGTCAGTGCCACGAACTGGACAACCCTGAGCTTTAACATTCCTTTCGAAGCACAAAAGGCCTTCACGGGTGACGGTAAAGTTGACCAGAGCGGTGCCAAAGGTGTTCTCGAACATCTCGCGATCAAGGGTGAAGCAGGCACGGGTGCTTACTACGTTTACTTCGATGACTTCACGATGGTGGCCCTGAACAATCTTGCTTACACGCTCGACGCTGGTGCACCGGCTGGAGCCGCGATCGAACGCCGCACCGGCAAGTTCACCTGGTCTCCGACGGCAGCGCAGGCCGGCAATTGGAATATCACAGTTCGCGTGACCGACAAGCTTGGTGCTGTCGACTTTGAAACGGTTAAAGTGACCGTGACTGGCGCAGGCAATAATTCTCCGCAATTGGGTGCGATTGGCGCCAAGACCGTCAAGGAAGGTTCATTGCTCTCGTTCACCGCCACTGGAACTGATCCGGATGCCGGTCAAACGTTGACCTACAGCCTGACAGGTGCTCCTGCCGGTGCCGCCATTACGACAGGTGGCGCATTCACCTGGACGCCGACTGAAGCGCAAGGACCTGGAAGTTATCCAATCACGGTTCGTGTGACTGACAACGGCACTCCAAGTTCCAACGACTTCGAAGCGATTACTGTGACCGTTACGGAAGTGAATACCGCTCCCGTGTTAGGTGTTATTGCTGATCAAGTCGCCAATGAACAGCAGACCTTTACCTTCACTCCGTCCCCGACGGATGCGGATCTGCCTGCGAACACATTCACTTATGCGCTCCTGAACAGCCCGGAGGGAATGACGATCAACACGAATACCGGCACGATCACATGGGTCCCGACAGAAATTGACGGCCCTGATACAAACCAGGTTTCCATTCGTGTGACCGATAGTGGTTCGCCGAAGCTTTCGGTAGAACGCACGTTCAACGTCGTGGTGAATGAAGTCAACATCGCTCCAGTGCTGACACTTGGAACGACTGTCCTGACCGGTATTCCGATTGCTGATTTCGAAACAACAGCATCCGGCACCTACAATGGCACGATTCTCTTCCGTCAACCGACTTACTCGGCGAGTACCGCAAGCTATCTCGATCCAGCACCAAACGGCACCACGATCACGGACATCTTCCCTGAAGGTGTGGCTGGATCACGGTCGATGATTGCCACGTTCAGTTTCCAGACCGGCGCTGTTAATCCGTGGTTGCGTTTAACCACCTACAACTCGACGGCTGGCAATCTCATTCCCAATCCGACGATCGATGTGACGAAAAAAGTTCGCTTCGCTATTTGGAGCGATCGCTCCATCAAAGTCGCCTTGGGCGTACGTGAAACGAGCACAACGGCTGCGATCGGCGCAGACGGCGGCAGCACCGGCACGATCGAATGGGTCGGTGCCACGTTGAACGGCAGCAGCCCGAATCCGACACGCGTTGTTGATCCGACCAACTGGGTCACACTTGAGTTCGATCTCCCGAATGAAGCCATCGCTGCGTTCCCGGGCTCCGGCAACGGTGTCCTTTCCACCACGACCGGCAAAGGTGTTCTGGAACATCTTGCGATCGTTCCGAATAATGGAAATGGCGCTTACACTGTTTACCTCGATAACTTTGAAGTTGTTATGCCAAGCAGCCTCTTCGTTGTGGACACCGGCAAGACCATTACTATGAACAACAGCGCGGCGGATGCTGATGATCCGAAGCAAGCGTTAACGTTCAGCCTCGAACCCGGCTCACCGGAAGGTGCTGAAATCGATTCCAAGAGTGGAACGCTGACCTGGACGCCGACGGCAGCGCAGAGCCCAAGCACGAATGTGATTGGAATCCGTGTGACGGACGACGGCACGCCGACCTTGAGCGACATGAAGACAGTCACCATCGTGGTGAATAAAGTGAACACGGCTCCTCGTTTGGTGGAATACTATAAAGAATTCTTCATCGCTCCGGGCGAACTCCTCGAATACGGCGCGATTGCTGATGACGACGACTTGCCGATGGACAATTTGACTTACACGTTCACTGGCACACCGCTGCCGGGTTCAACCTTGAATCCGACAAATGGTATGTTCACCTGGACACCGACTACGGCAAACGGGACGAACTTCACCGTGATCCGTGTCACGGACAGTGGCAGCCCGGCGCTCTATGACGAGCTGACGCTGGCCATCGTTGTTTCCGCAAGCAACAATGCTCCGGCACTCACTCTCAGCGCAGCACGCGTTGCTGAACCGATCGCAAACTTCGAAACGTTTGCCAACGGCACATCGAGTGATCTGGTGATGTTCCGCAAGCCGTTGAATTCGGCCACTACGACAAACTTCATCGACACGGTCGCAACGAACTATACGACGGTCATCTCGAGCTTCCCGGCCGGAAATGCAAACGCGGGAACGAGAGCGCTGAAGGTTGGTTGGACGTTCAAAGCGGGCATTTCCAATCATTGGGTACGCTTGAATACGTTGAACTCCGCGTTCCTGCCGAACCCAACTATCAATGCTGGTGCTCGTGTGAAGTTCGACATCTATTCAGACAAGCTCATCAAAGTTGCTCTTGGTATTCGTGAAACCGGCACGACGGCCGAAAACGGAGCCGATGGCGGCGGCACGGGAACGATTGAATATGTCGGCGTGACCGGCAAACAAACGAACGGATGCCCGATTCCGACTCGCACTGTCACCGCAAATGGATGGACAACAGTTGAATTCGATCTGCCGACGGAACCTGTCGCTGGATTTACGGGAGACGGCATTCTTACCAACGGCCAACAAGTGCTGGAAGAAATCGCGATTGTCGGAACGACAACCGGTGCACACACGGTTTACGTCGATAACTTCGAAGTTGTCACACAAACCGCAATCCCTGGAATCGTGACGATGAAGGCAGACAGCAAGTTGACCTTCACCGCTTCTGGTACCGATCCAGATGGTCAGCCGATCAGTTTCGGTCTGGACCTTGGCTCTCCGGTTGAGGCGACAATTGTTTCAGGTGCCGTCGCCTGGACGCCCACATCGACTTATCTCGGCACCACGAACGACATCACTGCTTACGTTGAAGACGCGCCTCCGGGCGGGCTCCAGACGAGACGTGATTATGGAGTTGTCACTGTCATCGTAAATGCTGACACGGTTGCCCCGCAATCGGCCGCGGTTTCCTCCACGGAAACTGTATCGCTGGAATGGAATGCAATTGCCGGACACAACTATCAACTGCAGGCCCGAGATTCTTCTTCCGAAGAATGGATTGATTCCGGCGCGCCAATCACGGCGACGCAGTCGGTGGAATCTGTTTCTGTCGGTAACAGCAGCGGCGAGAAACTCTATCGCGTCGTTGAAGTGTCGAGCGGTTCATCCAACGAATAATGATCTAGCACAGAGCCCCTCCTGTTAAAACGGGAGGGGCTCTTTTTTTTTCTGGGAAGGACTTTCAAACGAAAGTTTTCTCCAGTACTGTTTCCATCAACTCCTGTTCCGTATGAAAAAACTTTGGCCCGTCGTTCTGCTTGTTGCCGCCGCTGCAATCGTCATCTTTTTGATGCGTTCTCCACAAAAGACTGTTGAGGATAGATCTATCGTGGATAAGACCAATGCTGCTCCCGTCATCGCAAAGTCGAATGCTCCCGCGCAGCCCGCTATTGTTCCGGCTCCAAAAGTGGCATCGGTGAAACCCGCGCGGCCTGCACTCCTGGATGGCGATATTATAAAGGCCGCACGCGCCGCCATAGAAAAGGGTGACATGGAAGCAGTCAGTCGCGCCTATGAGTTCTTCCTTGCCTACATTAAAGAACATCCGGAAAACATCGACGAGTATGTGGCCGCCTTCTCGAACGAAGCGAACGAACATATTTTGCGCGCTTTAACCCGTGCCATGGCCGATGCAGAAGCGGGGTTGTTGGAAAATGAAAAGGTCATGAAATCTGCCGTCGAACTGGCCAAGGACACTTCGTTTGAGCAGCGCCAGCACATCATGCTGCATCTGATGTCTCAGTTTCCCCAAATGAATGAGGAGGCGCATCAGGCACTTCTCGAACTTTCTCGCAACGATCCCAATTCGCAGGTGAAGACAAGCGCGGTTGCTGCTCTTGCCGATTGGATGGATAAATTCCCGGAGCAGACCGGGCCGTTGCTGGGACAACTCGGAGAAATTTTTAAGAATACGAAAGACGAAGACGTTCGTGTGTTTGCGTATCAGGTGCTGGCATTGCACAAGGAAAGTCTCACTCGGGATTTGCAGGTCGTATTGGGAGAGCGTCTGAAACTCGAAACGGAGTCTTTCAACGGCAACTTGATTGCGGCGGCCCTTTCCATTGCACCGGACGATATTCGTCTTGAGGCAATTAATTATGTGCAGTCCAGGTTCGGTAAAGAAAAAGACGAGGAAACACGGCGCAATCTTCTCGCGCAAATTGTAGCCCTCGGTCGGCAGGATTCGTTACCGCTACTGACGACATGCTCCAAAGGCGATTCGTTGTTGGCGCAGGACGCTCGCGATTACATTGCGCTGGTTTCTTCCAATCAGCCGTATGACGTGGAACAAATCTTCCAGCAAAAAAGCGTTCGTGATGGCCAAAACCCTCCCAAAGAAGTCGATCCCGCTCCGCATCCGTAATCGCGCAACCAGTTTGGTGGGGGACTCCTTCGTTTCCATTGGTTTCGTTCTTTCTTGGTGCTCCAATCAGGCAGCATCCTGATTCAATCTGGTCGCACCGTGGCGTAAATCATTCACGGCGAATGAAAATAGTTTTAATGGAGAAGCGGAGTGGAACTTATCTTAAAGAGCCTGGTGCCCACACGCGCGATCTCGACCAAGCAATGAATTTCGAAACAGGACAAGCAGCACGGCGTTATTGTTGTCAGCACAAAATATCAGGACACGCCATTGTGGCGAAGTTTCTGACGCGTGCGCTGTCCGATGTAGTCCTGGGCGACTCTGATGATTGATTACCCGTCTGCTTTGCGGCCCATGAAATGTTGAATCGCGATACTGTTGTCCTGTCCGACGACGAGTTCGCTCTCGGTAAAGCGAGCGAGGCAATCGAGTTGCTCAGCCAGCGGATGGGGTTCTGGTTCATCTGGGAAGGCCAGCGTATCGGAGAACGCTTCTGCCTCTTCAGCTTTCCCACTCGCGGCATCAGGTGCCGCGAAATCTTCAGGCTTAAGTTTCATCCCATCCTGCTGCATCAGGTCGGCGCGATGTTTGCGTTCTAAGAATTCTTTCCGCTCCTTCTGGCGCGCTTCCCAATCGAGGTGTTCGTCAATGAGCTGTTGCTTTTGCAATTCTTTTTCGAGCTCGGGATGTTTTTGATGCCATTCCGATTTCAGCCCGATGCGCAAAACAAACTCCCAATGAAAACGTGTCTGCGCCAGGGCCTGACGCGCCACATCCAATATTTTCGGAAGACTCTCTGCCGCCTCCAGGCTATTGATTTCGATGCAGCCCGCGCGATGACCGTGTTCCGAGGCGTCAACTTTGCCCCACTTGCCGCCACCCAACAATTGATTCAGCCGGGACTGTAGACGGTGTGCAATCCAGTGGGCCTCTGACGCAAACATCCCTGGATTCCTCTCAAGGTCCGCGGCGGACGCTGCTTCAGGATTTTTCTGCTGAAAGACTTCTTTGTTCGGCACGATGCGAAATCGTAAAGGCCCGACCGCTCGCGGGGTAGGCGTGGCGAACTCCTCATCCCAGGATGGAAGAATAGAATTCAGCGTTCCCACTTCCATTTTATTAATCTCGCAGCGCTTCATCTCGATCTGGTGCAAACGAGGCGCATCGGTGAGGCTGGAAAAATCGACCGGATGTTCGCTCTCCACGAGCAGGTAACGTAACTCGGGGACACCGACGAGTTCTTGCACGTTGGCGAGTCGTTCGGTTTTCAGCGTGAGATGTGTGAGCTGCGGCAGGCGATGCAGCGGTTTCAAATCACGGATGTTTCCGTTCAACGTGAGATTGGTAAGGGTCTGCCAACGTTCGATGCCATCGATCGACCACGCAGGATCGAGTTCGAAGACACGCACTGCCGGCATCTCGGGCAGACGACGCAAATCGCGCAACGGCACCTTCCAATGAAAGCCCCCTTCGAATTTTGCTTTAATGACGTGGGGCAGGGGGCCGAGCGTCTCGAGGACAAACGGATTGCCGCGCCATTCAAAACTTCTGAGCGCTGGCAGTTCTTGCAGCGATGCAAATTGCGGCCAGGGCTGGCTAAGGTGCAGGGAAATAGATTCCAACTTCAAGCAGCGCGACAAAGGGTTCAGGTCATTCAACTCCTCGTCCCACAGGCCGATCTTTTGTAATTCCGGTAATTCCGCGAGCACTGAGATGTCGGTTGTCTCAGCTCCATGAAGCGTTACGTCTTTTAAGCCACGGAGGAAACGGAAGCCACAGAGGTCGCGGATCGGTCGGTCGTCGTGGGAATATTTAGACGCATGCAGCCACAGGTGGTGGACGTCATTGAGAACCGACGCCGCGCGTTCGACATCTTTAGGATTGAGTTTGATCCGGTGCGCCGGATTGAGGCAACGCTTCTTGTGACGCTCACGTTTTGGCTCCCACCCTTCCGGGTCAGCCATTTTATTTTTGTGGCGCCATATTTCTACGGCCTTTTCCACAATCACTTCGGCACAAAATGCCTCCTCAATATTCAGCTTGGGATTGGTTGCCCAGGCGATGAAGTCGTCGCTATCCGCCATAAGCGATTGTTCGCCCAGACCTGACGGAATAGCAAAATGAAAATGGATCGAACGTGATTCGGTTCCTTGTTACTGCGTTTCTTTCACGAGTCGCGCAAGTTCGACCTCCAATTTGTCATGCATTTTCTTTGCACCAGAATCTTTAATGAGATTCTTCATCTCGTATGGATCATTTTTTAAGTCGTAGAGTTCATCCATGCCGGTCAATTCGGTATAATGGATTAATTTCCAATCCGCGGTGCGGACGGCCTGCCAGGTGGGTGTGCGATTATACATTTTTTCCTGGAAATACTCTGTCAGGAGAGAATCGCGCCAGTCGGTCTTGTTGTTCTTAAAGAGTGGAAGCAAGGAATGGCCCTGAACTGCTTTCGGCACCGTGACGCCGCCGAGTTCGAGAAAGGTGGGTGCGATATCGATGTTCATCACGAGTTGATCCAATTGGGTGCCGGACTTGATCAGCTTCGGATAACGCATCAGCAGCGGGTCACGGATCGATTCTTCGTAAGCCCAGCGTTTGTCACCCAATCCGTGTTCGCCCCAGAAGTAACCATTATCACTGGAGAAGACGACGAGCGTGTTGTCGAGTTGACCGGTTTGTTCCAACGCTTTGAAAATATCTCCAACTCCCTCATCTATTGCCGCGAGGCATTGTAGTTGGCGGATCGCTCCCTGTTCCGAGACATGGCCTGATTCGCCGCCGACCTTCTCTTGTTTCTTTTTCTTCTTCTTGTTGTCCTCTGTATCGCGGGTAAGCACCGGTTTGCCCTCCAGAGAGTCTTTGATATTTGGCGGAATCGGAAACTTCGCGCCTGCATAGAGATTTTGATGACGTTCCGCGGGCATAAACGGCCCATGGACAGCTTTATGCGCAACATAGAGGACGAATGGCTTCTTATGTTCCTGTTTGATAAATTTAACCGCGTGCTCGTTGATGATGTCGGTCACATAGCCCGGAACTTTTGCATTCTTTCCATTCACGTTCATCATCGGATTCTCATAAGCACCCTGTCCTGGCAGGCAGACCCAATAATCAAATCCAGGGCGTTGGCTGGAATCGTTACCCATATGCCATTTGCCGACGTAGCCGGAGTCGTAACCGCCGTCGTGCAACAGCTTCGGGAAGGTTATGAGTTTATGACTGAGTTCCGCGCGATTGGAGTTATCAATCACGCCGGTCTTGTGGGCGTATTGTCCGGTGAGAAAGCTGCTGCGGCTCGGCGCGCACAGTGGAATTGAGACAAAGAAGTTTTTGAACAGCGCCCCTTCTTTGGCGATGCGATCGATGTTGGGCGTTTTCGCCACCGGATGTCCCATGCAACTGAGCGCATCCCAGCGCAAGTCGTCGACGAGAATAAATACAATGTTCGGGCGCGTCGGTTCCGCCGCACGGAGCGAAACGAAGGCAAAGCAAAGAGTGAGCAGCGCGAGACTGCGGGTGAATTTTGGCATAATCATTTTCGTTTGTTGCGTGCAGAATCTATTTTGCGTCGGCCTTTTTTACTGCGGAATTGTTGTTGGTGATCCAAATCGGACTGGTCCATGCGATCTCATCGTCTTCTTGAATAATGCGGGCGTAATAATAACTGGTTCCCGGAGCCAGGGATTCTGGCGTCCACGAGATATTCACTTCCTTCTTACCAATGGGCTCTTTCACGCTCCCCAGGCTGTGGACGAGTTTGCGGTCACTGAAAATATCAATCTGCCGAATCGGTGCGGTGCCTCGCGCATACACTGAAATCTCCTCCGGCTTCGTCGCGGTAATCTCTTCGCCCATGATGTGTTGACCCATGCGGAAATCAACCACCAGGCCGTAGGTCGTCGAAGCATAACAGCGCCGATCGTAGAGTCCTTGCCACGCTGCCTGACGGGAATTCTCCGTGGCGTAGACAACCGCGTACGCCGTGCCCCAACCGTGATCGCTACTGCCGATCATCCCCATGCGATAATCCTTGGCGAGCCCGTCCTGGACGAAGCAGTTTGTGGCCGTCGCATTGACGTGCTGACGTGGACAACCGTCGTATTCGTATGAACCACGGCAAGCCTGGAACACTTCACAGATACGTTCGAAACGATCGTCATGGTTATCCCAACGCGTCCCCATTCTCGGATCGGCGCTGGTGTGCGGAATCGTCAGTGCCGGTTTGCCAAATTTCGCCAGGGTGCTCCAGAGATCCTTGGTGGTCTTTGTGCCTTCGACATTAGCGCGGAGCAAGGCAGAGGGCCGCTCAGGCCAAATAATATTGTGATGTCCAATCGGCCAGGAGGCAGTCCATTCATAACCGTAAAGCACCGAGAACGCTCCAGGGATGTTGTAGAGGTCAGCGAGCTTTTGGATCCTCCACCAATTGAATTCAGTGGTGTGCTCTGCGTGATCGGTCATCGCCAGGAAATCATACTGGCAAACATCCTGTGCATATTTGTAATGGTCCTCCGGCGCAGGTTCATTGCCGGTGCTGCAACGGGAAATATTCGAGTGCTTGTGCAGATCGCCCCAGAGCAGCGTGTATTTCTTTCCGTTTAACTCAATATCGCGATGCGCCGTTTCGCGAGGAACGCGCGGATAAGATTTTGCATCCGCAGGAGCCTTTCGCACGACGAGACTTTTCGCCGCTGGTTCTCCGGATGACCCAGCCAATTGCGCGAAATAGATATCGCCGTTATAACCGAATGTTTTCCCGAAGTCGCCGTGGTGATCGGTTTCGTCATCCACATGCGGTTCAGCCTTTTCAAAGCTTCCGAAGAAAGGAGAGGAGAGCCGTTTGCGATGTTCCATTTCATAAGCGACCTGCACGCCTTTGCCCGTCGAGAGCAAGGAGACCTCCTCCAGGGTTCCGTCGCTCTCTGGTAG
Organism: Verrucomicrobiales bacterium; assembly: GCA_028293445.1. GTDB lineage: Bacteria > Verrucomicrobiota > Verrucomicrobiia > Limisphaerales > JACDHS01 > CBHWET01. The sequence continues at coordinate 6,503 of JAQGOU010000232.1, read as the reverse complement.
TTGCGTTGGCGTACTCCAGGCTTTGCCATTGTAGGACTGCACGAAGACATCCCACCAATAAGGGCCACGCGGTTTCTTTTTGGCCTGACCGTTCTTTTTCTTTTTTCCATTCTTTCCACCGGCTTTTGCGCCGTCAGCCTTTTGATTGGCGGCCGCGGGTTCAAGTTGCTTCGTCAGCGCCCGATAGCCGACCCAGAGCGTTCCGTTCGCATCGACGGATAGTTTTGGCATGGCGGTATGTGCCAGCTTGTAGTCTTCCGGTGGGGTGAGTGCTTTAGAGCTTTTCGGAATGGTTAAAACTTTTCCATTGTCCAGGCAAGCGAGTCGGATCTGGGCGACCAGCGGGGCCTGATTGGGATTTTCCGGATCATTTTCTTTTTGTTCGGCGCGCTTTTTTAGATTCGCTCCCGTGATCGTCATGTTTCCTGATTCGCCATGGCGGGGAATGGTGATGACATCCCATGCGACCCAAACACGGCCCTCGTTGTCAGCCGCGAGCGCCGGATGTAGATCGTATTCTCCGCGAGCACTCAAACGCTGTTCCTTGCCGTCCGCGGTATCCACCCGCTTTACGTACAAATCGTAATCACCTTCGCGATAGCTGCTCCAGGCCACCCACGTCCCACCTTTGGAATCGCAGACAATGGCTGGATCCCAATCATCGGTTTTGTCATTGGTCACGTATGAAGTCTCGCTCCATTTCCCGTTTGCGAAGGTGCGGAGGGCGATATCGTATTGTCCGTTGCGAAATTCCTGCCAGGTCAGAAAGAGTTTGCCACCCTTATCGACCGCGACTTCCTGATTTTGGGCTGCCGCTTTGGTCGAACTGATGGCAATCGGTGTAGACCATTTGCCATCCGTGCGAGTGGAGCCCATCACGGTCGCGAGGTTATCTCCCGTCTCAGTCCAGAAAGCCCATACGGTCGTGCCGACAGCGCAAAGAGTCGGACGAATGATCTGGCCCCGCACCGAATTAATCTGCTCGGGCGCCGACCAGACGCCTTTTTCCAGATGGGCCGCCATGACAGCGTCGCCTTTCGGATACGCATATGCCACCCAGCCGGCCCAAGTGCTTTTATCGGAGGCCTGGCACAAAGTAGGTTGCGTGTCGTACGTCGTCTTTGGTGTGAGTAAATACGGTTTGATGTTGGCTGCGGGTGAGGTGTCCGCCGCTGAGGCGCCAGTTGCTATGAGGAGGGCTGCGGCCAGGAATCGAATCAGCATAATATAATTATGTTGTTGGACTTGGAAACCGGGAACGAGGTTACCGAATAGGCGTGTCCTTTTTTATCTCCATTTGTTTTTTAACCACGGAAGGACACAGGGGTGAGGGGTGCAACCGCAACCTATGGAGCGCGGCTGTGTCGCAGACCAGCCGCAGCAGATGAATGAAGAACACGCTCTCGAAACATCTAATATCGTTGATATGACAACGCGCTGCGCCTGGTGCTTTGCACACAGGCGCGGTCCGAGCGGTCAATGGAAATTCGGAGCTCCCAGTCGCCGGTCGTTCGTTTTTTAACGAAATGCCGTCTCAAAACCCGCCGAATTGCCAGAATCCGGTCCATTTATGCTTCAAAAATGACTGGGCGTCGCGTCACCCAACCCATTTTCGTTTCAAAAACGAGTGGGCGACCGGGTCACCCACTCATTTCTGAAGCAAAACTGACATGGCGACCGGGACACCCAGTGGTTCACGAAGCATAAATGGGTTGGGTGGACGTTCACCTAACCCACTTTCGTTTCAAAAGTGAGTGGGTGACCGGGACACCCAGTCATTTCTGAAGCATAAATACCATGGCGACCGGGTCGCCTACTCGTTTTTGAAGCAAAAATGGGTTGGTCGGAGCGTCGCCCATCCATTTTTGAAACGAAAATGACATGGGGACTCGGTCACCTACTCATTTTTGAAACGAAAACAGGCACGGGAACGCAAACACCTGCCCATTTTTGAAACGAAAATGGATAGGTGACCGGGTCACCCAGCCATTTACAGAATGAAAATGATATGGGGACCGAGTCACCCAGTGCTTACATAGCTGAAAATCAGCACGTTACAAAAAACGGGTCGTTTTGCTCGATGTTTTCGGTGGAACTCAAAGAAGAAACACCAAAATCCAAAGCCCAAACACCAAACAGCGGACCTTTGGAAAGCAGCGCCTCGGAACGTGGTTCGATTGGGCCTCAAAACGTTGAATCTTTGAGACCGCCTTTAGGTTTTTTGGTGTTTGGGCTTTGGTTTTTGGTGCTTATCTCAGGGGTCGTTTCAAGTTTTCAGAACGGCATCAATTTTAGGTCAAAGGCCCGTTCGCCGACCCAGACTGAGGCGAGTAGGATGATGACCACGGATCCCCAGGTGAGAGTCACGCGCTGGTAAAACCATGAGCTCCGCATCCCAAAAGCAATGGGAAGAAACGCGGCGACAATCGCGAGTTGTCCGATTTCGACGCCCAAATTGAAACCGAACAGGGTCATGGCGAGGTTCGCGTTGGAAGTGCCGAGTTCGGTGAGCGCATTGGCAAAACCAAAGCCATGAATAAGTCCAAAGGCGAACGCCACCATCCATGCCCCATCGCGGAAAAGGGGCCGCAAATTATTAAACGCGGCGAGGGCCACCGAAACTGCAATAGCCGATTCAATCAAGCGCGAAGGAACTTGCACGATTTTTAACGTCGCGAGAGTAAGCGTAATCGAATGCGCCACGGTGAAGGCGGTGACGATTTTCAAAACGTTGATCAGGGCAGGACGAAAGTTGGCAACAGGTTCCCATTTGTTTTGACTGCGCCTCAGCACGGCGGGAAGCAGTAGCGCGAGCAGAAACAGAATGTGATCGAACCCGAGCCAGATGTGCGTGATCCCTTCGCGGACAAATTGCGAGAAATGTGCGAAGGCGCTGGGGGCCGTGAGTTGAAATTGTTGCGTCGCCGAGGCCGGTGTGAAAATCGCCGTTTGTTTTTTGCCGTCGCATTCGAGCAGGAATAATCCGCGATGCTGTGGATTGAGATCGAAGAACAGGTTGTAACTCACTTCGAGGATTTTCGGGGCGCGTTGTCCGGGCAGGGAAATCTTCAACGACACGTAAACCCCATCCTGTTGCGCTGCTAATTCGTGATCGACGATGGTGAGTGGAGTCTCGACGCCATCAAACTTGATCTTGAGATGTTTGCTGACGAAGCCGTCGATCGCTTTTTGATGGGCCAGCATTTCCTCGGGCGCAATCGAACCGTCGTCATTGTCATCGAGTCCGACCACATATTCGAGGTCGCTGGCGCGGATATCCCATTGGCAGGTGGTGTTTGTGTTTGTTCGGTTGAAGACCAGATTCAAATAGCTGTCGCTGGTTTGATGGGCTTCGGAGTTTGGGGCGGCCAGCACGAGGGCGAGAAGGAAAAGTATGCCTCGAAGAAATCGGAAGCATGTCGAAAACAATCTGCTTAAGTCTGGTTGCACTAATCGGTCTTGCTCTTCTTCGTTATAGTTACCTCGTCCAATGACGCGTAAGCGATACTTTTTGTTTCAGTTCCAAAAAGATTGCTGGTCGATCGTGTTCGGCCGTTTGACTTGAACCTTGAACTTTACACAACGAACTGGAAACTTCTGACCGCATGAATGTCATCAGGCATACGGACGCAACGTTTGCAGCAAAACTTCGCGAATTAACTGCGCATTCGAGCCTCTTCGACAAAACGATTGAGGAACGGACACGCGCGATCGTCGATGCCGTGAATTTGCGTGGGGATGCGGCGCTTCTGGAATTCACCGAGAAGTTTGACGGTGCGAAGTTGAACACCGAACAATTAGCGGTCACGCAAGCCGAGTTTCTGGCTGCTTCGCTGAAGGCCGATCAATCCTTGCGCTCCGCCGTCGCACTCGCGGCCAAGAACATTGAAAAGTTCAGCCGACGTTCTCTTCGCAAAGCATGGGCGGCAAAAAATGTTCAGGGCGCGAGCGTTGGAGAAAAGTTTGACGCCTTTCAACGTGTCGGTCTTTACATACCCGGCGGAACGGCACCGCTCTGTTCCACCGCTTTAATGACGATCGTGCTCGCTCGCGTGGCGGGCTGCAAAGAAATCGTTGTCTGCACCCCATGTGGGAAAAATGGCGAACTGAACGCCGCACTGCTATATGCCGTGCGCGCCGCGGGTGCCACGGAGATTTATCGTCTCGGCGGCGCCCAGGCGATTGCGGCGATGGCTCACGGCACGCCCACCATTCGTCGTGTGCAAAAGGTTTTCGGGCCGGGTAACGCCTATGTTGTGGCAGCAAAACGATTGCTGTTCGGTCACGTTGCGGTCGACTTGCTTCCCGGACCCAGCGAAGTGCTCGTGCTCGCCGATGATACGGCGAATCCAAAATTTATCGCGGCTGACTTATTGGCACAGGCTGAACACGGGTCGGGTCACGAACGCGTTTGGCTCGTCACGAATTCACGAACCATCATCGATAAGACACAACGCGAAATCGATCGACAGCTGCCGAAGTTGGCGCGTCGTGCCATGATTCAGAAAGCGTTGGCGAATAATGGCTGGCTTATCCAGGTGAAGACAATGGAGCAGGGGATTGAACTCGCGAATCGTCTGGCCCCGGAACATTGCGAAGTCATGACGCGAAACGCGCGTGCGGTTTCAACGAAGATACTCACGGCCGGCGCGATTTTCCTCGGTTCATTTTCCCCGACTGTTCTCGGCGATTACGTAGCCGGCCCGAGTCACACCTTGCCGACCGGCGGCGCTGGGGCATCGTTTGCTGGTTTAACCGTTGATCAATTTCAACGTCGCACGAGCATCGTTGAATACAATGTCGGTGCGTTGAAGAAGTCGGTTAAAGCCGTGCAGAAATTTGCGGAAGTGGAAGGGCTCGATGCCCACGGGCGTTCCGTCACGATTCGCCTGGAAAAGTAACATGAAGAATCTCTCCTCGCTCATTCGCCCGCTGGTTCGTGAGTTACACGGTTATGTTCCTGGCGAACAGCCGAAGATCAAGGGCCTGATCAAACTCAACACCAACGAGAATCCGTATCCACCGTCGCGCAAAGTGTTCGCGGCGGTGAAGGCCGCTGTTGATGCGCGGTTCCGTTTGTATCCCAATCCGACAGCGCAAGTGTTGCGCGAAAAGCTCGCAAAGCTGCATCATTGCAAACCGGAAAACATCATTTTGGGAAACGGCTCCGATGAATTGCTCGCGTTGGCCATACGGGCTTTTGTTGAGCCGACGCAGAGCGGTGAACCTACGACTCGCAAAGGGGTGAAGGAGACCGTTCAGTATTTCACTCCGAGTTATTCGCTTTATCCCGTGCTCGCCGCCATCCACGGCGCGAAAACGAATATTGTTCCCTTAGGAAAAGATTTTGCACTGCCGACCGTGTCGGATTTGAAACGCGGGAAGAAGTGGCAGTTCAACGCAGCCCTGACCTTTGTCACCACGCCGAATGCGCCGAGTGGTCGCGGTTATTCGACCGCGGATCTGGAGCAACTCTGCCGTGCTCAGAAAGGTGTAGTCATTCTCGACGAAGCATACGTCGATTTCGCCAAGGAAAATGCGTTGGAACTCGCGGTGAAGTATCCGCATGTCATTATTTCACGGACCTTCTCCAAAGCTTATTCACTCTGCTACCAACGTGTCGGCTATTTCGTCGCCCATCCGGAACTGATCGGAGCAGTGGACAAGATTCGTGACAGTTACAACGTCAACGGTCTTGGCCAGGTTGCTGCCGCCGCGACGCTGGATGATTTACCCTATTACCGCGCGAATTTTAAAAAGGTAATCCGCACCCGCGAGAAGTTGTCGCAGGAATTGACGCATCTCGGCTTCTTTGTTTATCCCAGCCAGGCCAATTTCATTTTTGCGCGTCCGCCAAAGTTTCCCGCGCAGGAGTGGCTGCAAAAGCTTCGCGAACAAAAAATCCTCGTCCGTTGGTTTGGCTATCCGGAAACAAAAGAGTTTCTTCGCATCACCATCGGGACGGATCAGGAAGCCAGGCAGATGATCGCGGCGGCTTCGAAAATTCTCTCAGCGTAGTAATACTTCATTGCTCGCCTCAGGCAATCCCCCATAGACATCTAGGTGAAGTTTTGTGGAAGGTTGAAATTGCAACGGACTACCGCTGCCGAGGTTGTGTACACCCCGGATAATAGCGATAGCCGTTGCATTTTAATAACAGAACAAAAGCAAGACGATGAAATCGATGAAAGTATTCATTGCAATAGTTGCGGCCTCGGCCGTGTTGTCGGTTAACGTCCTCCGTGCGGAAGACAATGCCGCAAAAGTCGAAACGAAGACGGAAGAAGTGAAGAAGGACGAAGTTAAGAAGGAAGAAGTCAAAAAGGACGCTCCAAAAGTTGAAGAAGCGAAAAAAGATGCTCCTAAGACCGAAGAGCCCAAGAAAGACGAATCCAAGAAGGAAGAACCTAAAAAAGAAGGCGAACCTAAATAAGGTTCCGTTAAATCAGTAATAGGACACGGCTGGTTCCATAGGGAGCCAGCCGTTTTTCTTTTTAAACAGG
>JAQGOU010000192.1 GCA_028293445.1 Verrucomicrobiales bacterium | reverse complement strand
AAACCATCTCAACCACTGGCGAACTAATTCGTCATTCTTACGCCGCCGGGATTATCTTGGCGGCGTTTCTCTTTTACTTTGTTGTAAGGAACGAAAACAGAAGAGGCAGCACTGTCTCGCAATGTCGCCGTGTTCTGCCTTCGATTCAAAAGTCCATCAGACGACCCTTGTCGTAAAGGCCAACTCGACAGGGGAGAAATAACGCCTTATGGTCAAATCTATGGCCGTGTAACGAACAATTCCGTGGCTTAACATAACTATCGGACTTCAACCACGTTTAGCCGTGCGCACACCAAACGATATTCTAGGCCTCGGAATTTTCGTCATCTGCGTCAATGTCGTCTTGATGCTCGTCAAGATTGTAGCCGGACTGCTGGGGAATTCGTATGCCCTCGTTGCCGATGGCATCGAGTCGGCCAGCGATATTTTTTCGTCGCTCATTACATGGGCGGGTTTTCAGATATCCCTCAAGCCCCCAGACGAGGACCACCCGTACGGACACGGCAAGATAGAACCGCTGGCGGGGATGTTTTCCGGGGTTGCGCTTCTCTCGGCAGCAGCCTTCATCTGCTACAATTCGGTGGTCGAGATTCGGACGCCGCATCATGCGCCCGCGTGGTTCACCCTTCCAGTCCTGATCGCCGTAGTGCTCGTTAAAGAGGTGTTATCGCGGAAGGTGCTCACTGCAAGCGCCACTCTGGATAGCAACGCCCTCAAGGGAGACGCTTGGCACCATCGTTCTGATGCAATTACTTCTGCCGCAGTAGCTGTCGGCATCGCTATCGCGCTCATCGGCGGGCCGGGCTACGAGTCTGCGGATGATTGGGCGGCACTGGCGGCCTGTGTGGTGATTGTCATCAACGGTTTTCTCATCATTCGCGGTTCACTCCACGACGTTCTCGACGGCAAGGTTTCCGGTGACTTGCATGCCTCTATTTCCAGCGTCGCGGCGGTAACTCCTGGCGTTGTGAATACTGAGAAGTGTCGTATCCGTAAGAGCGGCATCCATCTCTTCGTCGAGATTCACATCCGGGTGGATCCGTCCATTTCTGTCTTCGATGGTCACCACCTAGGCCACCAAGTGAAGGAGCGATTGCTCGCCGCAAACCCTCGTATCAGAGATGTCATTGTCCACATCGAACCAGCCAAAGTGGCCTAACCTAGCTCTGCCTTCAAAAATCCATCAGTTCAATCCCATTTGCCGTTTCGACAACGTGGCAACCATAGCCTTCGTGGTAATAAAATTTCATGGGGTGTGCAGCCCTTTCGCGTCAGATGTTGCACCTGTTAGTTCTTCGCCACGGCAGTTTTAGCCGCTTCGCGACGGGCAATCTCTTTACACCCTGGCACGAAGGACTTCGCCATGAACTGCTTCAAGAACGAGGTTGGTGAGAAATCAGGTAATGTGATCAATACCAATTCCATGCGTGACTCGCAACGCAGGCACCAAATTTCCCCGCACCGTTGCACCCACTGGATTCTTAGGAGATTCTTCACTGGTTTTTTCCGATTCCTCCAAGTTCGATGGGCGAATGTTCCAAAATGCGTCAGTCGCTTTGCCTTTCACGATTTCCTTATAGTGTCGATGCACGATTGCCGGACTATTTCCCATTTCCGCAGCAGTGAGGTCCTCATTTTTTGTCTTCGCATAGAAGTAGCTGCCAAACGAATGACGAAGCGCGTTGTGAGGCCAAGGATCGATGTGAGCGGCTTTCGAAAGTTCTTTTAGTCTTTCACCGAATGCGTCGACGTTAGGCGCAACGGGTCCGATGGCTCTGCAATAGGGAGTCAGCCATTCGAGCAAATTGTTTTGTATCGCGACCAACCGCCGCTGCCGGGTTTTTGATTTTATGCCTTTAACCTCAATATGCTTTTCAGCAACGTCGATCTCGTTCCAGTCGAGTGAGCAAACTTCTGATCGCCTCAATCCAGAAAAGAGCCCGATGCAAATGCCTGGGATCATAAGTGGGTGAGTTTCCTTGGCTTCCTTCAAAAGTGATTTCACTTGCTCTGGACTAAGAATTCCGGGGGGCTTGTCGTCCAGAATTGGTCGCTCGATTTTGGCAGCAGGATTCGTAACGCAATAATCTCTGAGAAGCGCGAAATTCAGAATGGTCGTTAGCGTTACGAGATAATTTTTGCGGGTCCTGGACGCCCATTCGGATTCCGCCAACCAATCTTCCAAATCCTGCCTTCGTAGCAGGTTGACCTTCACCTGACCGAACTCCTCGTTCAAAACGTCCACGTAACTCTCATATTGAGTCATCGTCTTTGGCTTGCAGTTCATCGCCCAACGACTGACGAGAAATTCCGCGCTGACCTCCGAGAATGACAGGATACCGCCTTTCGGAATCGCGTGCTTGATGTAATAGTCTACCGCCGTTGTCAGCGTTACGTCGTATGACTCGAGTTTCCTTGCACATTCCAATGCTTCGACCCGGAGCTTCTGGGGGATCGAAAAGGCTTCTTTTCCTTGTTGGACTTTGGCCTCCAGAGAAGAGGAAATGAAATCCTTTGCTTCTTTGTAGGTCTTGAAGAATCTGCGCTGTTTCCTGGTGCCGGTAATCTTTTTGCCCAGCGTAACCCGCCACGATACGACCTTTCGCTTAGCGTTCCTCGGAATGACGCGCTTTTCCGCATCGACTTTAACTGGGATGATCTCGGTGCTCATGGCTTGCAAATTGGACACCAACTGGACACCGAAGTCAAATCTGTGCTCAAATCGCAAGGCTCATAACCTGAAGGCCGTGGGTTCAAATCCCACCCCCGCAACCAATTTCGCCTGCGGAACTTATGTTTCGCAGGCTTTTTTTATGTCTGCCCATTCTTTCGTCTATGTCATCCAAAATAATATGGGCCGATTCTATATTGGCCTCAGCGATGGCTTGGAGAAACGAGTTTCCCAACACAATAATAACGAATCGACTTGGACGCGCGGCAAAGGCCCGTGGCTCTTGGTGTGGTCGAAAGGCCCTATGGCACTCTCCGAAGCTCGGAAACTCGAAGGACATCTCAAACAACAGAAAGGTGGTAATGTTTTTTTTCAGGCCACAGGCCTGCCTCGGACTTCCGCCCCCGCAACCAATTTTGCCTGCGGAACTTATCCTTCTCTGGTGCTCGCCGTTTTTTCTTCGTTTTACACTTTGGTGCGTAAAGGGTTAGCTTCACCACCGATGACCGCCACCGCCTCGCGTAAGCAACTCTCGCCCGCCTGGATTTTAACGATCCTCACCGGTCTCAACCTGTTCAACTACCTCGACCGCTTCGTGCTCTCGGCAGTGTTGACGCCACTCCAAAAAGATCTCGGCATCAACGACGGTCAAGCTGGGCGGCTTGTGACGGCATTCATGATTGGTTATTTCGTGACCTCGCCGTTCTTCGGTTGGCTGGGTGACCGGTGCTCGCGCAAATGGCTCATTGCTGCGGGGATTTTTGTCTGGAGCCTCGGGACCATCCTGACGGGGTTTGCGGCAACCTTTGCCATGATGATTGGGTTTCGAGTCCTGGTTGGCCTGGGTGAAGCGAGTTATGCGACCATCAGTCCGAGTCTGATTTCCGATACCTACGCGCCGGCGAAAAGGAATAATGCGCTGACTATTTTCTACGTGGCTATTCCCGTTGGTGCCGCTCTCGGAACAATCCTGGGCGGATTCATTGCGGCGAGGTGGGGTTGGCGGCATGCCTTTATTTGGGCGGGCGCACCGGGGTTGCTTCTTGCACTCGTGATGTTGCCATTTGCGGAAGTGAAACGCGGCCAGGCGGAGGGTAAATCGGCCGAAGCATCAAAACGGCCCTCCGTCCGCGACATCTTAAACCTCTTTCGCATTCCGTCGTACGTGCTGGTCCTTCTTGGCTACACTGCCTACACCTTTGCGTTGGGTGCCTTCGGGCATTGGGGGCCGACGTTCCTGCATCGCACTCACGGCGTGGCGGTGGAAAAGGCGGGCGGCTTTTTCGGCGCGGTGCTCGTGGTCGCTGGACTTGTCGGTACGTTACTCGGCGGATTTGCGGCGACTGCCTGGCAGAAGCGCAATCGGGCTGGTTATGCCTGGACGCTCGGGCTGGCGGTGCTGGTCGCCGTGCCGCTTTCGTTTGGCGCGTTTCTGGCCACCTCTACTTTTTGGTCGATGGCGCTGCTGGCGGCTGCGATGTTCTTCCTGTTCCTGCCCACGGGACCGGTGAACACGCTGATTCTGGAAAGCGCGCCCGTGAATCTTCGTGCCAGCGCCATGGCGGTTTCCATTTTTACCATTCACCTTTTTGGTGACATGTGGTCGCCGGAGATCGTTGGCCGGCTCGCGGATTCCTTCGGCGGCAATTTGCAGAAAGCGGTTTTGATTTTGCCGGTCGCCTTGATGGTGGCCAGTGCGCTTTGGCTGGTGCTCGCGGTGAAGACGAAGCGGGATTCGGCCTCTAAACAGACTGAAACACCGCAGGCATCGACTCTTCAATGATCCCACGGCGGGCCTTTCCGACGTTATATCCTGAACGGGTTGATTGAAATTGGGTGAGGTCGAGGTTCGGAGTCCCGGCTTCAGCCGGTAGACCTGTCGGATGGACGAGCGCATGGAAAATTTTCAAAACAATAGTGTTTGCGTGCGCCTCGCCGCCTAAAGGCGGGACTCCGAACCTTCTGCTTGCACCCACTTTCAATCACACTCTCCTGAATGCCTCGCAATAAAGTGAGTTGAATCCCGATTCAGCCTCAGCTATTTTCCGCGCGGTTTAAATTCCCAGGTGCGCGTTTCACGGTTCCAAGTTTTCAATTATGTCTGACAATTATATTCAAAATCTGTTTGCTGAACGTATCGGCGGTAAAAATTACGGCAAGTCCACCGCCATCTATAAATTCGAGAAGATCAAACGCGCCCGCCTCGCCGCTGTGGCTGCGAATCCCGGCATCGAAATCCTTGATCTCGGTATCGGCGAACCGGATGAAATGGCGTTTCCAGAAGTCGTCGCGAAATTACATGCCGAAGCCAACAAACCGGAGAATCGTTTTTACGCCGACAACCGCGATGACGTTTTGAAACAGGCAGCGGCCCGTTATTTGGAAAAAGTTTGTGGAGTCAAAGGCATCGATCCTGAAACGGAAGTGTTGCACTCGATCGGCAGCAAGGCGGCCCTTTCAATCCTGCCGGCGGCGTTCATTAATCCAGGCGATTACGTTATTATGACCACGCCGGGTTATCCGGTGTTCGGCACGCACGCCAAATATTACGGCGGGCTGGTTTACAATCTGCCGCTGACGGAAGCGAATCATTATCTGCCTGACCTGGAGAGCATTCCGACCGATGTATTGCAAAAGGCCAAGGTGTTGGTCCTCAATTATCCGAACAATCCGACGGGTGCGAGCGCGACGGTGGAGTTTTATACGAAAGTAGTAGAGTGGGCGAAGAAGAACCGCATCGTGGTGTTGTCGGACTGTGCGTATGCGGCTCTGGTGTTCGAAGGCAAGCCGTTGAGTTTCCTCGCGGTTCCGGGCGCCAAAGACGTCGGGATCGAACTGCATTCCACGAGCAAATCGTTCAACATGACCGGTTGGCGTTGCGGATTTGTCGCGGGCAACGCGTTGCTCGTCAAAGCGTATGGCGACGTAAAGGACAACACCGATTCAGGCCAGTTCCTCGCCATTCAACATGCGGCGGCCTATTGTTTCGATCATCCGGAAATCACGGAAAAGATCGCGGGCAAATATTCGCGCCGAATGGATTCGCTGGTCGAAGTTTTGAAGGCCTCGGGATTTAACGCCAAGAAACCAAAAGGATCTTTCTTCCTCTATGTCAAAGCGCCGAAGGCGGCCGTGAAAAAAGATGGCGCGCGCGTGGAATTCAAGAGCGCCGAGGACATTTCACAGTGGCTGATTACGGAAAAGCTGATTTCCACCGTGCCGTGGGATGATATCGGGGCTTACTTGCGTTTCAGCGTCACTTTTAACGCGAAAGATGCCGCGGATGAGAAACGTGTGCTCGCGGAGCTCGCCAAACGCTTGAGCGACGTAAAATTTGAGTTTTAGTCGGAACGCCGGGTTAACCCGGACCAAAACGGATCATAAAACGGGCGGATGCGCATGGCGTGTCCGCCCGCTTTTCGTTTTTTTTACGTAAAAACCGGGGATTCGAGGAAAACGGACGCGTTTATGGAACGAAAATTCCATAAATAATATTCCGGACGGCGTTTACGGAACCGGGATTCCGCATGGAATATTCCGGACGACGATTACGGAACGGGGATTCCGCACGGAATATTCCGGACGGCGATTACGGAACGGGGATTCCGCACGGAATATTCCGGACGACGATTACGGAACGAGGATTCCGCACGGAATATTCCGGACGGCGTTTACGGAACTGGGATTCCGCATGGAATATTCCGGACGGCGTTTACGGAACTGGGATTCCGCACGGAATATTCCGGACGACGATTACGGAACGGGGATTCCGCACAGAATATTCCGGACGACGATTACGGAACGAGGATTCCGCACAGAATATTCCGGACGGCGTTTACGGAACGGGAATTCCGCAAAGATTATACCTGACCACGATTAAGGAATGGGGCTCTGGAAAAACGGATCGCCCAAGCCGTTTCCGAATTAGTTTTCTGCTTGTCGCGCGGAAACTCTCCTCGGATTCGCCCGAATTGGGCTGACGAACGTCGCGGTCCTGAATAACTTCCACCTTCGTCCGTCTGACTGCGGACATTCATCGATTCATGAAACCTCGCGTCTTGCTGCCATTTATTACCGGGCTTTTTGTTTTTAAGGTTACCGCGCTATTTGCCGCCGATTCCACACCAGCGTCGAAGTTCGATTCATTTCGCATCGCTGCCAAAGAACCGAGCCAGGCCGAGAGCACCTTCCAATGCGTCGACGGTTTCCAGATGAAACTCATCGCCGCCGAGCCGCTCACCACCGATCCGACAGCGATTGTTTACGATGAAAATGGCGTCGCCTACGTGGCCGAGATGAATGACTACCCGTTCACCGATAAGAAGAATGACATCGCTTGGAAAGAAAGCATCGATCCGCCGGGTGGCCGCGTTCGCGTGCTGATCGATGAAGATGGGGACGGGAAGTTCGATAAAAGTTTTATCTTCGCCGAAGAGATGAGCTGGCCGACGGGTCTCGCCTGTTGGAAAGGCGGTGTGTTCGTCGCGGCGGCGCCGGACATCTGGTATCTCAAGGACACCAACGGCGACCACAAAGCCGATGTGCGCATCAAAGTTTACACCGGCTTTCGCAAATACAACGTGCAGGCGGTGATGAACAATCTGGTCTGGGGACTGGATCATAAAATTTATGGAGCCGCCAGCGGCAACGGCGGCACGGTGCAAACCCTCAGCGCGCCCAACGACAAACCGGTCGCGCTGACGCGAAACGATTTTCGATTCGATGCGGAAACGAAACAGTTCGAAGCGCTCTCGGGTGGTGCCCGTTTTGGAAATACGTTCGACGACTTCGGCAATCGTTTCATCTGCAACATCCGCAATCCAGTGCAGCAGGTTGTTTTGCCGTCGCACTATCTGGCGCGAAATCCTTATCTGCTCGTCCACAGTGCGATCATCGATTGTGCGCGCGCGAGCGACGATTTGCCGGTCTATCGGATCAGTCAGCCGGAGCCATGGCGTGTCGTGCGGGCCAAACAATGGTTGGCCGAAACGACTCATAAATATCCCCGCAGCGAAACGGCGGCGGAAGGGTTCTTCACCTCCACGAGCGGAATTACCATTTATCGCGGCGCGGCATATCCCGCGAAATATTACGGTAGCGCGTTCATGGGCGAAGTCGCGGGGAACCTCGTGCACCGACAGGTTCTCACTCCGAATGGGGTTGTCTTCTCGGCAGAACGAGGCGATCCGAAGACGGAATTTGTGCGCTCGACGGACAACTGGTTTCGTCCGGTGAATTATATCAATGCGCCCGACGGGACTCTGCATGTGCTCGATATGTATCGCGAGACGATCGAGCATCCGTGGTCGATTCCGGATGAGATCAAAGCGCAAGTCGATCTGACCAGCGGCAAAGATCGTGGCCGCATCTATCGTCTCGAACCGCCGAATTTCAAAGTGCCGAAGCCGCCGCGCCTCGGCAAAGCCAACACGAAGGAATTGGTGGCCACGTTGGAGAATCCGAATTCGTGGTGGCGCGACACGGCGCATCGTTTGATCTTCGAACGACAGGACAAATCAGCCATCAAGCCGCTGCAACAACTATTGCGTAAAAGCAAATCGCCGCTCGCACGTTTGCATGCGCTTTATTCTCTAGACGGTTTGAAGGCTCTCACCGACGCCGACATTACGGTCGGGCTTTCGGATGACACCGCCGGTGTGCGCGAGAATGCTGTTCGCCTCGCGGAATCGCGCCTGAAGAATGCTCCGGCATTGGTGGAGAAAGTTTTGGCGCTGGCGGATGACTCGGCGATTCGAGTTCGCTTTCAAACCGCCTTCACGTTGGGTGAGCTTCAGGATTCGCGTACGGGGCCAGCTCTCCTGAAAATAGCGCAACGCGATAGCGCAGACACCTGGATGCAAACCGCGGTGCTTAGTTCTGTCGGCGCTTCCTCAATGCCGATGCTCTCGGGAATTATTGCGGATAAGAATTTCTCGCGAACCACCAATGGTCAAGAGATGGTCAAACAATTGTCCTTCATGATTGGAGCGCGCCCGAACGATGCAGAGGTTGGTCCCGCTCTGGCGCTGGCCTCAGCCCCCAGCACGCCTTCCGCTGTGCGCATCATTATGTTCGCGGGGATGGCGGACGGACTAAAACGGGCAGGAAAAAGCATCACCAAGATCGTCAGCGATCCTGCTTCCCCGGCGGGCCAAACGATTGGGGCTATGTTTCACGTAGCGCAAGAGGTCGCCTTGATGAAGGACGGAATCCTTTCCCAGCGGCAGGAGGCGATCCAAATGCTGGGTTACAATGATTTTCCCAAAGTGGAAAAGACACTCACTGCCTTGCTCGATGCGCGTCAGCCGCAAGAATTACAAATGGCCGCCGTCCACGCGCTCTCCAGTTTCACAAGCCCAAAAGTCGCCGGCATTTTGGTGGCTCAATGGCGGAATTTTACTCCCATGATCCGCAACGAAGCGCTCGAAGCTTTGGTGGCACGGAAGGAGCGCCTGCCAGTGTTGCTCGAAGCTGTAGAAAAACAAACGATTGCCGCCGCGCAAATTCCCGCCGCGCGCAAGACGATGATGATGTCGCACAAGGATGTCGCGATTTCGAATCGGGCCAATGCGTTGTTCGGAAAAGACGCGCCGAGTGCGCGCAAGGATGTGGTCGCGCAATATCAAAGCGCCTTGAAGCTGAACGGCGAACGGACCCACGGCGAAAAAGTGTTCGAAGTGAATTGTTCCGTGTGTCATCGCGTCGGCGATAAAGGGAACGAAGTCGGCCCGAACCTCGCCACGGTTCGCGCTTGGTCGCCGGATCAACTGATGCTGACCATCCTCGATCCGAATCGTGAAGTGTCCCCCAACTATGTGAACTACAATGTGGATTTGAAAAACGGCGAAAGTGTGACCGGTTTGATTGCCGAGGAAACCGCGACGAGCATCACCTTGAAGCGCGCGAATAATGTTCAGGAGACCATTCTGCGTCAGAACATCGATAAGATTTCCAGCTCTGGGTTGTCGTT
>JAQGOU010000181.1 GCA_028293445.1 Verrucomicrobiales bacterium | reverse complement strand
GACGACAACTTTTTACGGTACAACGCTAATTCCTCAAAATCCGACGGGAACTTTTTAAAGTACAACGATGATTCCGAAAGCCCGCTCCTCCGCTCGGAGCGGAAGAGGGGGAACTTGGTTGCGGTCGCCTGAACCCACCGGGTTAATTCCGAAATTCGTGTCGAACTCCTTCCCCGTTTAATCTTTAATTTCCCGGCGGCTCCGTTACTTTTCGCGGAATTTATGAACGCGAAGCTGCTCCTCAAAACACTCTTTCTGATCGCGATTTTGTTCCTGCTCGTTCTCATGGGCATGTACAACAACGAGCAGGTTTCGCTTTCGATGCCGAAGTGGATCCTTCCCAAAAAACAGATTCAGCCTGCCGCCATCATGTATTTCGGTTTCTTTGGCATAGGCGTTTTGACCGGAACTATTCTCACGGCCGGTGGCAAAAAGGGTGCCAGCAAAACGAACAAAGTGGAAAAATAGTCACGGTGTCCTGCCGAACACCTTTTCTCGCCAACCGCGTAGAATTCTCACGACCGCAAGGTCCGCTCGTTGGTTAAACACGCCGACCACGGAACGTCCGTGATAGAGCGCTTGCCATATCACAGCGGCAAACAACACACCGAAGACCATTCGATTCATCCAGCCGTCCAACGGCCACTGGCCATGCCATATCCACATGGGATCTTTTCGAAACGGGCCCAAGTAAAATATAGGCCACAAGTCATCGAGTTCCGGACCACGCGAACCAATCAGGTCGCACAGCAAATGGAGATGAAAGATTGCAAACACCAAAAGCGCGACACGCCAGCGTTGCCTCGCAAATATTCCAAAGAGAACCGCGCTGACAATCGCTGCAAACAATCCGTGACAGAGGACGTGATGATATTGGCTGTAAAAGGTGGTTGGCCTCGCCTGAGTAAATTGAGTCACCAGATCCACGATCAACCCGAACCCATCCAGATCTGGCACAATACCGGCCAGAGTGACCAACCGGCAGTCACGTGGATTGTTCGTTGTTTTGGTGGCGATCAACCAACTGGCGAATAAATGTGTCAGGGGAGACATATTCGAAGCTGCTCAGGCAAACTTGGGTTCCCACCCGCAGTAATGCCGGCCACCATCAATCGCGGGCCGTTTTCTTTTTTGCATCCTTCTCCGCGGGGATGGGCTTTTGCGCCACCAATTGATCTTCTGGATGCACCATTTTTTTATAAGCGAGAATTCCATCGACAACCGCTTGTGCCATCCGCTTTCGCCACGCCGGGTCGTAAATCTTTTTGGCTTCGGAAGGATTGGACATGAATCCGCCTTCCACAAGGATCGCCGGCATTTTCGCGTCGCGCAGCACTTCAAACCGGGCGCGCTTCACACCGCGATCTTCCATGCCTACATTCTTCAAAATCGATTTCTGAACCTGATAGGCCAGCACCATGTTTTCAGAGTTTTTCACATTACCATCGTAGGTTCCCACGTTGGCCCGGCCCCCGCCGGCGTTACTTGATTCCATCCCGGCCGGCGACATACAAAACGTTTCCAATCCCCGAACGCCTCTGTCTCCAGCAGAATTAAAATGAAGGCAAACAAACAGATCGGCCTTGGCGCGATTAGCCACCTCCGCCCGTTCGGAAAGATCCACAGTTTTGTCGCGACTGCGCACCATCACGACTTTGAACTTCTGCTTTTCCAAAATATCGGCGACCTCGTCGGCGAGGAGGAGCGTGTAGGTTTTTTCAAATTTTTTATCGCGTCCATTGGGATCGATTTTACCGGTGTCTTTACCGCCGTGCCCGGCGTCGATGCAAATTGTCTGGATTCGATTTTTAGGCAACTGCTGCGGATAGACCAAGGGATGAATTGCGGTTTGCAGGTCAATTGTGGAAACAAGAGGCACACCGTTGCGGGTGAAAATCGGTGAGGACAACAACACTATCACGCCATCGATCTCGGTTTTACGGGAATCGACGGAAAAGTAGAGCTTATGAAACCGATTCGTGGCGCGAAGATCTTCATCCTTTTTGGTCCAGAGAAGTTTAAGGCCGTTGGCGTCACACCATTCGAGCAGACGAACGCATTCGGTCCCTGAGACATTGATCTTTTCAAGCGTACGAGGCGTTTGGGCTGACCCAAGCACAAAACTCGCGAGCAGCACGAAAAGTGAAAACGCAACTCTCATTGACCAGTGCAATCTCGCAAAGATGCCACGCTGAATTCAAGGCGAATCAGCGGCTTTGGCTTATGTTACCGTGAACAGGAACGGTTTTTGCCTAATATCAACGAATTTCCAAGGAAGTGTTGACGCTCTCAAACCCGTTACCTAGATTTCTCGCTAAATTTTTAGAAGCAGCAATCAATGAGTAATTCAGCATCCGTTTCGAAAGGTCTTGAAGGCATTATCGCCGCCCGCACCACGCTGAGCGATGTCCGCGGCGACATCGGCCAGTTGATTTATCGCGGTTACGACATCAACGAACTCGCAGGCAAAGTGACCTACGAAGAAGTCGTTTACCTGCTCCATTATGGACATTTGCCCAACCAAAAGGAATTGGGTGAACTGAAGGCGCAACTCGCGTCCTATCGTGAATTGCCCAAAGGCGTAATCGACATCATCAAAAAGATGCCGAAAGACACCCCGCCGATGCACGCGATTCGCACCGGTATCTCCGCTCTTGGCTGCTTCGATCCAGAAGCTGACGATGACAGCATGGATGCTGCCCGTGAAAAAGCGCTGAAGTTGATCGCGCAGATTCCTATCGTCACCGCTTACTTTCATCGTCATCGCCAGAAGAAGGAATTGCTCGCCTCTGATCCGAAGCTCGGTGAAGCCGCTAATTTCCTTTACCTCGTCGATGGTGAGAAGCCGTCGCAAGAAAAGGAAAGCACGATGGACATGTGCTACGTCCTGCACGCGGACCACGGGATGAACGCTTCGACGTTCTCCGCTCGTGTCACGATTGCGACGCTCAGCGATATTTATTCTGCGATCACCAGCGCGATTGGCACTTTGAAAGGTCCGCTTCACGGCGGTGCCAATGAAGGCGTCATCAAGATGCTGCAGGAGATTGGTTCCCTCGATAAGGTCGACGCATACGTGCAGGAATGCCTTGCCCAAAAGAAGAAGATCATGGGTATTGGCCATCGGGTATACAAAACACTCGATCCACGCGCGCCGCACTTGAAGAAGATGGCGCAAATTCTCAGCGCAAAGCTCGGTGAACCCAAGTGGATCCAAATGAGCGAACGCATCGCGGAAATGATGCTCAAGGAAAAGAACCTTAACGCGAATGTCGATTTCTATTCTGCCACCGTTTATTACTCGCTCGGAATTCCGACGGACTTGTTTACGCCGATCTTTGCGATCGCCCGAACCTCCGGTTGGACCGCACACGTGATCGAACAACTCGCTGATAATCGCCTCATTCGCCCACAAAGCGAATACGTCGGGCCAGTCGGGATGACGGTCGCGCCTATCGGTCAAAGATAAGAGTTGTTCAAAGTTTCAGGTTCAAAGTTCAAAGTTTTGCCAATGGCCACAATCGAACGATTCGAAGATATCGAAGCCTGGAAGAAGGGGCGCGAGCTGCGCAAGGTAATCTACACATGTACCAAGGTTGGTGCATTTGCGAAAGATTTTGAACTGCGAAGCCAGATTCGGAGAGCGGCAATGTCGATTACAGCAAACATAGCGGAAGGCTTTGAACGGGGCGGAAACAAGGATTTATCCAATTCCTGGCAACGGCGAAAGGTTCGTGTGGAGAAGTCCGCGATCAACTATACGTGGCTTTGGACGAACTGTATGTTTCGAACGAGCAATTTAATAAACTTTCTCAAGATGCAATTGAGGTCAGCCGACTTATCTCAGGCTTTATGAAATATCTACAGCAAAGTGACATGCGAGGCTCGAAATTTAATCGAGTGGCGCAACAACTTTGAACTTTGAACCTTAAACTTTGAACTAAACAAATGAACATTCACGAATATCAGGGCAAGCAGCTCTTAGCTCAGTATGGTGTTAGCGTCCCCCCTGGCGAGGTCTGCGATTCTGCAGACGCGGCAAAGAAAGTGGCCGAGGGTCTATTTGCAAAAGGCGAAAAGCTCGTCGTCGTTAAATCCCAGATCCACGCGGGCGGACGCGGCAAAGGTACATTCAAGAGAGGTTTCCAAGGCGGCGTGAAGCTGTGCAAAACAGCGGACGACGTTTACGAAAAAGCCAAAGCAATGATCGGGCAAGTGCTCGTGACGAAACAAACCGGTCCGGATGGCCGACTGGTTTCCAAGTTGCTCGTTGCTGCTGCGCCAGAAATCAAAAAGGAATTTTACTGCGCCGTTCTTCTCGACCGCGAAAGCTCCCGCCCGATCATGATGGTCAGCACCGAAGGCGGCGTGGACATCGAAGAAGTCGCCGAGAAGCATCCTGAGAAGATCGTCAAAGAAACCATCGATCCTGCCGTCGGCATGATGCCATATCAGGCGCGCAAACTCGCTGGCGCTCTCGGACTCAAAGGTGATTTGATCGCCAGTGCTGCGAAGCTTTTGCTGGGTGTTTATAAAACCTGGTGGGAATGCGATGCCGCCATGGTGGAAATCAATCCGCTCTGCATCATCGTCGGTCCAGATGGAAAAGAAGCGATGTCAGCGGTCGACGCCAAAGTCAGTCTCGACGACAACGCGCTCTATCGTCACAAGAACATCCAGGAGATGCGCGATCTGGCCGAAGAATCGCCGCTCGAAATCGAAGCGAGCAAATTCAGCCTGAATTATATCAAGCTCGACGGCTCCATCGCCTGCCTCGTCAACGGCGCCGGTCTCGCCATGGCGACCATGGACATTATCCAGCATTTCGGTGCGAACCCGGCCAACTTCCTCGACGTCGGGGGTGGCGCGAGCAAAGAACAAGTCACCGCTGCGTTCAAAATCATTTTGAGCGATGTTTCGGTAAAGGCGATTTTCGTCAACATCTTCGGCGGCATCATGGATTGCAACGTCATCGCGACGGGCATCGTGGCTGCCGTAAAGGAAACAGGCTTGAAACTGCCCTTGGTTGTCCGCCTCGAAGGCAACAACGTGGTCGCTGGAAAGAAAACCCTGGCGGAATCTGGCGTCGCGATCATCACAGGTGATTCGATGGCGGATGCTGCGAAGAAAGTTGTCGCGTCGGTCAAAGCTTAAGCTGTTAATGCGAAGTAAGCATTTGCATCCATAAACGGACCCGGATGATGAGGTTATGTTCGACGAAGAAACATTGGCACAGATCAATGGCAAGTATGTCTGCCCACCAGATGCAGGACCGGCGTGGCGCGCAGCGTGCGAGTTCGGATGTGATATGTCACTCGTCGAAGAAAGCCTCCGAATGACGGAAGAAGAGCGTCTAGCCGATCATCAACGTGCGTTGAATCGACTGTTGCGATTCACAGGCAACGATAATGCTTTTACAGAATGACGAAGATTTACTGGAGCGCCTGCGAGCGTATGGTGTGGAGTTCGTCATCATTGGCGGGCTTTGCGCTGTGATCCATGGTGCCTCTCTTGTGACTAAGGACGTGGACATCTGTTGCCGTTTTGATACGGAGAACCTTAAACGGCTTGAAGCGGCGGTGAAAAATCTTCATCCGGTGCATCGCATGACGCCGCAGAAGATTCCGTTTGTATTGGATGAACAACTCTGCCGCGACCTGAGGAACGTCTATTTGCGAACAGATCTCGGGATGCTCGATTGCTTAAGCGATGTAGCAGGTATAGGCAGTTATGAAGATGCACTCCGATTATCAGTTCCGTGCCTGTCAGGAAGATTTCGGATGCTGAATCTCGATGCAATGATTATGGCAAAACAAGCAACAGGCCGAGATAAAGATCGCGAAGCCATAGTCTTGTTGACTGCAATTAAAGAAAAGAAATCCAAGAACTAGAATTTCAAAATAGAACAAATCCATGTCCATTCTTGTAACACCACAAACCCGAGTTCTCGTCCAAGGCATTACTGGCAGCTTTGGAGCGCGTCACACGCAACTCTCCATTGATTACGGTTCCCTAATCGTTGCCGGCGTTACGCCTGGTAAAGGCGGTCAATTCTTTGAACACGGTGGAAAGAAGGTTCCAATCTTCGACACCGTGGCGGAAGCGATGAAGCAGACCGGTGCGACCACCTCTGCTGTGTTCGTTCCCCCACCCTTCGCGGCTGATGCAATTCTCGAAGGCGTCGACGCGGGACTCGATCTCGTTGTCGCCATCACCGAAGGCATTCCGGTCAACGACATGGTCAGAGCCAAGCGCGCGATGCTCGGCAAGAAGACGCGCCTGATTGGACCGAACTGTCCTGGCGTCGTAACACCTGGTGAAGGCAAAGATTCACACGGCGGCTGCCGCATCGGCATTGCGCCCGGTTACATTCACAAAAAAGGCAACATTGGCGTTGTCTCGCGTAGCGGCACGTTGACGTACGAAGCCGTTTGGCAACTCACTTGCCGTGGCGTCGGTCAGTCGACCTGCGTCGGCATCGGCGGCGATCCTGTCAATGGAACGTCACATCTCGACGTCATCAAGATGTTCAATGCCGATCCGGAAACGACCGGCATCATTATGATCGGCGAAATCGGCGGCAGCGCTGAAGAAGAAGCCGCCGAATGGATCAAGAACAATTGCAAGAAGCCGGTCGCTGGCTTCATCGCAGGAGCCACGGCTCCTCCGGGACGTCGCATGGGACATGCTGGCGCTATCGTCAGCGGCGGTAAAGGAACGGCGGCCGCGAAGATCGCTGCGTTCAAAGAAGCGGGCATTGGTATCGCTGTCACCCCGAGCGAAATGGCCGACACACTGTTGAAGATGATGTAATCCATCCAACAATCTGAATTCAAAGACGTCTCGAGTGAGACGTCTTTTTTATTGGACGCCGTCTATTTCGTTCCGCCTTCTTCTTTGGATAAATCGGGTAGGAACAAACAAATCAGCACGGCAGGAAAGAACAGGAACGCAATCGACAACAATGTGCTTCGGAAGTCACTCACCTGGAGACGAAGGCTGAACACAATCGTTCCAATCGCAGCGGCGATGCGGCCGATGTTGTAACAGAAGCCCGCACCAGTCGTGCGAAGGAGCGTTGGAAAGAGCGGCGGCAAATACATTGTAAAAAGCCCGAACACGCCGGAACAAAAGCCGATCAAAGGGAGCCAAAACATCAATTCATTGTGGGTGCGCGGAACTCCGTAAGCCCCAACCATCGCCGCGATGAAAGCCAGGCAACTCCACAGGATCGTGCGACGATATCCGAGACGAACGGCCAGCCACGAAAAGAAAAAGTTTCCGAGAATCGAAATTCCAACCACGAGGAAAAAGACAACTGTCACGACCTGTTGCTTTTCCTCAGCACTCCATGACGCCATTTCGGGCAGACTGCGCAGATGCTGGGCATGCCAGAAGATAAAAGCCCACCACGCCGTCAGAGTGAGTGCGCAGATACCGATGGTCAGCAGCGTCGTTGATAACACCTTTCCGCGGAACAGGTCGATTATTCCGGGTTGTTTATCAGACTGGCTCTTCGCATGACGCCACTCCTCCGGTTCGGGAACATTTTTACGAATCCAGAACACCAAGAGCGCAGGAACTACACCGATGAGAAATACATAGCGTTCGAAGTGGGCTCCGTTCTTGCCGAAATAATGTGTAATCAACCAAACTGCTCCACACGCCACGAGAATCCCGAGATTGACACCGCATTGAAGGACAGCGGCGATCCACGCCCGCCATTTCTTCGGCCACGTTTCTGAAAGGAGACTCGCCCCCACGGCCCACTCACCACCAACACCCACGGCGGCGAGAAACCGACAGATTAAAAGCTGCCACCAGGTTTGCGCGAAGAATGAGAGTCCGGTGAAAATAGCATAGGTCAGAATTGTTAGACTCAACGCGCGCGCCCGTCCGAGTCGATCACCAAGGCGTCCAAAAAATCCGCCGCCGATCGCCCATCCCATCAGGAAGGCGGCTTGAATCCATGCGCTCTTTTCTTTCACGAGCGGAGACCCCGCGGGCTGGTTCATCAACTGCGCGACGAACGGCAGAGCAACCAGGGTGAAAAGATGAAGTTCGAGTCCATCGAAAAACCAGCCAAGCCACGCGGCAATTCCGGACTTCCATTGTTGCGGCGAAAGAGTCTTTAG
>JAQGOU010000177.1 GCA_028293445.1 Verrucomicrobiales bacterium | reverse complement strand
AAAACGCGCGAAGCTTGTCTCGGGAGATTTTGATGGCAACGGGAAGTCCGACGTGGCGGCGGCCTATAACTACGACAATTCCGACACCGGATTGTGGGTCTGGTTATCCCAAGGTTCACCTGGTTCTTCATTTGCTCAATCTCTCTGGTGGCGGTCAGGTGCAGGTAACTGGGATTGGTCCAGATCACAATTTCTGACTGGTGACTTCAATGGCGATGGAAAACGCGACGTGGCGGCGGCGTATGACTACGGCAACGACAATACGAGTCTGTTCGTCTTCCCATCAACCGGCTCCTCCTTTAGCGGATCGGCGCAATGGTGGAATTCCGGCGTCGGCAACTGGCGCGGAGCGAATTCGAAGTGGGTATCAGGAGATTTCACGGGCGATGGAAAATGTGACGTTGGCACACTCTACGATTATGGCAATTCCAGCACGGCTTTGTGGACTTTCCCATCCACCGGCTCATCTCTCCAGGCGGCCTCGCGCTGGTGGAGTTCGGGGGCAGCTGGAAGCTGGGAATGGGCTCGAAGCACGGCGTTCTAATTCGCCCTTAAAAGCGGGTTCCGTGACGTAACGGACAACCCGCGCAAACTTTCAGGTTTTGGGTTCTCCTGAAGTTTGCGCGGGCCTTCGGGAATGAATTTTACAATTGAATCACGTCGTTCGCGGTGGCTCTGGTTTCTGGGCGGGATGACCTTTGCGATGCTGATGGCTTCTTTTATTACCGCCGACAAACCGAATTCCTGCTTGGTCGCGCATGATGTCGCAGGCTCTCCACGGGTTCAAAAAGAAGAAAGACCACTTCACATTTTTGCCAGATCACATCGGGGCCGAGAGATTCTCTTTTCCAAAACCTCGAAGGGCGATCTCTGGTTTCAGGATGCCAAAGGTCGTGAGCGTTGCATCGCTACTAACGTCGAGTCCGCGAGTTTTTCGCCGGATGGCAAAAAGTTTGCGTATGCGAACAGCAGTGATGAATTGTTCATCGAAACGATTGAGGGGAACCAACTCGCGCATTTAACCGGTGCTCGCGATCACAGTTGGCGTTCTGACAGTGCCGCCGTCACTTTTTTGGCGATGGTTTCCAGTGATTATCCCGATATCCAACAAACCGTCGTTTATGATCTGAATCACAGCCAGGCAACCCACTTGCCGTCCGGAGAGTAAATGGGGATCAGGATTGTTGGCGCGTAGAGTTTTGTTTAATCTCTTCCACCGTGAACCCCCAATGCGCCTTCTTTGCTCCATCCGTCCTGCGCCTGGCGGTTTTCTGTATCCTCTCGTTCACCTTCGTTGTTCGCGCAGAACTGCCGACTGCCAGACTGACGCTGACAAATAGCGCCCTGGTGCTTTGGCTTAAGGCTGATGCGGGCGTGAGCACCAATGACAATGGATTGGTCCAGCAGTGGATGGATCAATCTGGTCGTCAAAATAACGCGGTTCAAACCAACGCCATTTCCATGCCGAAGCTGACGCCGTCGGCCTTCAACGGAAAGCCAGCTCTACATTTTGACGGAGTCACCAACTACTTAGAAATCCCACACTCTGCCGATCTGGCCATTACCGGCGACCTGGCGGTATTCGCCGTCGTGCGTGTCGATGATTTCAATAATCTGAACGGCATCATTGCCAAGACGGTCACGAACATTCCGGCTCCGTTTGATTTTTACGTCCAACAGAAATCGGGTTTGCCGTACCTTTTCCGTGGCAACGGCAACCAACCTGTTCATCTCGAAGGAAGGTCCGTTGTTGCCGCCGGGCAGGTGGCGATTATTTCCGCCGTGGTGAGGGGGACGAAAGGCATTTTGTATTTGAACGGCGCTTACAACAGCCAAGGGCTTCTTCAGGGAAAAATCGGGGATGGTGGAAGACCTGTCCGTATCGGCAGTCGGGACAATTTCGAGTCCATGCTCAAGGGCGATCTGGCCGAAATTATTCTCTTTAATGGAACTGTTCCCGATTCCGAACGAACAGCCATTCACAACTATCTCGGGAGCAAATATGGCATCAATGTGATTCATCCCTTGAGCGTGTCTGAACAGCCCACCGTCTCTCGCCTGGAAGGACAAACCGCGACTTTTTCCGTCTCCTCCGACGATCCCACCATCGAGTATCAATGGCAGAAGAACGAAGTGGATATTCCCGATGCCACGAATGCCGTTTACACCACGTCGGCTCTGACCTTGGCCGACAGCAACAGCCATTATAGGGCGCGCGTCCCCGCTCTCGGAACGAACCGCTACGTCGGCGCGATTACATTGATGGTCGTGCCTGATACCGAACCAACAACGGTCACGACTGCCGCATTCCTGTTGCGTGACCAGTCGCATTCCTCTTCGACCTCCGACACTGGAACCACGTTGCCGCCCTACAATTCACGACTGTGGCAGACTGGCGATGAACCCTCGCGAAACATCATTCAATCCATCGCTCAGACGCGGGACGGCGTGCTTTGGGTCGGGACTCTGGGCGGACTTGCTCGTTTCGATGGCGAGCAATTTGAATTCATTTCCGTTGGAACAACCAATCGTCTGGCGAAACGACAGGTTAATACGTTGGGTGCGGCAAACGACGGCAGCCTTTGGGTTGGCACAGCGGGCGAAGGATTATTTCAACTCCGGGGAGAGGAGTGGGTTGCTCATTCCATGCCGAGAGACTTGGACCTCAATATTCTGACTGTCCGTCAGATGCGCGATGATTCGATCTGGATCGGAACGCGCAAGGGAATCGCGGTTTTCAAAAATGAAAAGCTCTCGTTGCGCGATGACAAAAATGACATCGCGCCCGGCCCGGAAAAAGATGCAGCAGCGCAAACGGTTCGCGCCATCGTGCCGGATGCCAGCGGCGATTTATGGGTCGGCGCCA
Source organism: Verrucomicrobiales bacterium (assembly GCA_028293445.1). Classification (GTDB taxonomy): domain Bacteria; phylum Verrucomicrobiota; class Verrucomicrobiia; order Limisphaerales; family JACDHS01; genus CBHWET01. Next base: position 2,175 of record JAQGOU010000177.1, on the reverse strand, counting down.
ATGACCGCTTGATGCGGTTGCACGAAGGCGCGGTGGTCAGCAGCACGAATCTGTGGCAATTCAACACGACTTTTATTCGTTCGATTTGTTCCAGTCGCGACGGCGGCATCTGGATGGGAGTTAACTCCGGATTGATTCGATTTAAAGACGGAAAGTTTACGCATTTCACCAAGGTGAACGGCCTTCCCGACAACATCGTCACCGTGGTTCACGAAGATCGTCGCGGGAATCTTTGGGTCGGCACCGCCGCTGGCTTGTGTCGTTTTGCCGATGAAAAATTCGTCGTGGAGTTAACGGCTGAAGGCGAGGTCTATGACCAGATTCTTTGCTTGTTTGAAGATCGTGAAAACAACTTCTGGGTCGGAGCTAAAAATGGACTCTACCAATTACGCGTGCAGCAGTTCACGAGCTACACGACCCGGCACGGACTGGCACACAACAATGTCATCTCGGTTTGTGAAGATAACGAGGGCGCAATGTGGATTGGAACCTGGGGCGGCGGTTTGCATTGTTTGCGCGCGGGCAAAATCACCATCTATTCGAGCGCGAAAAATAAAACGATGCACAACGATCTAATCCTGGCCATTCGTGGAGCGCGCGATGGCGGCCTTTGGTTTGGCGTGGATTATGGCGGTGAGTTGTATCGGCTGAAAGAGGGCGCAATGTCACGATACGGAGAGGAATACGGCTTTGGTCCCACGGCCATCCGCGATCTTCTGGAAGATTCGGCGGGCCGGTTGGTGATAGGGACAGCGGTGGATTCGCTTAAGATTTTGGCGCACGGAAAGGTCACTGATTATGAAGCCTCAAGTGAACTGCCCTCGAAAAGAATTCGTTGCTTACTGCAAGGACACGATGGGCGGTTATGGGTGGGAACCGAAGCGGGGCTGGCTTGCAAAGTGAATGATCACTTTATGGTTTTTACGGTTAAAGATGGTCTTGCGGACAACATGATTCTGTCGTTGTTTGAGGACAAGGAGGAGAACCTTTGGGTTGGCACTGCGAAAGGACTTAGCCGTTTGCGTCGAGGGCCAAAGGTCGTGAGTCGAGAGCAAAAAGAGCCATTCACATTTTACACAACCGCGCAGGGATTTTTTGATGAGGCAGTCCTGGAGATGCTGGAAGATGACGCGGCGAATCTCTGGATCGCCACGCGGCGCGGTGTTTTGCGCGTTGCTAAAGATCAATTTGACGGCTTCGGCGCGGTTTCCTACAGCACATTCGGTAAAGCCGACGGGATGAGCAGCCCGGTTTGCGTGGGCGTTGCCAAGCCATCGGCGTGGAAAAGTAAAGACGGACGACTTTGGTTTGCCACGACCAAGGGCCTCGCCGTGACTGATCCGCAGTTGAAGATTGATAAAAACGAAGTGCCGCCACCGGTGGTAATTCGAGAAGTCCTCGCCGACAAAAAAGTTCAACGTTCAAAGTTCAAGGTTCAAAGTCGGAAAGATTCCAACGCGACCGCTTCTTCAACTTTAAACTTTGAACCTGAAACTTTGAACTTATCCCCCGGCCGTGGCGAACTGGAATTCCGCTACACAGCGTTGAGTTACGCCGCGCCGGAGAAAAACCATTTTAAATACAAGCTGGCCGGTTTCGATGCGGATTGGGTTGATGCAGGGACGCGGCGCAGCGCGTTTTACAACAGCGTGCCGCCCGGTTCATACGAATTTCAAGTCATCGCCTGCAACAACGACGGCGTTTGGAATTCACGTGGCGCAAATGTGAAGTTGTCTTTGGAACCGCATTATTGGCAGACGAATTGGTTTCGAGTTTTCATCGCTTTGGCTTCGGTTGGCCTCGTGGCCAGTTCAGCCCGTTCCGTCACGCGCAAAAGAATGCAGACGAAACTCCAACAACTGGAACAGCAGCACGCCATTGAGAAAGAACGCACGCGCATCGCCCAGGACATGCACGACGAACTCGGAGCGCGATTGACCGAGATTCGGGTGCTGAGTGACTTGACCGAGAAAAAGAAGGATCAGCCAACGGAAGTCGCAACGCAAAGCCGGAGGATTTCCAACGCTTCCGGAGAGCTGATTCGCAATCTTCATTCCATCGTCTGGGCCGTGAATCCCGCGAATGATTCACTGGAAAAACTGGCTGACTACATCTGCGGATTTGCCCAACCCTTTCTCAAAGTCGCTTCCATCCGCTGCCGCCTCGAACGACCCG
>JAQGOU010000176.1 GCA_028293445.1 Verrucomicrobiales bacterium | reverse complement strand
CATCACTCGCGCTTCGGAATTCCTCATCAACTCATTTTTTGTCGCTGATGTTTTTGACGAGCAGAAAGAATTTGCGGTCGGGATTCCAGAGCAAGGTTTTGCCGTTCACTACGGTGATGCTTGAATAAAGCGCGAGGTCAAAGCGGCCCATCTTGCCCGGCGGCCCCACCAACAGACTATCGTGGTCGAAGAAAAATTCTGGTTCCTCAAACCAGACTGGCTGGTCTGCGCCCGGTTTGAAATGGCCAATCACTTTGCAGATCGGACGGCGATGAAGCTGTCCTTCGCGTGGTGTGTAACCATGGTAATTGCCGTCGTGATTGTGAATGAACAACGCGTAGCGTCCGCTCGCGGCAGCCGGTCCGCCCAGATCGAAGATCGGGCACGGGGACAACGGATGCTTGAGCGGTTCGCCTCCATCTTTGCGCAGGAGCGGACGGGCTTTGCTCCAGGTTTGTCCGTCGTCCGCGCTCACCGTCCAATACGGACTGCCAGTCATCGTTCGCAGCACGCAAAAGAATCGGCCGTCGGGCAATTTTACAATCGAAGGCTCCTGACAAACGCTGGTTTCTGGATGGCCCGGATAAGGCACGGTGATTGCCTCTTTATCCCAACCGAACCACGAGATTTTCAACTGCGCGGGTTCGGGATTCTCATCGAGATTATCGAAGCGCATGAATTCGGCGACTGAGTCGTGTGAAATCCACGACGGGGTTGGATTCTTCTTTACAGCCTTGCTGGTCCAGCGGGTTAAGCCGACGAAATATTTTCCATCCTTAGTCAGGCGCAATGGCTTTTGCCAGGTGATGCAATTGGCGGGAAAAGAAGTGTCGGGATTATCGCGGGAGGTGCGAGGGACGGGAATCGTTTGCGCTTTGGACCAGGTTTTGCCGCGATCATCACTGTAGATGCCAGTCAACTGTCCGGTGGTGTGAGGAAACGTATCCACCTTGCCGACGTGTTGACTATAGAGAACGTAGATGCGACCGCTTTTGCTGACCATCGGGAAAGCCCAACTCGCCATCAAGCCGTCGCCCGGTTTCGCAGGGCCGGCGATGATCCGCGGTTTGGTCCAGGTTTTACCTTTGTTCTTACTTTCCGCAAAAACGATATGCTGATCCGGTTCGCCTTCGCGTGTGCTTTGCGTCCAGATCGTCATGAGCGATTTGTCCGGGCCATCGAAGACGAGGAAATGTTCATTCCCGGTGTCGGTGACTTCTTCGCGGGAAACTTCGGGAACAAACACCACGTAATCCGGCTTGGTGGAATGGAGACTGGCCGGAACTTTGTCGCGCCATTCTTTGACCGGCGGCACCGTCATATTGGGTCTCGGTGCATTGGTCTGACCGAAAGCGGCGGCGGTCACCAACAGGCTCGCGCAAATCCAACTGCTTAATTTCATAAATTCAATTCTGGTTGCGAGCATTAGCGTAGTTTCAAAACCTTACGCAGCGGGGGAGTCAATCCTTCGGCCATTCGATAAAAGCCGAGATCATTGGGATGTCCGCCATCGACGAAACAATCATCGGGTGTCGAGCCGAGCAGTTTCGCACCGTCCACCAGATAAAGTTTTTTGTCGCCGGATTTGATGCGTTCGCGAACAACCTTTTCGATGAACTGGCGACGCTCTGGCCATTCCTTGCCCAGAGTTGGGATACGATTTTCGCGGGACGTGTGCAGGATCGTCATGACCACGATGGGAGTGGTGGGATGTTGCGCTCGAATGTAATCCAAAAACGGCGCATACACTTCGCGCATCGATTCAAACGTTTTGTGGTTCGCGCCAAAATCCAGCACATAACAGGAGGCATCTATTTCAGCGACAGCGCGCGCCACCTCTGGTTCGCCCAGACCGTTGCCACTGAAACCGAGGTTCACAAAATCAAAGTTCAACTTGCGGCCAAGAATGGCCTGATAACTCATGCCCGAGCGACTGGCGCAGCCACCTTGCGTAATGGATGTGCCATAGAAGACGACTGGCTTGGCGACGGCAAATGATTTGGCTTTGGTGATCTTCGCGCCATCGTCCACACCAATGCTAATAACCTTCACTGGTTTGTAAAGCGGCAGGTAAAGGGTGATGTCGCGCTGCACTCGCGGCTGTTTTGAAAAGTCGAACAAGATCGGTTCGTAAACTTTCCCCGACTTGGCATCTTTATCGGCCACCGCGCTGACCATGTAGGTGCCATCGACATAAAGATCGACGCCGGTTTGTCCGAAGGCGTGCATGTTCGCCATGTTGGGTGGAGAACCATATTCAAGGCGAATGGCGAGGGTCGTGGAATCCGTGCGAAACCGAATCCGTCCACCGCTGGGACATTGGGCCAGGCTCCAGACTTCTTTGCGAAAGGTGGCTTTGGATCGCGCAGGCAGGCGGCTCAGGCTGCCGGAATTTTCTTTAAACCAGGGAAGTCCATTGATTTCCAAATTGCCGTTGGTCAGAGGAAGCCAGCGTAGTTCAGCCGAGGCAGCGACCGTTTCAGCGGCCAAGGGAGAGGCCAACTCGTTGGTATTTTGCGCCAGAGCGGCGGTGGCAAAAAGCAAACTGGCGAGGGCGGTCAGCGCTGCTGTTCGATTTCCAATAACAGTGTTCACTTTCATACACATTCTACGGCTTACTTTTTGACTCAGGCCAAATCGGGGAATCCCAGCCCGCGAGGTCTTCCGGTTTCACATGGTCGGCGCGTTTGGTTTCGCCATGCCACGTCGGGCGGAACGGTCCGACGAAACGGATGTCTAGATTTGGCTGGATTGCTTTTTCTAGCCCAACGGCCCAGAAGCAGGCATTCACGATCATACGGCGGAAACCTTCATTGATCAGGTCGCCGGATGCGCCGTAAGTGCTCGTGAAGACGCGGCCTGATTTTCCCGAGGCGCTCTGATACTTCCGCACCCATGCACCGGCCATCGGCGTTTTGGTGGAGTCCAGCGGTGACGACGGTTCCATGCCGGAAAGCGGCAGCGCCATTGCCAGAACTTCACTGCCTTCGATTGGATACGCATTGTATGCGCCGATCTGCGCCCACATGTTGGTCACGCCGGTTAATACTGGATGATTCGCTTTCGCGGGCACGATCTCGAGGCGCGTGCTGGATTGATGGTTCGGTCCGTAATGGCCCACCCAGGTTTCGCCGAGAATCTGTCGACCGAACCCGCCTTTGTAATCGTCGCCGGAATATTCGAAGTCATATTTCGCGAAGGGACTGTTCGTCGGAATCTTGAAGCCATGTGTCGAAGTGCGTAGTCCCACCACCGGGCCACAGCGATTTAGATAATCCACAATTGGCTGCATCTGTTCGGCGGGGAGATCCTGGAAACGGGTGAAGAGGACCAGGAGATCTGCGGTTTTCAGCGCTTCGGCACCGGGGATGTTGGACAGGCCGGGCGTGATGTCGCCGGTCTTCGGATCGATCCCGAAAAGCACCGTGCATTTGAAGCCGTGGTGTTTGGCTAGAATACGGGCGAGGGCGGGGAGCGCTTCTTCGGATTTATATTCGTGGTCGTCGGCGATGAAGACAATGTGTTTGCCCATGCCGGGGCCAGCGGTGCCTTCGTAAACAAGAGGCGTGGTTTTTGGGTATTCCTTGAAGAACTTAACGATGATCTCCGGCGCTTCGTCGGGATATTTATGTGTGCCGGGATGAATGTAAGTGAGGACGTCAGCATTGAGTGCCGATTTGTAAATGGTGCAGCGCTTGTCGACGTTCCACGGTTTTCCTTCGGAGCAGTCGTTGCTTCGACGGAGGGCGTTGATCATCAGTTTTTGCCACGCGAATTTGACGAGCGGATCATTTTCGCCCGCAATATGGAGAACGGGTTTGGCTACAAAGGTGGGGAGCGCCACCAGCGATTGCGAGAGTGAGCCCGAAGGAGCAAACGCCGCGAATTTCTCTGCGCGAGCTTCCCACAGTAAATAGCTAAACGAACCGCCATTGGAATGGCCCATGGCGTAGATGCGTTTCTTATCCACTTTGTAATCGTGCTGCAGACTTGCGAGCACGGCGTCGAAGAATTTCAGGTCGCGGTCGCTCTGGTTGCCGACGGCGAATTGCCAGCCGGGTTTCTTGCCTTCGGGATCGGTCAGGCGTCCTGGCGTATTGAGGCCCTGCATGTAAACGACAATCGCCTCAGGCCAAAGCGTGTGGATACGAAATGAATTCGCTGCGTTCTGCATTGAGCCACCGTGTCCGTGAAAGCCAAAGACGATCGGAGCTGCATTCCCCTTTATCGCCACATTCGGAACATGAATCAACGCCTCACGCGTGACGCCATCGATTTTCCATTCGCGTCGAGCGAGGTCATCGACAGCGCGAACGTTTGTGAGAAGGGAAAGAAGAACGAGAAAGATAAGGAGCGGCGTTTTCGAAATCGTCGCAGCCAACGTGAGGAGACTTTGACTACGGTTATTTGGTATTAGCATATGCGATTGCATCTCGGCGGCTTCTGTTCAGGTGACGAGCGCGAGCATACATCCGGGAATTTCTCGGGCAAGATGGTTCCTCCTGATTATGGGGTGTTTGGAGCGGGCAGGGGACAGCACTGAAACTTTGAGCTTCAGCGCGTCGGGAGTCGTGGTACGCTAGGCAAAGGCTTGGATATGAAAGTTGCAGCATGATTGATTCGCTCACTATTCGAAATCTTCTGGACGCGGCGACGATTACAACAATTGTTGCCGAAATGCGGAGCAGTCATGCCGCTGCGGCAACCGTTTATGGAGAAACGAAACACGGCGGAACGGTCAATCCACGTGTGCGCAAGGTCTCACGTCTGGCGGTATCTTTGGAAATCCGTGAACGAGTGAAGGAGTTGCTCATGCAGCAGAAAGAACAGCTCGCGCAGCGATTTGGGGTCGCGCTCACGTATTGTGAAGACCCGCAGTTTCTGCGCTACGAAACGGGTGACTTCTTCGTTGCGCACCAGGATGGAAATACCCCCATCATTTACGATCACACGCGTTTTCGGAAAGTGTCGGTCAGTATTTATCTTTCGCAGCGCGCCGCCGAGCCGACGCCCGACACCTACGGCGGCGGCGAACTCGTCCTGTACAGCCGGTCTTCGGACGCTCGTCAATTAATCGCGGAAACGCCTGGAACGCTCGTGGCTTTTCGATCCGAAACAACCCACGAAGTTCTGCCGATTACTCATGGCGAGCGTTACACGATTGTGTCGTGGTTCCGCAGTGACGAACTGAAAGTGCAACTGTCGCCATAAGAGGTGAAAGCGTACCTTCTTTATTGATTGTAAGTAGAGCTGATCAGCCCCGCCCAATAATAATCGCTGCTTCCATCATCGTAACGATCCATGACGACATGCGTCATGTGACCAGCGTTAAATGTGTCGCCGAAACTGATGTCGACATGAACGATGCGTTGCGCATCGGAATAGAGTTGAACCGTTCCCGCCGTGGCGGAAGGCGCCAGGGGGCGATAGACGTTAACTGTTGCGCCATCTTTGGTAATGCCAATGCAGGAAATCGTCTGCTTGGTCGCGTTTGCCGGATAACGAATCAGCAAGCCTGCAGTCGTTCCGTCGCGTTCCAAGGTCAGAACGTCGGTGCGGGCAAGGATATGATTGGTAGCGTTCACTGTGCTGTTGAGCCGGCGCACGATCACGCCAGTCTTGTTCGGACCTTCGCTTGTTCCGGCTTCCGAACCTGAACGAAGCAGACTGTTCACCCGAAGAGTATTCGTAACAGTGAGAGTGTTGGCGCTTACCGAACCAGAGAAGCCAGGATTCCCATTGAGCAGCGCCACGTTAGCACTGAGATTTGCGTCCGATAATTTACCACCCGATAACTGCGCCACGTTCGCGCTCAAATTTGCATCAGGCAATTTTCCCGCCGTAAGTAGAGCCACATTGGTACTCAATCGCGCATCGAGCAGGGTGCCGGAGGCAATGTCAGCCGCAGCATGGGAATGCAGGGCTAAAGCCAAAGCACTGGCATCCAGTCCGTCCAGCAAATCAGCATTCAAACTGGAGACTTTGTTAGTGCTGCCGACAGTAAACGGCGCGCCGCTCGTCGGGCTAAACCCAATCGTTCCGATAAAGGTGCGGTTGGAATTCAGCAGCGCGACATTCGTGCCCAGACGCGCATCGAGCAATGCACCGGAAGTAATCTCGGCTGCGGAATGAACATGCGTCGTCAAAGAAAAAGCGGTTGAGTCCAATCCGTCCAATTTGTCAGCATCAGTTGCTTTGCCCCCTTGAGACAGGAACGCGCTTGAGTCTAATCCATCCAATAGATCAGCATTAAGATTGGCTACTTTGTTCGTGCTGCCGACTGTGAGAGGCGCTCCGGAACCTGGGTTGAACGTCACCAGACCACTGAATGTTTGAGCGACGTTGTGCAAGGAAACATTAGTGGAGAGGCGGGCATCCAACAGAGTACCGCTCGAAACATCGGCAGCCGCATGCGTGTGACTGGCGAAGGCGAAGGCGGTTGAGTCAAGCCCATCCAATTTGTCGGCATCTGTCGCTTTCGCGCCGACGGGCAAAAATGCCGTCGCATCAAATCCATCCAGTAGATCAGCATTCGCGGCGACCACGTTGCTCAGGCCAGCGCCGTTCCCGGAAAAAGTGTTAGCCGGGTTGTTCAGGTTATTGATTCCGGTGAAGGTCTGATTGGCGTTGAGCAAGACCACATTTGTGGACAGTCGGGCATCGCCAAGCGTGCCCGTTAAATTGGCGGCAGGAATAGAAGGCAACGAGGTGACTGGAACGATGCCCGTCAAATTCGCGGCGTTGAGGCCGGTGAGGGCGGCACCGTTTCCGGCAAATGCCCCAGGAAAATTAGGTTGGTTTAATAATATCGAGAGATTGTTGTCACCCTGATTAACTGAAATCAGATCAACCCCGCCGTCCCCGTTCATATCTGCCGCAATCACTGAAGTTACATTGGAGCCCGCCGTTAGCGTAGCCTTCAGCACGAAATTGCCGCTGCCACCATTCGTTAAGATTGCGAGAGTGTTATAGTCGCTGACACCGATCACATCCACTTTACCGTCGCCATTGACGTCGGCTGTTGTCACAGATCTGGGGGCGCCACTTGAGGCCAGTGTGGAAACGTAAATAAAACCGTTGCTGCCGTTGGTAAATACCGTGAACGCGTTGTCGGCGCTAACCAGATCCAGCTTGCCATCGCCATTAAAATCCCCGAGCGCAAGCGATACAGGTCCGCCAATAACAGAAAGAGTTTCGGCCAGGACAAAGCTTCCAGATCCATTATTAGTGCGCACGGAAATTGTGCCGTTCCCCTGGTTGGCAGATATCAGGTCCACTTTACCATCGCCGTTGATGTCTCCTGCTACTACTGCGACAGGAAAGTTATTGCCGCCAACCAAATCGGACAGAGAAAAATTCCCATTCCCGGCGTTGGTGAGAACGATCAGGAAACCGAACGTGCTGGTAACAATCAAATCTACCTTACCGTCTCCATTCAGGTCTGTAGCCACAATCGAACGAGGGGAGCTGAATTGTATGTCTGGTGTCGAGGCGATGGCGAAACCTCCTATGCCGTCGTTCGTCGCTATGGATAGTGTATGAGCTCCTGAGTTGGCGCAGACCAAATCCAATTTACCATCGCCATTCACATCTACGGCGATAACCGAATACGGGTCGTAACCGACGCCCACAGTTGAACTCAAAAGAAAGCCTCCCACTCCAGTGTTCGTCAGGACGGAAAGAGTCCAGTCAAAACGGTTTGCGCTGATGAGGTCCAGCTTGCCATCTCCATTGACGTCTGCAGCCGCGACGGATTGAGGAGCGGTGCCCACTGCTGGTGTGGACGAGAGCACAAACGTGCCATTGAAGTTGGTTGTCCAGGCAATCGCGCCGCCCGAACTGCCGCCGATTAAATTCAGATTGCGAAGACCTGCGCCATTGCCGGAAAAACTATTCGCCGAGTTGTTCAAGTTATTGACCCCGCTGAAGGACTGATTGGCCGTGAGCAACGCAACATTTGTGGAAAGCCGTGCGTCGGAAATCGTGCCGGTAAGATTACCGGCTGGGACAGAAGTGAGTAACGCACTCGATACCGCGCCCGTGAGGCTCCCGGCATTGAGCCCGATCAGGCCAGCCCCATTACCGCTAAATCTCCCGGAAAACGTACCGGCAAAACTGTTGGCTGAATTGGTGAACGTATTCACACCAGAGAAGCTTTGATCCACAGACGAAAGGACCGACAGCGTATTGTTTCCATCGTTGCCCGTGATTAATTCCAAGCGGCCATTCCCGTAAAGATCCGCTGTGATGACGCAATGAGGGTAGCTGCCGGCTAGAGGAGATTGCGCCAAAGTGAAAATGCCATTTCCATTGTTGGTCAAAATGGAAAGCACGCCTGCCTCTCGCATGCTGGTGGATATTAGATCTACCCGGCCATCTCCATTTATATCCGCTGCGGTAACAGATTCCGGAAGGTCGGCGACGGACGGCGATTGTGCGAGGGAGAATAAGCCATTGCCATTGTTCGTCAGCACCGAAAGTGTCGCCAATGTGCTGTAATTGGCGGTGACTAAATCAACGCGACCGTCACCGTTTACGTCCGCGACCGTCACGGAGCTCGGATTGCCTGACGACGCAGCAACTGCCACAGATTGGGCCAATGTGAAAATTCCGTTTCCGTTGTTGGTGCGCACCGAGATCGTCTTAGCGTAGTAATCAGCGACAATAATATCGACGCGGCCATCGGCATTCACATCTGCCGTGGTCACGACCCCCGGATAACTGCCTGGACCCGGCGAGTCGCCAGCACTGAAAACTCCGGCGCGATTGTTGGTGAACAAGTAGGTCGCATTGCCATCGATTGCAATTAGATCCGCCCAACCATCGCCATTCACGTCTGACGCCGTCACTGAAGTGAAACCAATCCCAGCGGTGACCGATTGCGCCAACGTGAACATTCCACTCCCGTTATTGGTCATCACTGACAGGGAGCTGACCCCAGAATTCGCTGCGATCAAATCGACGCGACCGTCGCCGTTCACATCCGTCGCCACCAGAGCGTTCGGACCATTTCCTACAGCGGGGGATTGCACCAGGTTGAGCACGCCATTGCCGGAATTGATCAGCACCGAGAGGGTATTTGCATCGTAGTTGGCTGAGATGACGTCCACTCGGCCATCGCTGTTTACGTCTGCGGCGACGACGGAAAAAGGTCTACTTCCGACGGCGATTGACTGCGCAAGGGAGAAGGGTCGAAAACCGTTGGCGGAATTGATGAGCGCCACGTTGGCGGAGAGATGTGTATCGTTAATCGTGCCCAGGCGAGCGTCTGCAATCGTGCCGGTGAGGTTACCCGCTGGAACAGATGTCAACGAACTGCCCGGCACGGAGCCGATCAGGTTGCCCGCAGGGATAGAGGTCAACGTATTAGTCGGCACGGAACCAGTCAGGCTCGCCGCGTTCAGACTGGTCAGTCCACTGCCGCTACCAGAAAAGACTCCTTGAAAGGTTAGCGTATTGATCAAGACGGTCAGCGTAGTGCCATCAGAAAAGTGGCCGGCATTGGCGGTGATCAAGTCCATTTTATTGTCTCCGTTCACGTCCGCTGCCGCCAGCGAGCGAGGCCCGGCTCCGACAGGAACCGAGACCGACAGCACGAACTGGCCTTGGCCGTTGTTCGTCAGAACTGTCAGGGTGTCAGATGCCTCATTGGCACTGATCAAATCGGGCTTGCCATCTCCGTTGACGTCGGTCGCGACCACCGACCAGGGATTGGTGCCCACCGCGAGGGCGGCAGACAGGCCAAAGGAACCACCACCATTATTTGTCAGAACCGTCAGCCGGTTTGCATTTTTATCAGCACTGATCAGATCCATGTCGCCGTCTGCATCGATGTCCACGGCCACGACGGAAACAGGGCTGATGCTCACTGCGGGCGAGGACGCGAGAAGAAAGTTGGCGTTGCCGTTGTTGGTCAACACTCTCAAGGTATTTTCAGTAGTGCTGGGGCAGATTAGATCCATTCTGCCGTCGCCATTGATATCGGCAGCGATTACTGAGAGAGGAAAACTGCCGACCAGCAGAGTTTGTGCTAAAGGAAAACCTCCGGTGCCACTGTTTGTCAAAACCATTAGGCTGCTGCTACCATTATTGACGCTGACCAGATCAAGCTTGCCATCACCATTCAGATCCGCAGCGATCACGCCATTGGGATAGGTTCCGATCGGGAGAGAAGATGAGAG
>JAQGOU010000146.1 GCA_028293445.1 Verrucomicrobiales bacterium | reverse complement strand
GCTGTTTTGGCGAGAGCACGTACGCCATCGAGCGGATATTGCGAAGCGGCACTGCTGCCGCTTATTGAAACCGTTGCCGGACGCACATGCACCTTTTTAGTTTCCAAGGCAACCACGTAAGCCTTTTGGCCAATACCAAAAGCAAATGGCACCGCGACAAGAAGACTGAATAACCACCATTTGTATGGTAGCGCCCAAAGCAGCTTTGTGGCCTGCCCTAAGGTAGCGTGCTCTCGAAGTTTTTCGACGCCTTGCACGACTTCATCGAAGTTCTCATGTGGTTGTGGTTGCCTTTGAAAAAGAATCAGGTCGAAGGCTCGTATGGCAAGTAATTATAAGAACGGGGATAAATCCTTCAGCAACCCGGGCCGAGTAAGTTCGGCATATCCCTTTTCGGCCGCATTGATGGACAGTTTTAAATGGCCGGAAAGTTCCAAAAATGGAATTTTCATAAAGCTGAGTTGGCCCTCCATTCCATACTCTTTTCGCTGTAGCGCCCTAAACACTTCATTAACTCTTTTTGGAATTGGATTCGTATTTCGATCCCGAGCCGTAAGGATTGCATCCAGAAAATGAGACTCCGTGCTGAAGCGTTCGCAGCCAACAAGCAGCAAGAAGATGAGCGAGTCATCACCATACCATCCACTGGCCTGGCTGGTGCGCCTTTGCTTAAATTCCTGAATTTGATCAGTGAACCCGCTTTTGTCCCGCTCTGCTATTGTCCGCAATAACGCTGCATGCGAGTAATGCGAGCTGGCGGCAAAGTCATATGTATCACCGAATACAAAGGAATAGATGGGCCGCATCTCGGCATCTGACTTCGCTTGATCGGTGATTGTGTCGCGTTCGCTCAAAGAAACCATGCTTTCCTCCGGAAATGCTGGTCGAGGAACACTGGGTTCCATCCCTTAATTCGTTGTAAATTGCCACTTAAGTCAGCCATCAGGCTTGCGTAAAAGATCGTTGCCGGTATTTCTGTAGGGAACAAGCTTCTCCAACAAAGATATGAAAAATCGAGAACCTGCTGTGTTATAAATGGCAAATCCCTGTAAGTGGACCGCTCGTGGATTCGCACCAACACTGGATATGGCGGACGATGCCTTTTGTTCGGTCGGTCTTTTTCGCCCTTCAACTGCATCAAACATGAATGCTCATCCAGAATCAGGTTCGCCCCACGCTCACACAGGGTGAGCCGCAGGTGACTATTATCATGCGCCGCGTCTTGGTACATCATCCACGGATGAAACTTTGAGATCGTAACGAAGGCGTACAGGATCTTAAATCGCGGAAACTTTTTTACTAATTGCGCAATGACATCCACTTCAAGATTCTTGAGCGGTTTGAACACATGAAAGACCAGCCGAACCGTTTTTCCGTCCTTCCATGCGTACTCTTTAGAGACAAAGTCAATTGACTCTTCAAGACTCTGCAGCAGTTCGCCAAAATAATCGGCATAGGGAACACTTTTCAATTCCTGTCCTAGAATGTAGCGGCCATCGCCAAGAAAAAAGGTGGTTAGCCCAACGATTCGACTTTGTTCCGCTCCACTCCATAGGTTGGGCCTGCGAATCGTATTCCCAATTCCTACGACCAATTCCGCGTCAACGCTTTGGCTGCCGGCCAGAAGCCACGGGATGCCGCCCATCTTTGCGTAAATTTGCAGAGCGGTAGGTCCGAGTGTGAAAGCTAATCCGCTGGGCCCCTGGCGCAGGTGATCTTCCCGAACGCACTGCACCGGGATGCCATAACTCATCAACCGCGCTTTTGCGCGATAATATGGATTTTCACTGATCGGAAACGTCCGAGAGTTGTCAGGGCACTCCACCAGAGCGAGGTCAAAACCATTTTCACCAGCCTCCTTGACTGCCAGGTCAATCGCCGCTTCATAGTCCTCGGCAAGGCTCGCTTTTATTTCTGCCAAGGAATAGTCGACTTCGTGTAACCGGAATAACTCGCGAAAGCCTTTTTTATAGTACTGACTGCTCGGAATGCCCTCGATCAATTGCGCCAGAAATCGAGTGGCTGCTCCGTGATTGCGTTGATGGAAAACAGCGAGAAGCCGCGGCTGCTTACGATCGAAACGTGCCGAATCGAAAGGTCCGTAAGCCGCGAGACCGCCGAGGGGGCGAACGTTAGAGGCTCCAGGAGCGTAGTCGAAAACAAGTTTTGTTGCCTCGAGCCTAATGCCAGAGGCCGTTACGACATTCTCATTTGTAACGGTGAAGGTGAAGCCGTCATTGTTTTCGTACCGCTGTTTTGCAAACCAACTAGCGACGGGCAGGATTTCGCCAAAGTGCGCGCCTTCCTGCGCGTGTGCTTCCTCAATGTCTCGCAAGTTTCGAAAAACCGCAGTGGCCCCTCCGGAACCCAAACGAAACTCCAAATATTTCCCAATTTGTTCTCGCGTCCTTTGGAGATAGAGCTCCGATAGTGCATAAGTCACTAAGCCATGGTTCGTTTGGATAACTGCATTTTCTTCTTGCACCTCGACGATTTCGCCAAGCACCGTTTCATCCGGTGCAAGCACACCAGTCAATCCAGGAGCCGGAATCGCTTGAAGTGCGGTACAACCTTTCAGCTGAAAGCCTTCTGATTGAAGCATTTTTAGATTGCTCGGGAATCGCCATCTATGGCGGCTGAGAATCAGTAAGCCGTGTTTGATTTTTCCAT
>JAQGOU010000134.1 GCA_028293445.1 Verrucomicrobiales bacterium | reverse complement strand
TTGGCGTATACACAATGGCATCTATGGAAGGGACCACTGGTTACAGGAACAAATGGGACGAGAATGCCGACGCGTTTACAAACGTCGATGAACTGACATCGATCGGCAACCCGTCTCCGTTTTGTTTCAGATTCCTACGGTGACTGCGATCAATTCCGCCATCTTCGTAAATATCCTAATAAGATCGCGCTCGAAATTGGCTGGAAGACGCTACTCAGACGGTAATTGATTATTGGCGCACGAAGTGCAAGCGCCGCAAGCCAAGGGAATCTGAGTCTGAAAGCACGGGGGTGGTCACGTGTGTGGCAGGTCTCAATCGAGGATTTTTCAATAAACCAAAACCATCGCGCAGGCTTGTTCCGCTCCTCTTATGACTTCGTCGAGATTCCGTGGTTTGAGCAGTTCCGAAAAGAGAACTTTATTGTCGAATTCGGGCACGGTTTCTAGAAACGCAGCCAGAAACGAACTTTTTAGCGCGTAGTTTACGTTCTGCGGCAGCGAGCCAGTCAGCCTCAGTGTCTTCACGTCGTCGAGGCGCATCGTGACGATGCCCGTCACTTCCCCATTGGAATTTACAAGCGGGCCACCGGAGTTGCCGGGTTGCACTGCCGTGCTGATTTGAAAATGTCGTGGGTCATCCTGTATTCCCGCTAAACTATTTTCAGTCACAATAAAGGAAGAGCCGGTGCTTGTTACTGATGCAACGGTTTGCCGCTCACCCGGTGTTTTATTTTCATCGCTGTTCTCCGATGCAGTGCTTCGAGGCATGAACGCCACCGATAGTTTCTGACCCTCAGCTATTTGTTCGCGTGTCATTTCTCGCTTCAAAACCGTTCGTAGATCGTCGGCTCCGTCAATGTTATTGGCACATGCTAAGTTGGCCCATTTGTATGCCTGAATATAATCTTGAGGGTGCCTTCACCTTTCCAATACATGCTCGCTAGTTGCCGCTGGGCCTCGGCGAAGCTGTAATCGGCGCTCCGTGTATACCACTTCAGCGCCTCCGAATAATCTTCTGGAGGGCCCATTCCTTATCTGCCTATATATTACGCTGCTTTCGAGTTCGGGAAGGGCATCGCTCTGGATAGATCTTAGCACGTACTTGATTTGGGCAAGTGGCCCGGCAAGGGTGTAAAGAATGTCACGCGTGGCACGCTGGAACCATGGGCGAAGAAGACATCGTGCCGGAATGAATGTTTTAGGGTAGCGTTTCGCCGCGTGCATCTTAAGAGGCGAAACCATTCCTGCGTAATCCTCACTCCCTCCACGTCGATAGAACGAATCTCCATACCGAGCCAAATTGCAACAACTGCATGTCCTGCTTCATGGAAAAAATTGGCTGTTTGTTCAATTTGCCATTCTTTATCAAAAAAGCTGAGGTTTTCCGATTGTATACATTCCTTTTTAGATTTTTCTTTATTAATCAGGCCGTAAAGAACGGCACTGGCGGAATTGGTTTTGTATACATTTTGAAGGCTCGAATGATTTCCGTTCATGAAAAGATCAAATTCCAGAGCTGAGCAAAACCTTGAAGGCTGGCTAATCAAGCCAAAGAAGTGGGAGTTCCTGCGTAGACCGCTACGTCCCGGCCGCTCAATTTTAAGTAAGCAGGGTTATTTATGGCAGAGGGACTAACCGTGGACGCCTAGCCGCCAAGGCTCTTAAGGCAAAACCGCGCCCGCTCAATTGGTTCCACGCGAGCTTCAATTTCAAGGCAGGGTAACGAACGGTTGCGAGTCCATGACTCTTGTAGGTCTTGGCAAAAAGTTCCGTTTCAATAATGCCCGTGCAAACCGCCACTGATAAAAACTTCATTGGCTCGCCGGTGATTTGGTGATGAATTCTTTCCTCCACCACCAAGCCGCACACACACGATGTGGCCGATGTCCTTATAAGCGGCTTGTCAGGCGGCGTCCGATTGCGGCAGTCTTCAAGCATTTAGGAACGTGTTTTTTCGTAGCCGTTCCGCTGATGGGGGTAAAATGAAATCGTAGGGCAGGGGGTTTTCATGTCGGAAATAGAACGAATACACGTATTGAACAGCCTGGGTGGCATGTTTGCCACAAAACGCAACATCGAAAAAGTTTGTTAGCGTGCGCAAACTGCCGTTCCCGCAATAGCAACAAGGTCGAGGACGTGCTTCCCATTTCGGACAAAACGTCGTCTCGAAAAGATACTGAAGGAAATGAAGCCGGGCTTCGAATCCATCGTGATGTCCTGTACATCCACGAGCACAATAGCCCACTGGAACCGGCACACTTAACGTCGGGTGGATCGCGCAGCAGTGATGTGTCAGCGATCTTTCATCGCTAAGGTAAAGATCGTCGTAATCCTGTCGCTCCAAGAAATGCGACTTCGAAACATCGTATTCCATCAAGGGCCCAACGGATTCAACTAGGCCGATCAAATGGCCTTTTCTGTTACTGGCAACTTCACCCTCTTCCCAAAGCTCTGGGGGCATATCGGAATGGCCATCGTTCTCAAAAGGAGTAAATCGTTTTTGCTGGTTTCCACTCTCATCTATGAAACAAAGATGAATAGCCAAGGCCTGGGTTGCTGCTGCAACTGCGTCCGCAATCTCACACGGATGAATATGTATACACTCTGCGCCGCATTTCGGAGATAGGCTTAGAAAAGCTGCATGGGCCTTGCGGCAATCATCGAGAACCAATTTCGTGCCGGCTGGATCATCCACTTCTGCACCCATATCAACCACTGGTGTTAATAACATTATCAACTCGGAAAGCTCGTACGGTGAGCTTGAGGGGTTGTTGGTAATTTTAAACAGTTCTTTCGCATACCATCGAATGCCTTGGACCATTTCCTCATGACAAGAAGCGACAGCGGCTCGAACTTTAGTGCACAGTTCTTGTTTAATATTTTCAGAATTATTCAACCTCGATGAATCCCAAATTGGATGTCCCCCGTCGGTTGGATGAGCTAGAGCTTTGTAGTGTTGAATCATGCTACGACATAAGAACGGAATTTATTTCAATGGCTTTGTAAACATTTGCTAAGCTATTTTCCTTATGGTGAACTTTCTGTGACAATCAACGAGTCAGTTCGTGGCCGTTCGGTATTCATTCTATAATCCACCTCGCCGTCGATGACAGAGAACGTACTTCTACTCCTGCAAATTGTGGATGCTTGCCGTCGCGGCGCCGCCGCCAGGATCACAGCCATTGTACCCGACTTCGGATATGGGAGTTTAACCAACTTTTTAAACCAGACCACTCGGGAAAATGATATTTCTTTGCCGGAACTCCGTATTCTACGAACGACAATCACGCTAACTATACAGTGGGCAGTTCGGATGATAATTCTCCATGGAACCACTTTGGAAGGGGTCCGTCTGACGAGATTATTTCCGATTTGATATCGTGAATATTTTAACGAATCGCTATGAAGTCATGGCTTTTGCTGCTGAATCGAGATCTCTGGCTTTGGGGAGTGTTCCTGGTGTGGTAACGCTAGACCGGAATGTTGATTTAGCCAGGACGCTGAATCGTATTTGGCCAGTCGCCCCCTCGGGGCATTCTTACGGTGATCACAAGTTGCATAGTGCAGAATTCCGTCAACAAATATGAGGCAGGGTAATTATAGGAAAACTTTTCTTGGTACGGAAGGATTTGGACTTCGATGATATGAAGATTCAGAAAAAAATTAGGTGTCCTGTTTGTGATGCTAGCCTTGGTTTGCCTGACATGCGTTTTTTTCCTAAAGAAGCAGCTGTCATCACCAATTGTCGCTCCATGAAATCGACCTTCGATACGTCGTATTCCATTATGGGCCAAACCGGTTCAACCAATCCGAGCAAAACGCATTTTCTTTTAATGGGATATTCGTCCTCTTCCAAAAGCTCGGTCGTCATATCGGAGTGGCCATCGTTCTCAAAAGGAGTAAAGCGTTTTTGGATATCTCCACTCTCATCTATAAAACAAAGCTGAATATCTAAAGCGTGGGTTGCTGCTGCAACTGCGTCCGCAACCTCACACGGATGGATATGCATACACTCCGCGCCGCATATCGGGGATAGGCTTAGAAAAGCTTCATGAGCCTTGCGGCAATCATCGAGAACCAATTTCACGCCGGTTGGGTCATCGACTGTTGCGCCCATATCATCTTCTCTCGATTGCCAAGTCGACTGTTGGTGTGCAGCGATCGCGAAAACCAGCGGTCCGCCTGGTACCATGCCTTGTTGCGCAAGTGATAAATCCCAATGTTTTCGGAATCTCGTGCGATCCCCTCCTGATTACCGATACTTTCGTTTAGCGCGAGAGTCCTTCGGAAGTGAAGCAAGGCCTGACGCTCATTACCTTTATGCCGAAAAACGATCTCAATGTTTGCGAGCGCCACGGCAATACTTTGTTTCAGGCTAAGCTTCTGCGCGATACAAAGCGCTTGTTTGTAAGCTGCAAGAGCCTTTTTGAGGCTGCCGGGTTTCAGGTGGAGATTTCCCTCCATCGTAAATGTGGCGCCCCACGGGGCAAGATGGCCAGAGAAGCTGGTACAGTCCCTTGAGGAGGCAAAATGAAGTGCAATCAATTTTAGCTGTGCCCTCGATTTTGTTCGCGGGAATAGTCCGAATACGATTGCGCTTAGACTGTCTTTGCGGAATCTGACGCATTCGATCTGTTCCGTAAAATCAGAGGCTGTCGATTGCGGATCCGGCTCCTTCACGTAGCGCTCGCCAACGTCTCCGCGTCCTGACACCATGTCGTCCTTATGACGGATAAAGGCTTGATTGCAAACGAACGGATAGAGTCATTGAAGGAGCAGCTGATGACTCATCCGATCTATGATGCCATAGAGACTCTACAGGATTTACGTTGTTTTATGGAGCATCACATCTATGCAGTCTGGGATTTCATGTCGTTGCTTAAAGCACTGCAGGCCGCAGTTGCACCGGCGCAAACGCCTTGGATGCCGTCTCCGAGGCCTGAGTTGCGACGTTTTATAAACGAAATCGTCTTGGGTGAAGAATGTGATGAATACAATGTCGACGGAACGAGACGATTCATCAGCCATTTCGAACTATATTTATTGTCGATGGAGGAAGTTCAGGCCGATACCAGACCGATTCGGCAGTTCATCGCTCACGTAAATGCAAACGGAATTGACGCGGCATTACGCCTTCCCATTGTTCCACAACCAGCCATCGAGTTTGTCCGAGCAACGTTTCAATTCGTTGAAGAAAAGAAAGACCATTGCACCGCATCCGCCTTCGCATTCGGACGGGAAGACCTGATTCCAGTAATGTTCGGAGCATTGCTCGAACGAATGAAAATTAGCGCGGTCATGGCTCCAAATTTTCACTATTACCTCAAGCGTCACACGCAACTCGACGGAGAAATACATGGCCCGCTTTCGCTTCAATTGGTGACGACGCTATGCGGGAAAGATGCCGGTAGAGAACAGGAGGCGACGAACGCTGCCGAGAAGGCTCTCGAAGCCAGGATCACTTTTTGGGACGGGGTCGCGAAGGCGATGAAAAATCAGCCATAGTCTAATACCCAGTCGCGAAGATAAATTGTGGTCGAATGAACACGCGGGACGTGAAACGCTGGCCTACCTACGATTTTTGGGATTGAATCTGCATGGGTATCGAAAGAGGCCTCTTTTCAAGATATGAAAAAAAAATTCATCAGGCTCTTTGTCGTGAGACACGAGCTGTACAGAGGCCGATATGTCAGCCGTAATGGAGGTTTGTCTTGTTGGGCGGCTGCCCTGATGTTCGCCTTGCTCCTACCGGTGTTGGAGTTACCCAGCGCCGTGGCACAAACTGCCGTCAATACGCCGCGAAACATCCGCGTCGTAATGGACAACGCTTACGCACCCTACTCGTTTCAATCGGACGAGGGGAAGTTGCAGGGAATACTTATTGATCAATGGCAGGCATGGGAAAGGAAAACGAAGATCAAGGTGGAGATCCACGCTATGGACTGGGTCGAAGCGTTGCGGCGTATGCGCGCGGGCGAGTTTGACGTCATCGACACGATCGTCGAGACCTCCGAGCGCCGGGATTATCTCGATTTCACCTCTGCCTACACCCCGGTCGAGGCGTCAATCTTCTTCCGCAAGGACATTTCCGGCATCACCGACCTCGCATCGCTGAAAGGATTTCCAGTCGGGGTGCAGACGGGGGACCAACATGCTGACCAACTCAAAGCGAGCGGGGTGACGACGCTGATCTTCTTTCAAAACAGTCATGCAATCATCGAGGCGGCGAAGCAGCATAAAATTAACGTGTTTGTGGTGGATAATCCCTCGGCCCTTTATCAGTTGAACAAGGCGGGCATCGAGGGAGATTTTCGGCATTCCTGGCCGATATTTCGGGATGAACTTCGCCGGGCCGTGCGCAAAGGGGATGCAGCCATGCTACGGACAGTTTCAGAGGGTTTTGCGGCCCTCGATCACGGTGAGTTGAAGCGAATCGACGAGAAGTGGTTTGGCCGCACGATCAACAGGGTTGGGCGTTACCTCACCTACGCGGGATACGCCGGGGCGGTGGCGATTCTCCTCATCTCGGGCCTGGCCGTATGGAATTATACTCTGAGAAAAAGTGTGCAGCAGCGGACGGAAGCATTGAGTGAGAGCGAACGGCGATTCCGTCAGATAGCCGAGAACATCCATGAAGTCTTTTGGTTGATCACGGCAGATTTTAGCAAACTCCTCTACATCAGCCCCGCATATGAGGGTATCTGGGGACGAACGTGCGAGAGTTTATATAAAGATCCTAAGTCCTTTATTGCGGCAATTCATCCCGAGGACCGCTCCCGAGTGCTCGAAGCCATTAACATCGATCGGGCAAATCCTTTTGAAGTTGAGTATCGTGTGGTTAGGCCAGACGGCT
>JAQGOU010000101.1 GCA_028293445.1 Verrucomicrobiales bacterium | reverse complement strand
GCGGCAATTCTTTGATCAGCGTGGGAGCAGCAATAATTTGTACAACCTTGGCCAGGACGGGTTGTTGGTAGATATCAATTACCTCAAGGACGTAACGGCCTTTCAGATGCTCTTCACAAATGCGTTTAATGTTGGTGATAGCGAGAATGGATTTTGAGGTGTAGCCAGTCACATACAGTCGCAGGCAATACTTCTCCGCACGGGCGTTGGTCATCGCCTCTTGCCATTGGTTGGATTGCTCCGCGAGGGATTGAGACTTCATGTGATTTGCTCACCCATTTGCCGCAAATCCAACCCCACCAAAACGCGTTCGGTATCGGAAAGGTCGCCCAGGATTTTTCGGATTGGTGTGGGAAGCTTCCTCACCAACGTCGGGATGGCGAGAATCTGGTCACCCTTGGCCAGGGTGGGATTCTTCAACAAATCAACCACCTCAATGTGATATTTGCCGGGAAGATGTTCTTCGCAGATTTTCTTGAGATTGGAAAAAGCCGTGACCGACTTCGAGGTTTGTCCGGCCACATAGAGTCTCAGCTCCCACATTTCCTGGTTGGGTGCTTTGGGAGAGTTCTTTTTTGCTGCGCTGGCAAGCTTGCTCATTTGGTGGCTCCCTTGATTCGAGTGAGTCCATTGTGTTTAACCTTTGGCTCGACGTCTGCCTGACGGTTGGCCGCCATATTGAATCGGCTCTTTTCATTGACCTGTTCAAGAAGAGTCTCCTCGGTAATATTCTGGTTTAACTCCTCAATCTTCGCTTCCAATCCCGCTTTCAAGACGGCGATTTGCGCGTTGGTAACACCGCGTTCCCGCTCAATCTCTCGCTGGCGGCGATCCACTTGAGCCTTGCGCCGATCGGCTTCGGCCTTCTCCAGACCTACCTGCTCGATGCGGGCGGAACCTGTGAGAACCGTCGTCGGCCCGGCATAAACATCCACCAGTCCAATACCGTGACTGGAGAGAATCACCTCGCGAATTTGATTGGAGTGCTCCATCCCGCGCGATTTGAGAATATAAAGCCCGCGATTGCGTTCGCCACCTGACTCGATGTTGCGCAACAAGACCCAGACATCCATCAGTGAGGAGATTGCGATCTCCGATTGGCTGCTCTCGCCGGTGGTGAGGCTCGGGAAGAGCGCGGTTACTTGTTCCGTTTTAAAGAAATCAATCAGCCGCGTCAGCATGGAACGCACCTCGACTTCGGTGCCTACGCTAATCAAATTCGTAACCGGATCCATGACGACGACACTCGGCTTAAATTTTTTAACAGCGTCGTAAATGGTCAACAAATGCATTTCCAATCCGCAGAGAGAAGGACGTGAGGCGTGGAACTGCAGTGTCCCCTTCTTCACCCACGGCTCCAGATTCAGGCCAATGGATTTCATGTTGCGCAAAATCTGGTTTTGCGATTCTTCAAACGCAAAGTAAAGGGCGCGCTCCCCGCGACGACCCGCGGCATCCACGAATGCCGCCGCGATGCTGGATTTGCCGGTCCCCGCCGTGCCAGAGACAAGAATGCTGCTGCCGCGAAAAAAACCTTTGCCGCCCAACATCGTGTCGAGCCGGTCCACGCCGCTGGAAATCCGTTCCGTCGAGGCCGGGTGATCCAAGCCCATGGAGGTGACCGGGAGCACGGAGAACCCGTCTTTGCTGATCAGGAACGGATATTCGTTAGTGCCATGCACCGAGCCACGATATTTGACGACACGCAGACGACGGGTGGAAAGCTGTTCGTTCACGCGGTGGTCGAGCAGAATCACGCAGTCGGCCACGTACTCTTCCAGACCGTGACGGGTCAATTGACCCTCGCCCCGCTCGGCCGTGATGATGGCGCTCACTCCCTTGTCTTTCAACCAACGGAACAGACGCCGCAGTTCAGAGCGAAGAATGGAGTGGTTCGGTAACGCGGCAAATAAACCCTCGATGGTATCGAGCACGACCCGCTTGGCTTTAATGGA
The DNA here is from genome assembly GCA_028293445.1 of Verrucomicrobiales bacterium. GTDB lineage: Bacteria > Verrucomicrobiota > Verrucomicrobiia > Limisphaerales > JACDHS01 > CBHWET01. The sequence goes on along the minus strand of JAQGOU010000101.1, from coordinate 4,352 downwards.
ATCGATGGCGTGATTCAGCCGGATGAACAGCCCCTCTAAATCGTATTCGCCGGTTTCGGCAATTTCGTTGCGCTCGATACGAACGTGGTCCAGCACAATTTTTTTCTGCGCGGACAATGCGGTCAGATCGAACCCGAGCGACGCCACATTCCGGGTCAGCTCTTCCTCATTTTCCTCAAACGACATGAAGACCCCGGGATCGTTGTGTTCCACCGCGCCGCGCACCAGGAATTCCATGGCCAGCAGCGTTTTCCCGCAGCCAGCGTTGCCGCAGACCAGAGTGGGCCTGCCTTTCGGCAACCCGCCGCCCGTGATTTCATCCAGGCCGGAAATGCCGCTGGAAATTTTCTCTAAAGATTGAAGCTGGTGACGTTTGGTGTTTTTGGTGGTCATGATGAAATATCCTCTGCTGGCGTTTGCACTATAGGCCTAAAGTAAGCATCCCCTAATTGTATTCGCGCGTTGAAGCCTGTCTGATGAGTAGGAGTAACGATGAGCTCCTGCGACAGCGAGGTTCGAATTTCTTGGCCCTCGCTCGTGAAAAGTCGGATATTTAAGCCTCGTCAACCAGAGACCCTCATCAGGTCATTCCATCCGATTTGTTAATCCACTTTGCACTGTGGCACGGCGCAAATGGACCAATAATCGAAAATCACTTTGATGTAGTGTTCGAGCTTCTTTGGCTCTTCTGGTTTGAAGATATAGGACTGGACGCCCAATTTTCCATAAGCGTGATCAACATCGGTCGATGAAGTCGTCCCGCTAAAAAATACCGTCGGCACTGATGCATAGCGGGAATCTGCTTTGAGCCAGGTGACGAATTCTTTACCTGTCATCCCGGGCATGTTGTTGTCACTGATAATGAAGTTAGGGATGGGGAACTTCTCGCGATCGCCAAATTCTCCTTTTCCTTCCATGTAGTTCATCCCTTCGGTACCGTCGTGGGCGACCTGTATCTTGAAGGGTAAGTGATTCTTCGCCACGTAATGATTGAAGAGAAAAACGTCGTCTACGGAGTCGTCTACTAACAATATGGTTGACCCTGAGTCCATCCTATTAATGTCGCCGTCAAAACTTGCAGCCACCACTGGGAATTATGCGCACCTCAGCCTGAGGCCTTAGCGACTATTAGAGAAAGGAACTGCCTAAAATAACGGTGACAACTCACCCAAACTCATCAGCGATCTCCGAATGGTGCCGGGCTGAGTCCTGATGTCACGGGATATCCCATCGGAGCAGTGGACGCTTCGTTTGGACGGGTTGAGCAGCAAGGAACTCTTCCGTGGCTTTGAAAAGGCGTTCCAAGTTCTTCTCCCCAATCGGCTTTACCAGATAAGCCGCAACGCCGAGTTCGTGGGCGTAAGCTATGTCACTCTTCATCGGCGACGCACTAATCATCACGACGGGAACGTGCGTGAACCTGCCGTCGCTCTTCAACCACTCCAAAAACTCGAAGCCGCTCTTCCGGGGCATTTTGATGTCCACTAAGATGAGAGTCGGAAGCGGATGGAGAGCGCGGTCGGCGAATTTGCCCTCGCCCATAAGATACTGAATGGCGACAACCCCATCCGGAACAACGTGAAGCGATACCGGAGCCTGCATTTTTTGGACCGCCCGCTCTATGATGAAAACGTCGTTCTCATCGTCTTCCGTCCACAGGATGATTTCCTTTGGGTCCATGCAGACACTCTCGCTCAAAAGCCGCGAATAGCCATGTTCTTCTTTATCCGGCGAAAGATTTCACGGGAAACGTCCATGACCAGGTCGAATCACAACCCAATAGGCTTTCCGCCTATTTGCATGCCGGTATCGCGCAGATGGACCAATAATCGAAAATCAATTTAATGTAGCGTTCCAGCTGTTCGGGGCTCTCTGGTTTGAAGATATATGAATGGACGCCCAACGTGGCATAGGCGTAATCAACCTCCTTCGGGGAAGCAAACCCACTGAAGAACAATGTCGGCACCACCGAATACCGCGGATGTTCTTTAAGCCACGTTAAAAATTCTTTCCCCGTGACGAGCGGCATTTTGTTGTCTGTGATGATAAACTGGGGAATCGGGAACTTCACGCGATCGCTGAATTCCTCTTTGCCTTCCAGGTAGTTCATTGCCTCGAGACCATTGCGGGCCAAATGAATCTTGAAAGGGTATTTGTTTTTCGTCAGACAATGCTCAAAGAGGAAAACATCATCTTCCGAGTCGTCCACCAGCAAAATGGTTGATCCCGAGTCCATAATGAAACAAACATGGTAAACGCGGTAAGCGCAATGGGAGGTACTCTATATCTGTCTAAGGGCTGGGAAGGAACCAAATCGTATGACGAGGGACGTAATGAAAACGACGCTCTTCATTTCCAGGAGGCCGGGCAACTGTCTCTGCAGCCCTATGTTCCTTTCGCTGACGCCGTTGCTTTTGCCGTATCGGCGACCGCCGGTTCTATCCGCGTCGGTGCGGCCGACAAGCCCAAATTCTTGATCCTCTCACGCAACGCTTTCAACGCCTCTCCATTTTCCGAAATGGTCTTCTTCACCTGAAAGAATGCGTCTACTGGTATCGGTTCGGACATGCTCAATTCCTCCTTTGAAGCCTCCCTCCGCGTGTTACCCCCGGCCTCAAGTCTATAATATGCCGCCTCCCCCTCCATGTGCCATTGGGCCAACCACTGAATTTTGCATGGGGGCCCGGTCTGTCACAGGTAATAACCCCCGTAGGAGCCAAAAGGGGAATGACATTCTCAAGGCTGCTCCTGTATGTTACGGGCTCTGAAAAAAACCGTCGAATTGAATTGTTCCAAGCCCGAATGGAAAGTCCGGTTGAAAACGGCTTTGCAGGAAAAGCGTAACGTGACACTTATCAATCTGGACTACACTCAACACGGGCTTTTCTGCGAGACACTTTCGGTTGCACACAGGATCCCCTTCAGCATTGATTATAAAAAAGGGGTTGGACTCTTCACGTGGCATTAGTGCTGGACTGGAAATCCGCGCCCTTCTTGAACGGTGGGTAAAGTCTTTCTGCAAAATTAAACCGGCGGCTGGGGTTCTTTCGGTTCAAGGACGAGCATCGAGTCGTAACTTCTCAGGATTACTTTCGCCATTCCTAACTGCTGCATCTCACCCGACAGCTTCACCCGCGGCTCGCCCGCTTCCTCGAATGTGTTCACCATGAGTTCTGTCAGCCCTGCGACCTTGAGCTTGGAGGCAATCTGGTTTCTCAGGCTCCGCAGAAACTCCAGTTGGGTTCGTTCTGGCATGTGGCAGGAGTCTATTCCAGGGAGGAGACCTGACAAGTTCATTTGTCGTTTCCAACTCTGCAAGAATGTTTAATACTGTGTTCGTGAATGCTTGCACTTCAGTTTTCCGACCCTGTAACGTGTAACTGTTGAATTGTGGTAACGTGCCGACGAACAGGAGATTCCAAAAATGAAGAAGAACGCAACGCTCCAGATCGTTCTTGTCGATGACCATCCCATTTTGCGCCAGGCAATGAAGCAATTCATCGACAGCGAACCGGATTTTCAGGTGATTGGAGAATCCGGAAATGCCATCGGAGCCATTGATCTTGCCCGTCAGTTGAAGCCCCAGGCGATGGTTTTGGATATTTCCCTTGCAGGATCGAACGGCATCGATGCGGCCAGAGAAATCAAACGGGTCAGTTCCGGAACCAAGATCCTCATGTTCTCGATGCACGATGAAAACGTCTACGCGCCCCGCGCCTTGGAAGCCGGGGCATCGGGATATATCATGAAGCAGGAGGCCCCCGAAAAAGTTATTGTGGCCCTTCGCAAAATCTTGGCGGGCGGTGTCTATCTGAGCGAGGCGCTCGAAAGTCGAATGCTTAAAGGACTGAAGGGTGGTGCCAGTGCCGGGTCGCTGTCGCCTTTGGAAGTGTTAAGCAACCGGGAATTCGAAGTATTTGGACTCATCGGAAAAGGCAGGGCCACACGTGAGATCGCTGACACCATGAAGCTCAGTGTGAAGACCGTCGAATCTCACCGTGCCCACATCAAAGAAAAGATGAACCTGGAAAATGGCAATCAATTGGTTCACGTTGCCATTCAATGGCAGCTGGAACAGCTTTGCAGATAGAGGCCATCCCTTTACAACCCGCTTTCGCTTTTGATTCAAACGCCAGTAATCGAAAGTCATGCCCAGCAAGTCCCGAATTCCGTCGACGCTCCCGGGTTTAATTATATACGAGGTGGCTCCCCGTTTGTAGGCCTCATCGATATCTCGGGAGAACGGAGGTGGTTCACATGATCGTCGGCATGACAGCGTGTTTCGGGTCTTTGTATCCAGTCCAATACGCCGAGTCCGTCGCAACGCGGCATCTTCACGTCCAGCCATTTAG
>JAQGOU010000128.1 GCA_028293445.1 Verrucomicrobiales bacterium | reverse complement strand
CGGCCTCCGAAGCCGCAGGTTGTGGGTTCAACTCCCGCCACGCGCACCATTTGTATGGAGAAAGCTAAATATTATAGTGCAGAAGAAAAGACGCATGAAATTTCCAGCGGTCATGCGACAGATTCCGTGCTCATGCTCGAAGATGAAGGCGAGTTGACGGAGGCATTGAAGATTTATCTGGAAGCCAACGATTTCACTGTGACCTGTGTTCGCAATGGTGTTGATGGCTTGAAGAAGATCATGACGGCCGATTACGACGTCGTTCTCTGCGATATGCTCATGCCTAATCTGCCTGGCGATATGTTCTATGTCGCTGTCCAGAAGGTAAAACCACACCTCTGTCGGCGCTTCATTTTCATGACTGGCCACAAGGGTGATAAAAAGATCGATGATTTCATTCGCAAGGTTCATGGCGTCATGCTTTGGAAGCCTTTTCATCCACACGAGCTTCTCGAGACCATTCGCTACGTCATGAAGAAAACCCGCGGAGAATAATGAAAACCGTTCTCCCTTGGATACTGGTGCTGATGCTTGCCGGTGCCCATTTTCTTGTTTTCCAGGATTCCAAGCGCAAAGGTTCCGAAGTTCAGGAGCTGAAGAAACAAGTTGCTGAACTAACCGCCGTAAAAGCCGAAGTCGAAGAACTGCGTCAGTCGGCGATCAAGCCGGAAGAAGTCGCCCGACTCCGAAAAGATAACGCTGAGGTTTATCAGCTTCGCAACAAAGTTTCGCAGTTGCAAAAGGAGGTTTCGACCGGGGCCATTCAAGCACGCCAGGTCCCGGCTACCGCCAACGCGGCTGAAGCTGCGTATGAGAAGACAGGGGTTTTGACACCAGGACAGCTTCAGCAGGTGATTCGTGAAAACCAACAACTCCGGAGCGAAGCACAGGAATTTCAAGTCTTGCGTCAGCGCGAAACCGTCAATAGCTGCATCAACAACCTCCGGCAACTGGATGGCGCTACCGATCAATGGGCTATCGAAAACAAGAAGGCTAACGGTGATCTCGTTACCGCCAACGACATTTCTCCGTACCTGAAGAAATATCCGCAGTGCGCTTCGGGCGGTACTTATACTGTTGGCCCGGTTGGCACGTCACCGACCTGCACGACTCCGGGGCATGCTCTCCCGCAGTAAGTCACGCCTAATTGAGCGGGGTCTTAGCGGAATGGGGACAGAATCTTCTCGGACTCTCACGTCCTGTTTTGGTCGAATGAAACCGGACTTCATGCGATCCACCCGTGCGAGATGCTCGGAAATGTGCGAGCTTTCTCTTGCCTCAATGCTGTTGATGGTGCCAATTGTTACAAATCCGTTTTAATTATGGCTTGGAGAATTGATGAAAGTGTCGTTCGCGGCGAAATCGATAATCGCGAGAAAGGAATCATTCGTGGACGCGTGTGGCTGATCCATCGCGCCGAGCCGATGTTGCTCGAACTTGCTGGCAACGCTCAATCCGACCTGGCTGGCTGTTTGTTGAAGTTCAAAAATTCGGTTCCGCCGGTCAAACATCCGAATCTCGATGCCCTGCATGCCGACCAGCGCGGCACCGCTGGCGATCTGACCGCCTCACGCAAAGTTCGCGCGTTCGATCTCCCTTTTGAAGAAGCTTACGACATGATCAAGCGCGGCGATAAACCGCCGGAGCATACGGCCAATGCGGTTTATTTGGAATGGTTTAGTGAAAGAAATGGTCGTGTCGTGATCGAAAGCTCCGAGTTCAAGATTGAGATTTCTGAACCGGCCTGGCGTTTGACCGAACAAGAGGAGGAGGAGCGAAGTAAGGGCGTGGAGAATGGTTGGAAAACATTTACCAAACAACTCGACGAAGCCGTCAAATCACAACGTTACGAGCCCCCCAAAGAACTTGAAGACTGGGATGAATTTGATTTCGAAAAATCCATGCGCGAAAGCGATGCGGTCACGGATAAATACTTAGAGCTGCTCGACAAATACGGCGACACTCCGGAAAGCGAAGAGTTGATCAATAAAGAAATGGGCTGGGACAAGGATGAGGACCAGATGGAAGAGGAGGAAGCAGAGCCGATCGGCAAGCAGTTCAGCACTGAGGAAACGAACCTCGTTTGCGATGAGTCAAAAGATTTTCAACCGGATCCTGCTACCGAAGGCGTGGATTGGATTCGTGTGAAAGATGAACTGGGCGAAGATATTCGTCATCCGCTGCAACATCGCTGTCATGTGAGTGCGATGTCATTCTGGAAGAAGTGCGACGAATTGGGACTGGTCGAGTCCGATGATGAAGACCTTGGGCAATTGCTTGCCGAATTTCAAATCACTGGAGCCAAACTGGCCGGGGCCTTAAATTCCATTGGATATAGTCGGGAGACGCAGGAACCGGCATTCGTCGTCGCTTGTCTCAAACGCGCTCTTGATCATTTGCACAAAGCCCAGGCTGCCTTGGAGAGAGTCGCTCCGAAAAAATTGTTCCCCGAAAAGTTGCGGTCAAAGGTGCGCGCTGACCTGTTCGAGATCCGCGAGGAAATCCTTCGGTTGATGAATGAGTTTCGGAAGGCGAAGCAGTAAGCAGTAGCGGTCTGCGCTCAGGAGGCCTTCTCTCCTTTTCCGCCTTCCACAGACTTAAATGGATTCCGTTCCGGGGCTTCTGAGTGGGGCACGGCCCCAAGCAAACCTCGCAATACCCAATTAAATGCAGGCACGCGATGGCGTAGCCAGACAGTTGTCTTCTCGGGCTTTGCGCCCAAAGCTGCTTTTGGTTCCAACGCAGTGCGCCCGAGGGAAAGCCGTGTGCAACGCCATTCAATCGCATCGGCGATGGTTGCATGTAACAGGCCAGGTAGATGGGCAATCCAGTCGCTGCCGCGGCGCGATCAAAACCGATGTAATATCCAATCGCAGTGTCGCCGTCGCGCAGAGCGGTGACGAAACCGAGAATCTCTTCTCCGCGCCGCACCACTGTGCAGCGTAAATTTTCGCCAGCCACGCGTGAGAGCGCAGGTAGATAAGTTTCCGGTAACGTGACCAACCGGACGGAAGCATTGTCATGCACGGCGAGATATAGTTCGTGCAGGCGTTTCGCGTAGGGGGACAGGTCATGAACTCGTTCCACGGTGCAACCCGCCATCGTCAATTTCTTAACGATCTCTTTGCAATTCCTTCGGTACGGCGCGGTGAGCGCACTGAGATAATCTTCATGACTCTGCCACGCTGGATTGATCTCCAGCACCATGTTCGGCTCCGTCTCCAACGGCCGATAACTAAACCGTCGCAACGACTCGAGACCGGTTTGTTCCGGGGTGAAATCTTTCAACATCACAAAGTTCGTCTGGCCGAGAAGATTCTCCGCGCGTCGGATTCGGTAGAGCGCTTCGGCGATTGCCGGCCAAAGTTCGGTATGTTCTTCTCCCGGCGCGAAGGCGATCCCGTGGAAACCCCACGACAGCAGGTTTCCCGCGACGAGAATCCGTTCGCGCAATTTCACCGTGGCGATCTTCGCCGCCGGAGCCAAAGCGCGTTTTAACAGATTCTCGGAAGGATTCGCCCGGGCCACTTTCGCTTCACGACCAAAATGATTTCCCCTGACACCCACAATCTGCACCGCCAGGGTTGCTACCGGTTGATCGCCGCGAAAGATCATCGCGTAACGCGGTTGAATGTTTTCCGGGCCATGCTGTTCGATGACGCGCAGCACATCTCGTCGCAGGAAGACGGTTTGGCAGTTCGTGACCGAATCCCACTTTTGCGCGTCGAGATAATCAATGTGATCAGCGAACGCGAAGCCGAAGCCGGTCGGCCGATGGCGATCACGGTGACGCTCGTGAATGGCGCGAAGAGAGTTAGTGATGCGATGCAGTGGATTAGCCGAATCGTTGGGAGGATTCATTATGGCCAAGACTTGCGCGAGTGGTTCACTCAATTGATGCGCGCAAAGTCAGGCACACATTAGAGACAACACTCTGGAACTTCCGTTCAAACCGTGGCGACTGGTCCCAAATAAACTAAAAAGCGCTCATCCTGCCCAAACGACAGGAGAGCGCCCAATTTATCCGGAACACTCTTACTCCCGGTTCCGATCGAGCGACTTTGCCTTTTTCACCAGGTTGATAAACTCGGAGCGGTAACCTTCCTTGTCGTCGCCCTTCGCGCCTTCGGCCAGTTCACGCACCTGATCGTATCCGATGTTTCCACGATACTCGGAATCCTTCAGCAACATCCCGAAACCAGCGACTGCGGTGGCGAAACGGAAGTCTGTCGAAGCGTTGGAGAACTTCTTTCCATTCTCGTGCAGCGGGAACTCAATGAGCTTGCTTGTATCGCCATCCGGCTTTTTAAAACGCAGCTTCAAGGTGAGCAGTTCGTTGCTGTCGTCGGAGCGCGGTTCACGACGGTCGGTCTTCGGGGTGATGCGCCTCGGTTTTGATTGATACTTCAAGTCGTCCACGGCAGGGCGTGGTTCTTCTTCGTCCACTCCGGTGGGAACGATTTCGTAAAGCGCGGTGACCGTGTGCCCAGCCCCGATTTCACCAGCGTCCTTCTTATCATTATTAAAATCCTGCGCTTCCATGATGCGCTTTTCATAGCCGATCAAGCGATACGATTGCACCTGCGCGGGATTGAACTCGATCTGGATCTTCACATCCTTCGCGATCGTCACCAGCGTGCCGTTCATCTGTTGGATCAAAACCTTCTGCGCTTCTTCCAAGGTGTCGAGGTAATGATAGTTGCCGTTCCCTTTGTCCGCGAGTTTCTGCATGAGCGCATCTTTGTAATTGTCCGTGCCCACGCCAAGCGCGCTGAGGAACACGCCGCTCTTTGCTTTTTTCTGGATGAGATTGACCAGGGCGTTCTGATCACTGATGCCGACATTAAAGTCGCCGTCCGTCGCGAGGATCACGCGGTTCACGCCCCCTTTGATGAAGTTCTCCTCGGCGAGTGCGTAAGCCTTTTCAATTCCGTCGCCACCATTCGTAGAACCACCCGCTTCGAGGCGATCGAGTGCTTCCAGGATTTTTTCTTTGTTCACACAAGAAGTCGATTCGAGCACAACGCCTGCATTCCCTGCATAAACCACGATACCGATGCGATCGTTCTCGGTCATCTTCTTCACGAGCATGCGGAGCGCTTGTTTGATCAGCGGCAACCGTTCACTCGGCGACATCGAACCGGAGACATCAATGAGAAAAACAAAGTTGCTCGGCGGCCGTTTATCCTGCGCCATCTCTTTACCTTTGAGTCCGACGCGCACGAGTCGATGTTCTTTATTCCAGGGACAGCCCGCGACTTCCATATTCACGGAGAACGGATCGCTTCCCTGCGGTTGCGGATAACTGTAAGTGAAATAATTGATCAACTCTTCAACCCGCACCGCGTCACGCGGCGGCATTTGGTTTTGGCTGAGAAAGCGACGGACATTCGCATACGAAGCAGTATCGACATCGATAGAGACAGTCGAGAGCGGCGCGTTGACAACGGATTCAAACGCGTTCTCGATATATTGCGGATAACGAGCGGTGCCGGAACGGTCATAGTTTTTCTGGCGTAGAGACCTTGTGGGAATTTTCCCAGCAGCCACTGGGACTTCGAAGTCTTCGACCCCGTCGTCATAAAATCCTCGTGTCGATGCGACAATTGATCCTCTTTGGTCATCGCCCAGTTGTACTACGCGATTTCCGAAGGCGTATTCCTTAGCGTTCTTGCTTCCGAGCGTAGTCGTTGCGGCTCCTGTTTTGCGAATAGCGAGGCGTTCAGCCTCACCGCGGCCGTTCAAATCGCCTGTTGTGCGAGAGCCGAAGTGTGACCGACCGCTCGCGGTCGCAACGTTCGGATCCTGTTTTCCAGCGCCAAGGCCGTAGTAATCGGATGATTTAGTCGAAGGCAGGACACTCGCTAAACTTCCGTTAACCGATACGCCCGCAGCCGCTGCCACGCTTGCGGAATCAGGACTATTTAAGCCTGCTTCTAATCCTAAGGAAGGCTCCGCTTTTTGAGATGGAGTGGGGTTTGCATTGCCTGTCGAGGGAAACACGCCAGCCGTTTCGTCCAGGACAATGACTCTGTTCCCTGTAGTAGTCGGCGGAATTACTTTGTGATTTTGCGTCAGAGGTGGGCTGGACGGCAAAGTCTGTCGCCCCAGTGGTTCGTTCCATTCCTTTGCGACATCCACGATCTTTTGCTTTTCAACAAGCTCATGATCAGCGGTTGATCTGCGAAACCGACGCTCTTCGATCAGATTTAAATAATACTGAGCCGATGCGCTGTCGGCATTGAGCTTTTTCGCTTCACGCAATTTGCCTTCCGCTTGATCGAGCTTTCCCATTTCAAAAAGCAACTGTCCATCGTGAGCGAGTTTCGTTGAATTTTGCACCGCTTCTTGACCTTGAGCGGTGTTATGAACATCGGCGGGTTGTACGGCTGGCCCAGGGGCTTTCTCCCCCTCGGCATTCTTTTGTGCGGCCAATTCGTTGCGTTTAGCCTGCTCCGCATTCTGCGCATATTTATATGGCGAGGGATTTGTGGCCAATTTCGGTTCGGTAGAGGTGAACCGAAATCCCCACGTGAGGATGAACATAACTGCGGCGGCAATCGCCGAAATGCTGACGAACACCGCGATTTTTCTTTTGGGCATGGGAATGAGATTGGTTGGCGGCAACTCTGCCGCGATGGTTTGTTTCTGTTGTGCGGAGAGCGACAGCTTTTCTTCCGTCGCAAATTCTGTTTTCAAAAACTCTGCCGTGGCGCGGATTTCATCGACGGCCTGGCGCAATTCCGCGGAATTCTTCAGTTCTTGTTCGATCGCGGCGGCTTCGGTTTTGTCGAGTTCGCCAAGTACGTAAGCGGTCAGTTTCGGATCATCGGGAGAAAATTTCATCGGGCACTCCTTTCCATGGTGTTCATTTTTTGGCGAAGGGTCTTGATGCCGGTGTGAATGAGAAAGCCGACGTTCGTGACGCTTAATTCCGTCACGCGACTGATCTCCTGGTAACTCAAGCCGCTCTGAAATTTCAGGCGAATCACTTCGCGCTGGTTCGGCGGCAAGGCATTGAGGAACTGCAACGCATTCGCGGTGGTGTCTCGAGTCTCGGCCGCGAGCGCTGGCGAGGGATCCGCGCTTGCGCGGGTTTCCAGATCGATTTCGGTGAGAGGCGTCATTCGTTTTTCTTTCCGTTGCACATCCAGCGCGCGGTTGCGACAGACGATGAACAGCCATTCGGTCAACTTGCCTTCGAGCGCCGCCGGTTCCTCCGCGCACATCCGCAGAAACGTATCCTGCACAATGTCGCGCGCCCGTTCGGCGTCGCCGGTAATGGACGCGGCATAACGCAGCAACGAACTTTCGTGACGTTCCAGTGCTGAGCGCACCCAATCGGCTTTAGCTGTTTCGTTCATCAAGGCTTCCGGCCCTTCAAGAGAGATCACGTGCGAGCCAGAGTTTTATTAGACGGAAAGTTTAGAAAAATGCTTTCGACGGAGAATAGACATGGAAAACCAGCCAGTCAGGGGAATTGCACGGTGCCGAAGCTCCAACCGACCAAGCACCAAGCACCAAGCACCAGAGAATCTCCAAACTCGAAATGCGGTTTGAATCTTGGATGTTCTCTGGAGCTTGGAGCTTGATCGGTTGGAGCTTTCACCCCATACGCCCTTCGGCTTATTGCGAACGGCGCCGCGTCCGTTCAACACTCACACTGCTAAAACTGCAAATGACGGCGCAGTGGCAGCTCAAAGCATCATGTTACGTTTTATTTTCTTAGTGTTGTTAAGTGTTGTTCCAGCGCTTTTCGCGGGGCCCACCAATTCCATTCTCTTTGTCACCCAGGTTCCTATCCCTGCGGATTTCGTCACAATCGGGGCGGTGTTCGGGAATCATCGGGCGACTCCGGACCGATGCGGACGCGGCGGCGATCTCTACATTCGTTACCCCGACGCTACGATCCGGAACCTGACGCGCGACGCCGGTTTTGGCGTTTGGGGCGCGCAAGCCACCAACGGCATCTCGGTCCGGCAGCCGTCCGTTCATTGGAGTGGAAATAAAGCTGTCTTCAGCATGGTTGTCGGCACCCCGCGTTTCAAATTTGATTATGCGATGACCAACTACTGGCAGCTTTATGAGATTACTAATTTTTTGAATCCCGGTTCCGTGCCGGTGATCACGAAGGTTCCAAATCAGCCCGCCAATTATAATAATATTTCGCCCATCTACGGTACCGACGATCGCATCATCTTCACGAGTGACCGGCCGCGGGATGGACAGCGTCATCTTTATCCGCAGCTGGACGAGTACGAAGAGGCGCCGACTGTCACTGGCTTGTGGAATCTGGATCCAGCTACTGGCGATCTTTTCCTCGTGAACCACGCCCCGAGCGGATCCTTCACGCCGCTCCTCGACAGCGCGGGCCGGGTGATCTTCTCGCGGTGGGATCATTTGCAACGGGATCAGCAGGCCGATACCGACGTCGAAGATCACACCACCGTTTATGGTGCATTCAACTGGAGCGATGAATCGGCCACCTCTGTGGCGACCACCAACAGCACGGAAGTTTTTCCAGAACCGCGCGGCGGTCGCACCGATCTGCTCGCGGGAACAGGGCTGCGCGGCCACGTTTTTAATCAATTTTTTCCATGGCAGATCAACGAGGACGGCACTGAGGAGGAAACGTTGAACCACGTCGGTCGCCATGAACTCGGAGGCAGCTATGCGAACGCGGCATTCACCAACGATGTCAATATTCAGGACCTCTATTATTTCGGGAATCATTACAATACGAACACCATCGATAATTTCCTGATGGCCTGTGAAGACCCGCGCACCAACGGATTGTTCTACGGAATCGACGCGCCGGAATTTGGGACGCATTCCGGCGGACAACTGGTCTCGCTGACCGGCGGCACCAACGTCAATCCTTCGCAAATGCTCATCCGGTATCTCACGCCCCGTGCCACGCACGTCTACGCCAATTCTGCCGCGACGATTCCAACCAATCACACCGGCTTTTATCGCAATCCCTTGATGACCACCGACGGCTACATGATCGCGGCGCATACGACGAATGCACTCTATGAGACCGGTGCCGAGACGAATACTTTTCCCGCGACGAAATATGAGTTTCAGTTGAAGTTCCTTCAATTCACCAACGGCTTTTACATTCCCTCCACGCCATTCACCTCGGGACTGACGAACCGCGCCTCTTATTGGGACCCGGATGTTTTTGTCACGCAGACGAATTTTCTCTGGGAACTGGATCCCGTCGAGGTCGTCGCTCGCGCTCGGCCGGCGCGCTTACAACCGCACATGGCCGCGCCGGAGTTGGCCGCGTTTGCGCAGGCGGGCGTCGATGTGAGCGCTTTTCAAAAATATCTGCGCACGCACGAACTGGCTTTGATCATCAGCCGCGACGTCACCACCCGGGACAAAGCGGATCGGATTCAACCCTTCAATCTGCGTGCACCCGGGACGAATCATCAAACGGTCGGTGCGGGCGGAAAAATTTACGATGTGGCCTGGCTGCAGTTGTTTCAAGCCGATCAGTTGCGCGGCCTGAACTTTGGCAATCCCGCGAACAAAGGCAATGGACGCCGAATCATTGCGCAACATCTTCACGAGCCAGCGGTGGATAATCCGACGACTCCCTCGGCGCCGCTCGCGAGTGTGCCGATTGGGAGCGATGGTTCCATGGCGGCGATTGTGCCTGCGCGACGAGCGTTGTCGTGGCAACTCACCGATACGAATAGTGTTGGCGTCGTTCGCGAGCGGTATTGGATTACGTTTCAGCCGGGAGAGATTCGCACCTGCGCCAGTTGTCATGGCGTGAATACGGCTGACCAGGCCAACCATCCGGCTCCGACGAATACGCCTTCGGCACTGATAAGCCTCTTGAACTATTGGAAGACAAATGTGGTCACCCGCCCGGCCGTTGTTTCCAGTCAAAGCACGAATTACTATGAGATCAGCTTTACACGGCGTCCGGCGGAAAAAGGTGTGACGTATCATGTTCAGGTTTCCGCCGATTTGAGCGGGTGGTCCGACATCGCGAGTTATGCGGGGACGAATATTATTCTGACGGCGCAAGCTTCGGAACGTTCCCGTGTCGGTTCGCCAAATGAAGTCGTCACCGTCCGCGATACGGCGGGAATGGCGAGTCAAACCAAACGATTCTTGCGAATTCTGGTCACGCGACCGTAATCGGGGGTAATTACCAAGCGCAAGTCCTGGCAGAGGTTCCACGACGGAGTTTTATGGAACGAAAATTCCATGAGATTTATTCCGGACGCCGTTTACGGAACCGGGATTCCGCACGGAGTATTCCGGACGGCGATTACGGAACCGGGATTCCGCACGGAATATTCCGGACGGCGATTACGGAACCGGGATTCCGCACGGAATATTCCGGACGGCGTTTACGGAACGGGGATTCCGCACGGAATGTTCCGGACGACGTTTACGGAACGGAAATTCCGCATAGAATATTCCTGACGGCGATTATGGAACAAAAATTCCTGGAAATAGCGTTCAAGGCAGGTTTTTGAAGGGAAATCGGGTGAGAAACGGTCGCGAACGAGATTTTTGGTTCGTTTTTGCTGAGATCGACCGGAATGCGGAGATTTCCGAAACAATCGGAAGGCACGGGCCACGGATGCAGACATTTAGGAAAGGGCATTGAAAGCCGACGGCGTCTTTGCGACCTTCCAGCATGCTTGAAAGGCCGTTAGAAAAAATCATCAGTGCCGTAATCCAGAGGGCCGATGCCGCTCATCCTGCTGATCTGGTCTTGCGCGCTGAATTGAAAGCGCAACGCGGACTCTCCCGTGAGGAGTCTTCGAGCATCAGTAAAGCGGTCTTCACCTATTTTCGTTGGTTCGGTTGGCTCGACAAAGAGGCCCCGGTGGAGGAGGGGATCCAACAGGCGATGGCCCTGGCGGAAAAGTTTGTGGAGCGTCCCGATCGCTTTCCCGAAGAAGTGTTACGGACCAAAGCGATTCCCCCCTGGATTTCGCAATACATGGATGTTTCTGTGGATTGGCTGCGTCGAATCCAAATCGAGCCGAAGATCTGGTTGCGCTCTCGCGTCGGGAAGGGCGAGCAATTGGAACGTAAATTATTTCGCGTCGAGAGAACGAGGGGCGAGTTGGCCGACGCGCTGATTTATAGCGGTCAGGAGGATCTCTTTCGCACGGCAGAATTTCAGGCGGGTGAATTTGAATTGCAGGATGTCAGTTCGCAAATCGTTGGTTTGCTCTGTGCGCCGAAGCCGGGCGAGACCTGGTGGGATGCGTGCGCCGGTGAAGGCGGGAAGACGTTGCATTTCTCCGACCTGATGCAAAACAAAGGAGCGATCTGGGCGACTGACCGCGCGGAGTGGCGGCTGCAGAAATTGAAGCAGCGCGGAGCCCGGGCGCAGATGTTTAATTATCGAACGGCCCATTGGACGGGCGTTGAAAAACTGCCCATGAAAACCAAGTGCGACGGCGTGCTTGTGGACGCACCTTGTAGCGGAGTGGGAACGTGGCAACGCAATCCGCACGCGCGTTGGACCGCGACTCCGACGGATGTTCTGGAACTGGCAGCCATTCAAACGAAGTTACTCTCCCATGCGGCCAAAGCGGTGAAGCCGGGCGGAAAGATTTTCTACTCCGTATGCACGCTCACGCGCAACGAAACGACAGAGGTCGCTGCGCAATTTGAAAAAGCGTTCCCGGAATTTGAACCGATCGCACTGCGGAATCCGTCGAACGTAAAGCGGGAACCCGCTCCTCAGCTGTGGCTCTGGCCACAAGAGTGCAATGGTAACGGCATGTTCATCGCCGGATGGCAGCGGAAGAAAGTTTAGGCTGGTTCTCGTTTCGGCAGCCGCTCTAGCCTTCGGATTTTTTTGGCGGAGCGGCGGTACTGCGACGCACGGCGATCTCAGCAGGAAGACGCTTTGATTCGGGGCGTTCGCCGGCAAGGAGCTTCAGCATTGTTTCCATCGCGGCGGTGCCGAGGCGGGCCTTCGGTTGGCGAATGGTCGTGAGCGGCACGCGAAAATGCTCCGCGGCCAGGACATTGCCGAAACCAGCCACCGAGATATCCTGCGGGATTTTTAACCCTTGATTCAACAAGACGTTGGCAGTGCCAATAGCGACGAGGTCATTGAAGGTCTGCACGGCGGTGGCTCCCGGATTTTCCTGCAACATTTGCAGCGCAGCTTTTTCACCCTCTTCAATCGTCGTGCCCGCAGGGAAAATCAGCTTGTCGTCTACCTCGATCTTCGCTTCGCGCAGCGCGTAGCGATAACCTTCAAAACGTTCCTGGGCGAACGGAGAAATCGTTGGCCCCATAAAGTAAGCGATCCGTTTGTGACCAAGGTCGAGTAAATGTTTCGTCGCATTATAGCTGCCGCGAATGTCATCCGTTTCCACGGTGGTGAAGCCGCGACAAAAAGGCGCCTGGTGTCCAAGAATCACGACTGGTGTACCGTTTGTCCTGAGTTCTTCGTAAATGGGAGAGGATTGTTCCATTCGATATACCGGCGAGAGAAAGAGGCCATCAACGCGGCGCGAGAGCATTCTCCGGATTTGAACTTCCTCGCGTTCGGGAAGGTTGCGCGACTGGGCGAGAATTAAATCGTAACCCATCTCATGGGCCTTTTCTTCCAGGGCCATCATCAAGCGGCCAAACACCGGATTGGTCGTGGATGAAATAATCAGGCCGAACAGTTTCGTGGTGCGATTGCGAAGCCCTTGCGCCACGGAATCAGGCACATAGCCCATTTTTCGGGCAAGGGCTTTGATGCGCGCCTTCGTGCTGTCAGAAATATCTGATTCATCGCGGAGAGCTTTCGACACGGTCATGATCGAAACCTGTGCGTGAGCGGCAATGTCTTTAAGGCGAACCATTGTAGGTTTCTAAATTGTTGTCTGGCGAATTTGAAGAACGAAACAGCAAAAATTAAACATTCGAGCCGCTCCAATGCAGTTTGCGGCGGACGGTTTCGAAGAAAGAGCTGCCACCGAGATGGACCAATTGAACCACGCGCTTGCTGCGTCGCATCACGACGACATCCCCGGCGTTGAGATTAATCTGCGTCTGGCCATCCGTTGTCAGAGTGGTTTCGACTTTCTCGCTGATGACTTTGACCGAAATAACTGAATCAAGGCCGACGATTACGGAACGATTGGAAAGGGTATGAGGACAGATGGGCGTAATCGCGACAACATCCGCCGAGGGATTGATAATGGCACCGCCGGCAGACAGTGAATAGGCGGTTGAGCCGGTCGGGGTGCTGATGATCAAGCCGTCGCAACGATAGCAGGTGACGATTTCTCCATTTACAGAAACTTCGAGTTCGATCATGCGCGAGATAGCGCCACGGCTGATGACCACGTCGTTGAACGCACTGCTTTCAATGCAATTGACCGGGCGCTCGCAGGTGGCATCGATCAAGGCGCGCTTTTCTAAAGTGAATTCGCCGTCCCAAAGTCGCTGCAGGGCGCCGGGTAAATCCTGGGCGGGAACTGCTGTTAAAAATCCAAGTCGACCGGCGTTGATTCCCAAGATGGGTGTCTTCGAGCCATTAATTTCACGAACCACCCGTAGAATGGTTCCGTCACCTCCGAACACCAAAAGCAGATCTACTTTCTTGGCCAGGGCGGCGGCGTCTTTGAGTTGCGGGCAGCTTAATTCTGCGAAGCTTGCCGTAGACTGGTCAGTGAAGACCTTTTGACCAGCTTTGGTAATGAGAGACGCTGCTTTTTGCGCGAGGGCGCGACTGGAAAGTTTTTCGGCATTGGCGATCAGGCCGATGCTTTTAATCTTAGTTTTTTTCAAGCAGGATGAGAAATTCCTTGTTGCCCGCAGGTCCAAGCAGTGGCGATTCAGTCTCGCCGAGGCATTTCAGCGCCAGATCGGTCACGACAAATTCCCGCAACTCCCGCAAAACCCGTGCATGAATTTCAGGATCCGTGATGACCCCGGCGCCTTTGTCCGCTTCAGCTTTGCCCGCTTCAAACTGCGGTTTCACAAGCGCCACAACTTTACCGCCCGACTTGAGCAATGCAATGCCAGCGGGAAGAATTTTTCGCAGAGAAATAAAGGAACAATCCACCACGATCAAATCGACAGGGGTAAACGGGGCAGGGAAGTGATTAGGCGTCAACGTTCGCGCATTCGTTTTTTCCATGACCACAACGCGCGGATCCTGGCGAAGTTTCCAGGCGAGTTGGCCATGACCGACATCGACTGCGTAGACCTGCTTGGCCCCGCGTTGCAGAAGGCAATCCGTGAAGCCGCCGGTGGATGCGCCAAGATCGATCGCGGTAAGTCCGGTCACATCGAGGGCGAAAAAGTTCAAGGCGCCTTCGAGTTTATACCCACCGCGACTGACGAATTTTTCGGGAGCTTCGAGGGTTAGCTGGTCGGTTGGTTTGATGCTGTCGCTGGCCTTGTGCGCCAGTTGTTGGTTCACGCGAACGCTTCCAGCGATAATAGCCCGCTTGGCCTTTTCGCGACTGTCGCAGAGGCCGCGTTCGACAAGTGCCTGATCAAGGCGCGTCATGAGCCCTTAAACCGGCTCAATGACGGGGTTGCGCACGCCCCTGCGCAACGCGCACGAGGGTTTGCCGATAGGTGGTAAGGAATAGATCGTTCTCAGCCACAATTTTTTGCAGGAGCTGACCCAACAACGACCATTCGGAGTAATTGATCACGGCATGCACGCTTTGTTGAAAAGCCTGCAAGGCATTGAGTGTCTCGAAGGAATGTCCCACCAAAAGAACGCAGACATGCCGGCGTTCGCTCATGGCAAGATGTTGCACGTAGTAAAGCGTGCGATTATCGGCGATCGAGTCTCCTGCGAAGGCTTCGTCCAAAACGACGACCTGATATTGCACTTCAGCGAAGCGC
>JAQGOU010000126.1 GCA_028293445.1 Verrucomicrobiales bacterium | reverse complement strand
GCCTTTCCGAGAGACTTATTTTGGCTCCAAAATAACCCTCTCGCTGGAAAGAGTCCTTTTTTGGGCTAAAAAAACACTCTCGCTTTTCCGAGGGTGTCATTTTTGCTCCAAAAAGATGCCCTCGCTTTTGCGAGAGTCTCTTTTTACGTCAAAAAAAGTCATCCAGACCGCCGAGGGTCCCGTTTTGGCTCTAAAAAACGCTCTCGCTTCTCCGAGGGTATCATTTTGGCTCTAAAAAATGACTCTCGCCGCAGCGAGGGACCCGTTTTTGGTCCAAAATGGAACCCAAATGGAACTGGTTCCAGCCGAGGGCCACTTTTTCGGTCCAAAATGACTGCGACTGAGGATGGTGCGGCAATTTTCCCGTTTGAGATTGCCGGAGCCTCGAACCAACGGTTGAATCGCGGGTGCCATGAACCGGCGAACCGCTACGATTCTTTTAATCTCCCTTCTCGCGGTGGGTGGCTTGGTTTTTGCGTTATGGGATCGAGCGAAGGAGCAAACCTTTATCTTCGGTAACGATCATCAACTCGTTCTTCTCGGCTCCACTTATGGAACGAATCACGTTTGGGTAGATGGAACCCCATTGCAGCGATTCCTGGCGCGTGTGCCCGAGGACTGGTTGCCTGAAAGCCTTGTCGCCGATAAAAACAACGAGGAATCCGAGACGCCAATGTTGCTGCTTTGGTTCAAGGACCAATCAACGAATACCGGATCGCCGAACACGATTTCTGTTCCAGGCAATATTGCCGTGGGTGATCCGGTTCTCTCTCAGTCATTGGTAATTGTCATCGAGGATGAGAACGGAGTCTGTTCGACGGTTGATACCGGGTGGAGCTCTTCCACGACAACGCTGGGCTTGGACCCGATTAAATTTGAGACGTTCCCCCGACGTGGCAAGGTTTTAACACTTCGTCTGCTCAAAGAGACAACAAGCACTAACGGGCAATCTAGTTACACGGAACTCGGGCGGATGCAGATCAAAAATCCGGTGCATGAAAACTTTCCCGAGTGGAAGCCGGAACTGTTGCCGATCACAAAAACCAATGGCGATCTGCAGATCACTCTCACTCGATTGCTCACGAATGTTGACCCGGACTCAGATGAGGTTCCGCTTCGGGCCACCAACCGCTGGAACCCGGAAACGTGGATTTGTCTAAGAGTTTTGGAAAACGGTCTGCCGACCAAAGATTGGACTACTGGCGAAACGTTTCTTTCGGATGCCACGGGCAATCGAACGGAGGTTAACGGACAACGCCGTTTTGATGATAAAGGGGAGGGGAAGCTTTTCGCTGATTCCATTCCATGGCCCGATGAGCCAGCCTGGAAAATAAATGTGGAACTATCACGCGGGACAAATTTCGCGGCAGATGAGTTGGTCACTTTTAAGGGTGTTCCGGTCACCACTAACAGCATCACCAACGGCGTGACGCCATCCGACACGGTCGTGGGCAATTGGTCGGGTAACGTAGTCACAGCTGGCGTCCGTTCCGGTCCACCGTCGGTCTATCCTCTCGATATGGATCCTGTTGCTACGAACACAGTGCAGGGTTTTACGATTAAAATGCTGAACGTTAATAAGATCTTAAATCTGAGTCCGGAATTTCCCGATACTTACGCCGTGAATTTTAACACGGAACCGCCTTTGAAAGGATTTGGATTTACGCCCATTAAAGCCACCGACCAAAATGGCAACGATGTGCTGACCAGTGGTTCGAGTGCGAGTACGAGTACGAGTGGGAACTATTACGGATTTTACGCGGTGAGCACAAACGAACTTCAGACGGTTGACGTCACCTTTGCGATTCATAAGAAGCGCTTCGTCGAGTTCATCGCCAAACCGGAGATGATGAAATGATGATGGGCCGTCGCAACGGATCGCGGCTGTCCCAGCCGCAGCGGGTGAAATGATTCGGAACGGCGCCGGTCTAGAACGATTCTCAAACATAATTTCCCGATAAATCGCAGGGGGCGTTGGCGACAGGCGCGCGGCGTTTACGCCGCTTCAACGTAGTCAATCGAGCAGGCTTTGCGAATTCTCCAGGGTTTTTGTCGGTCGTGCGGTGAAGCGGCATAAATGCCGCGCGCCTTTCCGCAGCGCGGCAAATCCGTGTATTCAGGAAATTATTTTGAGAATCGCTATAACTTGGCATGTTTTGGCTGGTTCGGATCCGCTGCGGCTGGGACAGCCGCGGTCCTTACCTTTATAACAACTTGCACCGACAAGGCTGAGGCTATATTTGCATTCTCCGATGAAACGACGAATTTCCATTTTGCTTGCCCTGATGACATGCCTGATCGCAAAGAACGTTTCGGCGGCCGATGTCTTTCCGGTTTTTAAAACGGGGCCTATCGAAGTGGTTATCCCGACAAACACGCCTCATTTATTGGCTTATTCTTTGAGCGAGAAAGAAGGGACAAATCTTATTTACCGCAGCACGGGTCAGATATTCACGAATGCTGCCGAAGGACATATTCAGTCCAAGGCCGAAGGATTCAGTGGCAGCACGGATCGGAGCACGCCCTGGAAGGTGATCACGGAATTGTTGGCGGTCAATCAAGAGGGGAATCCTGAAGCCAAGACACGGGCTCTTTTTTCGAGTGGGTCCCAGAAATCACTGGATGAGATTTATAACAAGACAGAGATAAAAGAGCGGTTTCAAAGCATGGGATCATCGATCACCAACATGCAGGCGCTCATGTGGCATCAAAGTGGCGAGCCGGATGGTGGCCTGTTCGTTTACACCAAATACTTTTTTCGGAGTGGGCGTAGCTCGGTGTTGCCGCTTTATATGGTAAAGCAGGGTGAGAAGTATGAGTTGGTATCGAAGACGATGTCCCAGAATTTAACCAATAACATGCAGAACAACATCATGGTCTTCCTCCAAAGCGCCAACACCACGCGTCGAACCATCTCAAAATGACTCGAGTTCAGGGCATCCGAGGGCGCGTCTTGACACTACCACCGCTGGTGTGGGGACGTCCCCGTCCCCACGTGATATCAACCCAACGCTTTGCGGGGACGAGACGTCCCCACACCGTTTTCGACGTTGCCATGGTGGTTGTGTCAAGGTGTACCCGGCACCCGAAAGAACCCCCTTTTGCCGGTTGACACCTGCCGCATCCAAACTTATCCTCCGTCTCCCTTAATTTTACGGATGGGCACAACACCCCATCTTAGATCCGGAGAGGAAGTGAATTTAATTGACTGAAATCAGACTTAAAAAAGGCGAATCAGTAGACAAGGCGTTGCGCAGGTTGAAAAAGAAAATCGACCGCGAAGGTACGCTGAAAGAAGTGCGTAATCATCGGCATTACGAAAAGCCGAGTGAACGCCGCCGTCGTAAGGAAAAAGCTGCACGCTTTTCCGCGATGCTTACTGCCCGCTATGCAGATCTGTAAATCATTTTGATTTCAACAAGCCGAGTGTGGTTAACTGCTACACTCGGTTTTTTCGTAATCAGGAACGGGGAACTGCCAGGCAGGTTGTTCCTCTTAGAACGTTCGATATGTACTCGTTTTCAACCTGCTGGAATTCTCATCGCCATAGCGATGGACGCGCCATGTTGCGCGAGATCCGTGAACTGGGCTTTGAATATGCCGAGTTGAGTCATGGCATTCGGATCACCCTTCTGCCCGGAATTTTCGAAGCCGTGGATGCGGGTGAAATAAAGATTTCTTCCCTGCATAACTTCTGTCCGCTGCCGATGGGAGTCACCCACGCGGCACCGAATCTTTTTAAATTTTCTTCCACTGATAAACGCGAATGGGAAAGCGCGTATCGTCATTCGGTCAAAACCATCGAGACCGCCGCCCGCGTCAATGCGCCGGTCGTCGTTCTGCACATGGGCCGGATCGACATGCGAATTTATACCGACAAGCTGGTCGAGATGCTGGAACGCGGCGAGCGCGAGACTGAAAAGTTTCAAAAGCTCTGCGATGCCGCTTACGAAAAGCGCGAAGACAAAAAAGAAAAGGCGGTGAAGCTCGCCAACCAGATGCTCGAGCGTTTGATTGCCGTCGCCGAACCGCTCGGCATCAAGCTTGGCGTCGAGAACCGCGAAGCGTTGGAAGAAATACCGATCGACAGCGATTTCCGTTCTTTCTTCAAAGAGTTTACCAGTCCCACGGTGATCTATTGGCACGACTGCGGTCATGCGCAAATCAAGGAGAACCTCGGCTTTATCAATCATCGCTTTCATCTGGAAAGCATGGTGCCGAGGCTTGGCGGTTTTCACGTGCATGATGTAAAGTTGCCGGCGCGCGATCATTGTGCGCCGGGCACTGGTGTGATCAACTACACCGAATTGAAAGCCTCCGTGAAACCCGAGCATATCAAAGTGTTCGAACTTCATCCGTCCGTTCCGGTGGAAGAAGTGAACGCCGGGGTGGCGCACATCAAATCGATCTGGGGACCTGAGTGAGCGCGCCCCGGAAATTCCTGAAGATCACACTGCGCGTCATTATTTGCGCGCTGTTGCTGACCTGGATTTTCCATTCGATTTTCATGAACGAGGGGAAGTTCTCGTTTGAAGCGCAGGGGAAAGATTGGACACACCTCACGCGGATGGAACAATGGAAGGTCGCCTGGAGCATCGGGCCGCACGAGTTGTGGGAGACGCTTCGATTGATTCACCTCAGCGCGTTTACGTTATCACTACTTTTAGTAGGATTGACCATTGTGGTCGGCGTCTTGCGCTGGCGAATGATTCTCGAAGCGCAGGGTCTGCATCTCTCCTTTGTGCGCGCGACGGAAATTTCTTTCGTCGCCCAGTTCTTCAATTCGTTTTTTCTCGGGTCCACCGGCGGGGATCTCATGAAGGCCTACTACGCCGCGCGGGAAACACACCACAAGAAAACTGAAGCAGTCGTGACGGTCTTTATCGATCGGTTGCTCGGGCTCTGGTCGATGCTGATGTTTGGGGCGCTGATGATTCTTCCGAACCTCGCTTTGTTTACCGACGTCGCAGCGACGAAGGATTCTCAAAATGCCGTGGCAGCATTGCGGATGGCGGCCATTATCATCCTGGGAATGCTCTTTGCGTGCAGTCTCTTTCTTGTTCTGGCGTTGTGGGGCGGGGTTTCATCTCGCTGGCCGAACGCGCGTGCGTTTCTCCGTAAACTTCCCAAGGGCGAACACCTGGAGCGTTCCCTTGATTCGTGTCGGGTGTTCGGACAACAACGGGCGCTGTTGCTGAAGAGCATCGTGCTTTCTATGTTGCTGAATGCGATTTGCGTGGTGCAAGTGATCGTCCTCGCGAAGGGGCTTGATCTGCATATTCCGCCCCTCGCGCTGTTTGTGATCGTCCCGATGATTACCTGCATCTCCGCCCTTCCGATCACCCCGAGCGGACTTGGTGTGCGGGAAGGGCTGTTCGTCAGTATCCTGGCGTTGCCCCAAATTGCAGTCGGCAAGACGGCTGCTCTTTCCGTGTCGTTGCTCACTTTTTCCGGGGGCCTGTTTTGGAGTGTCGTCGGCGGATTGGTTTACTTTTTCCTGCGCGACCGACAGCACCTCAACGAGATTACGGAAGAACCGTCCGAATCCGACGAGTCGTAATCCGACGGCAGAACGAAAACTCATTGCCAAAGGGCAGGTGGTTTCAATAACTTCGCGCCGATGAAGTACTCTGATGTTTCACGTTTCTCTTTCGCGATTCTTATGTCTTTAACCATTTCCAAGGCGGCTGCTTTTGAAATTGTCGGGCATCGTGGCGCCTCGTTTGATGCGCCGGAAAATTCGCTGGCCTCGATGAAGTTGGCGTGGGTGCAAAAAGCCGACGGCATCGAAACGGATATCTCCCTTTCCAAAGATGGAAAAATGGTCGTGATGCACGACGACAACACCAAACGCACAGGCGGGGTCGATAAAAAGATCGCGGACCATACGTGGGACGAGTTGAAAGACATCGATATTGGGAAATGGAAGGGGCCTCAGTTCACCGGCGAGAAGATTCCGACGTTGGAATCGTTCTTTGCGACGATCCCCGACGGCAAATGCATTTTTACCGAAATCAAATTGAAAGACAGCGTTCAAGGTGCTGACTTCGAAAAGGCCAAAGCGATTCTGGACGAACTCGATAAGGCCATGACCGCTTCTGGTAAAAAGCCGAACCAACTTCGGATCATTACGTTTCACTATAATATGGCCAAAGCCGCCAAGGAAAGATTTCCGAAGCACCCGGTCTATTGGCTCGCCGGTTACACCAAAGATAAAAAGACCGGCAAGCTTCCAGACATCGATGAACTGATTCAAAAGGCCAAGGACGCAAAGGTGGATGGACTCGATTTGAATTCCGGCTTCCCCATGAACAAAGCGTTCGTGAAGAAAGTTCACAAGGCTGGATTGAAACTCTACACATGGACCGTTGATGATCCGGAAGTCGCCCGCGCTGAGAAGAAAGCGGGTGTCGATGGCATCACCACGAATCGCCCTGAGTTCCTGCGCGCAGAACTGAAGAAGTAATCTTCAGAAACATTCCGAGGCAAAGAGGTTTGAGAGACCGATTCACAAAAACGTGAAGTCGTGTTTATCTCTTCCTGCGTGGCGGAAGCTTTTCTCCAGTTTAAAAATATCACCAAGCGTTTTCCAGGCGTTCTCGCGTTGGATAATGTTTCTTTTGCGGTAGAGCAGGGGAGTTGTCACGCGCTCATCGGCGAGAACGGCGCAGGAAAGAGCACGGTCGGAAAAATTCTGGCGGGAGTTTACTCCGCGGATGAAGGAGAGATTCGACTCAAAGGGAATGTCATTCACCCAACGAATCCTCTCGCCGCCCGTCATCTCGGCATCGCGATGGTGCATCAGGAACTCGCCTTTTGTCCGAATCTTTCCGTCGCGGAGAATCTTTGTCTCGGTGACATGCCCCGGCGTGCGGGTTGGGTGGATCGAAGAAAAATTCAGGAACAAGCGCGCGCCATGCTCGCCGAAGTCGGATCAAACATCGACGTCGATCAGTTGATCGGGAATCTCTCCACGGGCCAGGAACAAATGGTGCAAATCGCCGCGGCCCTCGGCACCAGGGCGCAGGTGATTGTCATGGATGAGCCGACGAGTTCGTTGTCGGCGGGCGAAAGCGAACACCTCTTCAAATTGTTGGCCGACCTAAAGCAACGCGGCATCACCATCATTTACGTCTCACATCGCATGGAAGAAATTTTTCGACTGTGCGACTCAATCACGGTTCTTCGCGATGGTCGTCACGTGGTCACGGAAAAGATTTCTCAAACAAATCCCGATCGGCTCATTCACCAGATGGTTGGACGTGAAGTTTTGTTTCAGGAACCGAATCATCTTGGGAAAGAGTCAGGCAAAGAACTGTTGCGCGTGGAAAATCTTTCTTCACGCGGGAAATTCTCCAACGTGAGTTTCACATTACACGCTGGCGAAGTCTTGGGATTCGCGGGACTCGTCGGTGCTGGTCGCAGCGAAGTGGCGCAGGCGATTTTTGGTCTGGATAAAAATGCTACGGGAAAAATGTGGATTGATGGGAAAGAGTTGCCGCTCGGAAATGTAAACACCGTGCTCGAAGCCGGACTCGGGCTGCTCCCCGAAGATCGCAAGCGCCAGGGGTTGGTTCTCTCGATGAATTGTCGTGAGAATACTTCGCTGGCGACACTCAGCCGCCTGGCAGCGTTCGGCTTCATCAAAGGGAAAGAAGAAAAGTCGCTCGCACAACGTTATGCTGAGCGCCTGCGCGTGAAGACGCCCTCGCTCGAAACAACGATCGCGAGCTTGAGCGGTGGCAATCAGCAAAAGATCGCGCTGGCAAAATGGCTCGCACGAGAGTGTCGAATTCTCATTGTCGACGAACCGACTCGCGGCGTGGATGTGGGGGCTAAAGCAGAGATTCATCGACTGCTGGATGAACTCGCCTGCCAGGGTATTGCGATCCTCGTCATTTCCTCCGAGTTGCCGGAAGTGATGAATCTTTCGCGGCGGATCCTCGTGATGAGGAACGGTGTGGTCGCCGGAGAGTTGCAGCGTCCGGAATTCTCGCAACCGCATCTCATGCGTCTCATGGCGGGAGTCGATTTGAAGGCGGCGTAGCCAATCATCGATTTTGGGAATGGGAGCATTGTTATTTTCGATTAACGCATTTTGGACACTTCATCGTAGTTTGGCGGTGTGAAGGGCAGTTGTTTAACAACCGATCATCAACAAACCGGTTTTCCAAATAAGCTATGATTCCATTTCTCATCATGGTGGCGCTGATGCTAATCGCGCTTCTGATCGGGTTTCCGATTTGGGTGCTAATCAAGTTCGGTCGCCTTTCCGACGTGATCGAACAGTTGCGCAGGCAAATCGATAATTTGGAGGACCGGTTCTCGCGCGTTAAGAAAGAACTGGAATCTCTCAGGAGTGAGCGGGAAGAGGTTCCTCAGCCAGAAGCACCCAGGCCGGTTGTTCCACAAGAGTCTCCTGCGCCCTTCTTCTCGCCGCCGATCATTGAGCAACCAACGATGGTTACTCCAATGCCCGAACCTGTTTTAGCGCAAGCTCCCGAGGCTCCAGTCCCCACGCCGCCTCCGATAGTGCCACCGTTGCACAGGCCGGTTTCCAATGTTCCCAAGATTCCAACAATCAACTGGGAACAGTTCATGGGGGTAAAGCTTTTCGCCTGGATCGGCGGATTGGCGCTGTTCATCGGCGTCGCGCTCTTCCTGAAATATTCGTTTGAACACAATCTCATTTCCCCTGAACTGCGCGTTGCCATGGGATTCCTCGTGGGCATCGGGTTGCTCGTGGGTGGCTTTTTTGTCTCGAAGAAAGAATACGCAGTGACTGCGCAAACACTCTGCGGAACGGGTGTGGTGATTCTCTACGCCGTCACGTTTTCGGCTCGTTCCATTTATCACTTGTTTGGACAGTTTCCAGCGTTTGGTTTGATGGTGCTGATCACGGCGACAGCCTTTTTACTCGCCGTGCGCCTGAACGCGATGGTAGTCGCCATTCTCGGAATGCTTGGCGGGTTTCTTACACCCATCCTGCTCTCCACCGGACAAGACAATCCGTTAGGTCTCTTCGTTTACATTGGATTGCTCGACGTCGGCTTGATCGCTGTTGCTTTGCATCGTCGATGGAATTTCCTGCCGGTCCTGGGGGTCGTGGGAACGGTGATTATGCAGATCGGTTGGACCGAGAAGTTCTTCGAGGTCCCCAAAGTATTCACAGGGATGACGATCTTCCTGAGCTTCAGTGCGCTTTTCGTCGCGGCCTTTTTCTTTGCGCAAAAGCGAAAGCAAAATGATAAGTGGTTCGCTGCTCCTGCGATCCTGCTGCCTTTTGTTTCCTTCGGCTTTGCCTTTTATCTGCTGGGATACAGTGAACTTTCCGTGCGACCTGGTCTTGTGTTTTCGTTTGTTTTCCTCGCAGACCTTTGCCTCCTTGCCCTCACGTTGACGGATACGAAACTGTTTCGGGTGCATGTGTTTGCCGGCATCACGGTGTTTACATTGCTCTCAGCCTGGACGGTTCAATCCTTGAACAACGCGCTTCTGAACTGGGGACTCGGCTTTTATCTGTTGTTCGCCGTGCTCCACTCCATTTTCCCGATCCTATTGCAACGACTACGTCCGGCGATCAAGCCGACGTGGTGGGGACATATCTTTCCGCCTATCGCCTTAATTCTCGTGATGATCCCGATCGTGAAGATCCCCGAGATCTCGTTCCTGGTCTGGCCCTGCATTCTTCTGCTCGATGTGCTGGCGATCGGTCTCGCGGTGATGACCGCTTCACTATTGTCGATCATTGCGGTGCTGTTACTCACGTTGGTCGCAACCGCCCTTTGGATTTTCCACATTCCAGCCGACCTCACTGGCGTCTCCGCGCCACTTCTTCTGATCGGCGGATTTGCGATCTTCTTTTTTGTCGTGGCGATTTTTGCCACGCGAAAGATTTGGGCGAAATGGTCACAGAACGGCGTTCCAAACACAGATGACATGCTTGGATTCTCGGCGACGCCCGAGACGCTGGCTCAACTGCCGGCGATGTCGGCCATTCTCCCTTTCCTGCTCTTGATCATGGTCGCGGTGCGACTTCCTTTGGCAGATCCTTCGCCGGTCTTTGGGTTGGCGTTATTGCTGATCTTTTTGATGCTCGGAGTTACACGGAAGTACATGCTCGATTGGTTGCCCGCCGTCGGATTGGGATGCGTCTTCGCCCTGGAACATTCCTGGCATTTCAAACAATTCCAACCTGAACACGCTGTGCTGTGCCTCGGTTGGTATGTTGGATTTCATTTAGTCTTTGCGCTGTTCCCGTTTGTTTTCAGGAAGCATTTCAGTCAGCGAACCATTCCGTGGGCGGTGGCGGCACTTTCAGGGCCGGCCAGCTTTTATCTGGTGCATCGCGTCGTCAGTTCTGTCTTCCCCAACGATTTTATGGGTGCGCTGCCGGCGGTGTTCGCGCTGCCATCCATCGTCAGCCTCATTGTGCTGTTGAAAAAGACTCCGCAGGAAAATCCGGCGCGAATGACGCAACTGGCATGGTTTGGTGGTGTCGCGCTCTTTTTCATCACATTGATTTTCCCCATGCAGTTCGATCGTCAATGGATCACGATCGGATGGGCTCTTGAAGGTGCTGCGTTGCTCTGGCTGTTTCATCGCGTGCCGCACAATGGCCTGCGAGTCACCGGCGTTGTGTTGTTATGTGTCGCGTTCGCGCGGTTGGCGCTGAATCCCGCGGTGTTGAGTTATCACGTTCGGAGCGCGACTCCGATCTGGAACTGGTATTTGTATTCGTATTCCATCGTGACGCTTTGTTTGTTCGCGGGAGCAAAATTGCTGGAACGTCCGCGGCATATCGTCATCGGAACGAATGTGCCGCCGATCCTTTGGAGCCTGGGAACTGTGTTGGCCTTCTTGCTCCTCAATATTGAAATTGCTGATTACTTTAGTGAACAGCAGCAGACTTTGACGTTCCAGTTTTCCGGAAACCTGGCGCGTGATATGACTTACACCATCTCGTGGGCGTTGTTCGCTCTTATCTTGCTGATCATCGGGATCGCTAAGAAAATTCCCGGAGCACGCTACGCGAGCCTGGGTTTGTTGGCCGTCGCGCTGTTGAAATTGTTCTTCCATGATCTGGCTCATCTCGCGCAGCTCTATCGAATTGGCGCCCTTATTAGCGTCGCCATCATTGCGATGGTCGCCTCGTTTTGTTATCAAAAGTTTTTCGCATCGAATGCTAAAGCTCAATCACCCCCGAACAATGAACCACCAGTCGTCTAACAAATTTTCAACGGCTCGTGCCTGGTTCCTGTTGCTCGCATTCTGCGCGCACGCCAGTTTCGCTCTGCCGTTAAGCGAATGGCAGAATCATCAGGAATTTCAGTCGACCTCCTACGGAGTGATTAAAGTCGCCATTCCTGTTGAAACCTTGAACGCAGCGCGGGCCGACCTCGCCGATTTGAGAATCATCGATAAGGCCAGCAACGATGTGCCTTATACCCTGCAACTCCCTCGATCTGCTCCTCCAGTGATCAGGGACGCAAAGAGTTTTCAGGTATCGTTACATGCGAACACGACCGAACTCATCATCGAAACCGGTGGCGCGTTTGAAGGCGTCTTTCTCGTCACCCCGGCACCACAATTTATCAAGCCGGTAAGGATCGAGGGCATCGATGGCGATAGATCGCAAGTGCTGGGCAGCGGTATTCCTATTTTTCGTCAGGCCAACAGCGCAGAACAATTGTTTATCGATACGGGCCGACAAAGCTGGCCGAAGTTGCGCATCACCGTTGATGATTCGAAGTCACCTTCTATTCCTTTCACCGGGGTGAAAATCCATGGGACGGGAGCTGGATCCATTCCGGTCGAACCTGTCTCGGTGCAAGTCAAAGACCGAAGCGAGAGTGCTGGGCAGACGCAGCTAACGTTAGACTTCGGAGCCGCTCACTTACGTTTGCACAGTTTACAAATTGAAACCGCTGATCCTCTTTTCACGCGACGTGTGTCGTTGATCAGCCGTGAAGTGGTGAATAACGAAGTTATTGAACGGGTGCTCGCTCAAGGCACTATTTTCAGGATCTCCATCGAAGGACAACCGACGGCGAGCAAATTGGATATCGGGATGGACGTGCAGATTCCCAGCCGCGAACTGTCGCTCAGGATCGACAACGGCGACAGTCCGCCTCTCCAGATTTCCTCGGTGAGTGCGACAAGACGCCCGGTTTATGTTGGTTTCCTTGCCAACGCAGGGGAGCGCTATTCGTTTCTCAGCGGAAACAAAAACGCCGCACCGCCGCGATATGATTTGCAGAGTCTCGGCGCGAATCTCGACGGCGCACCCATTTCCATAATCCAGGCAGGCCCATTGCAGATGAATCCCGGATTTCGTCCGGCAGAACCGTTTCGGGAGATTTCATTGATAGGTGCGCCGTTGGATACATCCGCATGGTTGTATCGCAAGCAAGTGCAGTTGAATCGCGCTGGCGTGCAGTTGCTGGACCTGGACCTCGAAATCCTCGCGCATGCGCAATCGGATGGCAGTGATCTGCGTTTGCTTCACGATGGCAAACAGGTTCCCTTTTTAATTGAGCGCACCAGCATCACTCCCATGCTCGCGCTCAAAGCGGCGCCAGCGGATGATCCGAAACGACCCAAGGTCAGTCGCTGGGCATTGAAACTGCCGCTGGCACGCTTGCCCGTGACGCAGATCAATTGCGATGTCCGCACCGCGCTGTTTCGGCGTGAGGTCGTGGTGTATGAGGAGATGCTCGACGAACGGGGCGAGAAGTATGCAAGATCGGTGGGTAGCGCGAATTGGGTGCAAACGCCCGAGCGCAATTCCAAGAAATTCTCCGTTCCTCTTTCGACGACGCCTGTAGGCGACACGCTCATCCTGGAGATTAATAATGAAGACAACCCAGCCATCGAGATCAATGGATTTGAGTTCGGTTATCCATTGACGCGTCTGTTGTTCAAAGGGACTGAGGATGGACCGACCTTTCTCTATTATGGAAACTCGAAAGCCTCGACACCGCGATATGACCTGGGACTCGTCGCCGGACAATTGTTTGCGGCCGAAAAATCCGAAGCGAAAATGACCGTGGAGGAAGCGCTTAAAGAATCCAAACAACCCCTTCCCGGTCTGCAAGGCAGAGCGAAATGGTTTTTCTGGGGCATTCTAGTTTTGGTTGTGGTCGGTTTATTATTGATCATCACTCGATTGCTGCCGAAAGCGCCGCCTCTATGAACGACGCAGAAGAAACCACGAAATTTTCCCAGCGCGGTGGAACGGACCGCGGCTGTGTTCCGCTTAGCGGGACCAGCCGCAGCAGATGAAATAAAGAACAGGCTCTCGAAATATCTATCGTTGGCATGGCAACGCGCTGCGCCTGGTGCTTTGCACACAGGCGCGGTCCGATTGAGTATATAAAAAATCCGCCGGAGCGTTCCGGCGGATGTGAATTTAATTCCAGGCTTAATCGAAGTGGCCGCCGAGAACAGTCCCGTCTTCCTTCACTTGCAGCTCGTACGTTTTGCCATTCTTCTTGAATGCGGCTTCATAAACGGTTTGTCCGTTCACGGTGCCTTTGTCCACATCCTCAATCGCAGCACCATTAGCCTGCGCCGTGATGGCATTTTTCGCGGCCTGTGGGACATCGTTGAAGCTAACCTTCGTGGCCCCACCTAAAGGCGTGGTCGTGGCGTTGCCTGTGCCGGCCGGTAAGGCGCCTGTTGCCCCTGTAGTATTGAGAAGCGAACCATCTTGTCCAACCGCAAGGCGCGTGCGTTGGCCGTTCTTATCGAAGCGCGCGTGATAAATATTTTGTCCATCACGTTGCGTTTTATACACCCGTTGTACACTGGTGCCTCCGGCCTGGTTCATGATGGTCTGTTGCACAGGCCAGGGCAGATCTTTGAATTCCATCCATGTTCCGCCGGCGATAGCCGCTGAAGAGGCGGCTTGACCTTGCACGTTCTGGCCTGCCGTCGTTGCATTGGCCCCCGCTGCGTCAAACACTTCATCGAGGGTTTGCGGAGCGGCCGGAGCTGCACCTGCGCTTTCCGTCACGTCAACCCCAGCAGGTCGTTTGATCACGGTGCCATTTTGCGAAACAAACAAATCAGCTGGCGTTCCGCTTTTGTCATAGCGGAAATGGTAAATAGCCGTTCCATTCACCGGCCGCTTATTAAAGCTCAGGATCTTTCCGGTGCCGATCTGCCTTTCCGCCACTTGTTCAACGTTCGGTGGAATATCCCGCCAATGCGCTCCCCAGGCACGACCCTGTGCATCGACTCTCAGTTCCTGATGTTGTGCGCCTTTGTTGAAAGCGGCCTGGTAGGTGGTGAATCCATCGAATGTTTCCATATCGATGTCCTGAATCGGAGCGTTGCCGGCCTGCGTTTTGATCGCCTGTTGCGCCGCCGGTGGCAGCTGATCCAACGTCACTTTCTTTGAATTGAAGGTGTGTTGAAGGGCTGCATGCGAGCTGACGGTTAAACCCGCCGCCGCGAAGAGAGCGAACATTTTTTTCATAAGTGTCCTTTTCCATTAACATCCTTCATGGCGGCGCGCTCTGCGAATTGGAATCGCCCTGATTTGTGGTTAATGCTTTTTTCCAGAGGGGAAAGCGAGGAGTGATGTTTCCAGTTAAATTCTTGTTTGATGGAGTGCTCTTTCTAAGAGCCACAGGAAATACGAGCATTGACATAAAACACCAATTTCCTGCCGTCG
>JAQGOU010000016.1 GCA_028293445.1 Verrucomicrobiales bacterium | reverse complement strand
CCGGATTATCAATGATAATGTCGGAATTCGCAGGAGGCGTTGTGAATTGGAGATTGGCGGAGGTGGCCGTGTTGCCAGATGGATCTTTAGAGGTGACCCGATAATTGTAGGAGGTCAATTGATTCAGATTGCTCAAGGTGACGGAGTGTGTTGTGACGGCTACTCCATTCAGAGCAGTGCTCCCATAATTGGCGCTGGTTCCATAATCAACCAAGCCGTCCGCGGCTTCAGAGGTGATCCAGGTAATCGTCGCAGAGTTGGAAGAAACAGAACTTGTGGTGACGGACGTGATAACCGGGGCAGTTGTATCGGGCGAGGCCGGAACATTGATCGAGAGATTCACATTGAAAATCCCACCCGCTGTCACGGCAACACTTACCGGAGCGCTGGTGACACCGCCGGATACTGCTGACACTGAGTAAGTACCAACGGGAACTTCGTAGAAGGCATATTTACCGTGTGGTTCCGTGAACTGTTTGCGAGTGCTTGTGAGACTAACATTCGCGTTATAGATGGCCGCGCCACCATTCAGATTAACGACTGTTCCTTTAACAATCGCATTCGTGGGGTTGGCCACCCACGGAAGGGTTGGCGTTGCGACCCATGTAGGTTGGAAATTATCTTTGATGTATTGAAGAGTCGCATCCTGGTTGATGGTGCCACTGTTCGGGGTGCGATAGCTGTAAAAGACCGTTCCGGGAAGAGGTTTGCTGCGAACGAGGTTGAGCTGAGCCAAGGTGTTTTCCTTTGTATTCAGATAAGCGCCGACGCCCATGTAACTGGTGCGAATGCCCTTGTTACTGAAGGCGTCGTTCAGACGGGTTGTGAACACTGAGTTGTCAGAGCTGTAATTCATCGGGAAAAACACATCGAGCAGACCTTCTTGATTCCAGGCGCCCCAATCCTGGAAGCGGGAATTCAGCGCATCCGTGCGACTGGCGAACACCGAGGCGGAAATAACGAGTGAAGGTTTGATTTCCAGGAGATCCGCATTTACCCAGCGAAGAAAGTCTGTCACCTGACGGCGGCGCCACGTGGAGAACTGAGTGCTGGTAAAAGAAGGCGTGGTCGAGACTCCGAACTCTGCCTTGTATCGGGCGATCGCCACTGCGTTGTAACCGGAATCTTGTTGCGGATAGCGGATATAGTCCCATTGAAACCCATCGATGTCATAATGGCTGACGAGATCTTTAGCCATGTTGTAATTCCACTGCATGGCGTCCGGATGACCTGCATCCAGAAAATAACCTTCGGAAAACAGCGTCGCACCACCGGAAGTTTTGTTCAAATATTCGGGGTGAGTATTGTAAACATGTCCGGCTTGCGTCGGCGCTGTGGTTCCACTCCAAATCAAGTTAGCCACCGTCCAGGCGTGGACCTCAATGCGTGGGCTACTTTGATGACATTGTTTAATAATTTCGGCGAGCGCATCGAAGCTTGAAGCTGTTACCGTGGTTTTCGGATCCTGGTTGGGAGCGTGGGGGATATAAAAAGCATCACCGCGGCGACGTACTTCGACGACGACCGCATTGAAGTTATAGTTATGACAATCCGCGACGAGTTGCGTCACTTCATTGGTGGTCAGAAAACCGGAACCAAAAGCGTCGACCCAAAGGCCGCGAAATTCGTCGGCTGAGGCAGTGGTTTTGGTTCCAAGTAGAAGTGAAACGACAAGTGCGAAGAGAACAGTTGTTTTGGCAGCGATCCGATTAATGGTTTTCATAGGTTTTTCAGTTATGTTTGTTTCCACCGAGCCCCGAAACAAACGCCGACTATCCCGTAACTGGCTGACGGACGTGTCCGAAGACAATTCACTTGTTGTGGGAGCGAATTGGCGGACGGAGATTGCGTAGCATGGACCATGCCGACGGCGGGGCTCTCATTTTTTGAAGCTTTCCCTGAGTAAGCTTTTAGGGGTGTCCCTTAACAGGACAGTTTTGTCTCCGTGGCGGGCGTTGTCTTCCGGAGCTGGACAGACCGGTTTGCGGAATTGAGATTCTGTGTCTACGGGGTCAAATCGATGAGTCGGAAATCGTCCAAATAGACGTTGTGGACCCCAGAAGTGAGAGGCACCAGCGCCAGATGCTCAAGCACCAGCTTTCCAGTGGCAGTTTCGAGAATGCCATTACCTGTAAATCCACGCACCGGTTCATACGGCATAAAAATGGTAATTATTGTCCACTGACCAGCAGGGACGAAACGACCCTTGGGTGGATTTGTATTGGCGGTCGAGCCTCCAACCCA
Organism: Verrucomicrobiales bacterium; assembly: GCA_028293445.1. GTDB lineage: Bacteria > Verrucomicrobiota > Verrucomicrobiia > Limisphaerales > JACDHS01 > CBHWET01. The sequence continues at coordinate 7,464 of JAQGOU010000016.1, read as the reverse complement.
TTCGATGTTTCCGGTTCCACCCGTTCCACCGTCACTGCCGATCGCACCGGTTGGATTCGTTTCCCGCAAACCGAGTGTCACATAAATATCGCGATCACTATAAATCTGAAATTGCACAGCCTGGTTTGAGCTGATGATCGGATTGGGAATGTTTGCCGTATTGAAAGTGGTGAAGCGCAGCCATGAATTACTGGTGAAGGTTTTGAATGTCCAGTTTGCGGTCAACACTTTGGTGCTGGTATGACCTCCGGGAAAAACATTGGTGACGTAAGCAAAATCAGTTGCCGCGAGGTCTAGGAAGTTCGTCGTGGATCCCGACGTGGTGGGGCGTTGAAATAAAACGCTGGCTCCATTCGCATACGCTTCGAAGTCCGCCAGCAAAATACTGGAGCTGCTATGACTACGGTAAAAACGCGACGCGAGGTTTGTTGATTCCAGATCCAAAAATGGAAATGGCCCGTTCGAGATGGCGAGCACCGAAATTGGTTTCCACCAAATCAAGTTCGTCGAAGCTTCGAGTAAATAGGATGATCCATTGTTGCCAGTGAAGGTGACTTGCGTTGGTCCCGTGGCGTTTCTGGCAATGGATTCAAACCGCGGCAATTGCGAGATGACCGTCAGCTCTGCACTTGCGCTCGCAGATCCGGCCGGGTTACTCACCGTGACTGTATACGAACCGATGTTCGTTGACTGCACATCGAGCAATTGCAGGGTCGAATTCGTCGCGGAAGCAATGGCCACATTGTTGAAGAGCCATTGATAGAGCAGCGGAGCAGAGCCGGTTGCCGTCACGTTGAAAGTAACATTCGTTCCGACGTTCGTCTGAATGTTCTGCGGTGGCGTCGTGATCGCAGGCGGTTGTAGAGATTGGACCAAATCTTCCACGCGCACATTATCGAAAAGAATAAACGCCTGACTGGCCGGGCTTGCAATGGAAGTAAACGTATCCATGAACCCAATCATCGCGGTGCCCGACGTGAAGGAAGAACTGTTGGTGCGTTGGGCCACGACCGTTCCATTCATTAACCAAATAACGACTCCGTTCGTTTGTCGCAATTCCACTTCCACCCAGTTCTTGCCGGGTGCTCCGCTCGTTTCGTGTCGGCTGGTGGGGAACACTGTTTGATAAAAAGCAGCTGTGCTGTCCGATTGACTCAAACCGCTCGGCGTACCGGTTAATTCACTTTGCGTCCCGGCAATGTTGCCAACAAAAGCACGATAGTCGGGCGAACCACCACCCTCTCCATCAACTGCGAACCACAATCCATCTGTCGAGCTGGAGCTTGTCGCCGCCCAATTGGCTTGCGTTCCAAGATGGTTCAATCCGCACAGCGCATATTCCGTGCTCCCGCTGCCGCCAGCTCCAGAGACTCCGCCGGGATAATTAATCCACATATCGAATTTCAGCGCGTAATCGTTTGAGAAGATTTTGTTTTTTGGATAAAGGTTTACGCCTGCAATCACGCCGGTTGCGTCATTGTTGTTTACTGTCAATCGCACACCGCGTGTCGCAGTTCCCGTTGAATTCGGCGCGGATGGAATGAAATATCCCGCTCCATTGAATGTTGTAGCTTCATGACTATAATCGAACGCCCAATCAACCGTGTAATCCGCAACGCCATCTCCTGCGCCCCAGGATAAATTCCAGCGCGACGCGCTGTTCGTTTCAAAATCATCCGCGAACAAAATTGGATGCACCGGGTTCTTGATTTTCAACAGTGCCGGAATGCTAGTCGCCGTTCCTGCGCTGTTCGTGACCACCACCGTGTACGTGCCCACATTGGTGGCTTGAATATTGGGTATCGTCAGCGTGGAAGTCGTTTCGCCAGATAAATTTGTTCCATTGAATTTCCATTGGTAAGCGAGGGTGTTCTCTCCCACGGCGAAAGCACTGAAACTCACAGTTGCATTGGAGACGACCGTTTGATTTACCGGATGAACTGTAATCGCGGGCGGCATAGCGATCAATTTATAGCGCGGGATGGGGATGCGGCTATTTGAGAAAATCGTATCGTCGCTCAAGAGCCCTGCGAAATTAGAATTTGTCAGGACATTCGTAACAGTACTCGCCTGTCCGTCCACAGTGAGATTCATCTGCACCATTCGAATGCCGTGGCTGTAGTCCGCGTAGGTTTCTTCGTGGCCGTTGTAGACGTTTTGGATATGGCTGCCATCTAAATAGTGCCACCCGTAGATGACCACTACATTGGTGCTGGCTTCGTCAAAGTTCGAATAAATCTTATTCGCGATAACAACGTCTTTGTTGTCTCCCCCCGTTAGTGTTCCCAGCGGGTAGGTGTTAGTCACGGCGAAACGCTGACCGCGAACCGTGGTATTGTGATCGTCGAAAACGGGAACGGTAACCATCTGGGCGCTGTAGGGAATCGGTGCCGGCGCAAGATGGCATGGGGCCTTTTTCCAAATGTCATTGACCATCTTTGCCGTCGGCAGACTGCAACCCAGCGCATCGGCGACGCGTTGAGCGAGCAGGGGAGTCATTGGTGTCAGAAAATAATCCTGCTCTGAACCAATTGCGAAATAATCGGGAGCAACATAATAGCTGACGGTGTGATTGGTTCCATTAATGATAGCGTTCGTTGATACGAGAGTCATTGGCCGCATCCAATTCGGCACGTTGCCTTGTAACACTTGTCCGTAGATTGCAATTTCCCTCGCCCTAAGATGATTGGGTGCTGAAAAGTATGGGACTGTTAACGGTTCAATCAATTTCTTGAACGCCGCGCCGCCGGGAGCATTGGTCGCACGCGCCGGGAGGTTCAAGGTTTGTGCTGAAGCCGATACGCCGTTAAGAAACGCCAGGATAATCAGCCAAACCATTGAAAATCGACAAAACACCAAATAGTATTACCAAATAGCTCCCGATTGTGCTCGTCTAAAATGCGCATGAGTTCTCATGACGATTCTACATTCTCCCGCCGCAATCTGCTCAAAGGCATTGCCGGCCTCAGCGCCGCGGCGGCTTTGTCTGGCTGTGCGATGCCTGGTCAGAAGAAGCCCGCATCCTCTCGCAGCAATCTGATTCGCAAAGAAAACGAAAAGCTTGGCACCCGCGATTGGCTGCTCGCGAATACCCGCACGGATCGCAAAAGCAAATATCGTTGTCCCTGGATCGAAGGCTTTTGTTCCCACACCAGTATTCGCTCCGGCGAAACGCTGAATGTTTTCGTCAGCACCAATCCGAAGTCCGATTTCACACTCGATATCTATCGCCTGGGATTCTACGGCGGGGCAGGGGGACGACTCATGAAAAGCTGCGGCTCGTTCAAAGGAAAGGTGCAACGCGAACCAGAGATCGGAAAGAATCGCCTGCGCGAATGCCAATGGGAGTCCAGTGTCAGTATCAAGATTCCAAAGGATTGGTTGAGCGGCGTGTACGTCGGCAAGCTCACCGCCGAACGGGAGAAGTTGCAGAGCTACGTCATCTTCATCGTGCGCGATAATCGAAAAGCCGATTTCATTTTTCAATGCAGCGATAACACCTGGCAGGCTTACAATCGTTGGCCCAGCCAGTTCTCGCTCTACGATGATGGCAAGTCCGAATGGTATTGGGGACCGGGGAACGATATCTGTTTCGATCGGCCATACGGCAAATACTGTCAGATCCTCGATCAACCGCTCTCCATCGGCTCCGGCGAATTCTTCCTCTGGGAATTTCCATTCGTCCATTGGATGGAATCGCAGGGCTACGACGCCACTTACATCTCGAACATGGATACCCACGCCGACGCGAAAGGGCTGCTCCGTGCGAAAGGATTTATCTCCATTGGCCACGATGAATATTGGTCGCTCGAGATGTTCAACAACATGCAGGCCGCAATCGCCAAAGGATTGAACGTCGGTTTCTTTTCCGGCAACGCAGTGTGCGGTCGAATTGATCCGCGACCGAATTCGCGCGACATTCCGAATCGTGTTTTCTCCCGCATCGATTTCTTTGGCCCGCCCGATGAAAAAGAATTCAAACGCTTCCCCGCGATGGTGCTCTTGCCGCACAAGAGTCCGAATGCGAATGCGCTCGTCGGTGCGCGCAGCATTGCCCCGATCACCGGCGGCGCGGACTGGGTTTGCTCTAAACCTGAGCATTGGATTTTTGAAAACACCGGGATGAAACAGGGCGACGGTATTCCCGGTCTTGTCGGCTGGGAATGGCATGGCGACCCGGCGAAGATTGAAGGTCTGGAAATTATTTCGACAGCACCGACGCAGGACAAACCCGGTCATCAGAACGACGGCCTTTACACCGCCACGATTTATCCCGGACCAAAGAAGAATTTCGTCTTCAATGCTTCAACCTGCTGGTGGAGCGACGCGCTCAGCGAGCCGCCCGGTTATATGCGCCCAAAAGTTTACACTGAACCGAAAGGGCCGGATAAACGCGCGCAGCAGATCACACGAAATGTGTTGGATCGAATGATAGCTTAGCAGCCTGTTGAAAAAGTAGGAGACGAGGTAACGAGTCTCTAACCTCGCTGCTGAAAACCGAAAATATTTGAGACTCGTCACCTCGTCTCCTACGAGAAAAGAGGATTTTTCAACTGACTGTTAAACCATAAAGTTTATTTCTCAGGTACCGCCGGCGGCGAGTTGATGACATCAATCGCTGCACCCACCGTTTCCAACTCGTCTTGGGTGGCGCGCACGAGAATCATTCCGCGAGTCTCGTTTAAAAATAAATATCGAGGCGGTGCGAGGTCAACACCGGCGGCCATGAAGTAATCTTTCAACTTTTCCACGGGGGCCTGACTCGACGTGAATCCAATGAGGCTATCGAAGGCGTTCGTCATAGCTTTCAAATCGATGTTGAAACTCTTGTTGAACAGTTCCGGCGGTGGCGCCGGGGGCAAATCCGCGAACGCGACGCCCGTTTCTTCAACCGAATATTTCAGCTGTGCGTCAGTCACCTTTAGAATCGCATCCAAGACATCAGTGACCCGGACATTGCGCAGGCTGAGCTTGATGCTGACGTTTGCATTCGTCGAAGACGACGTGAAAACAATTCCATTCGTCTCCGGATCGCGCTGTTTCGTAGCCTCAGAGAGTTGCTTCAACGCGGTCGACAATGGCAAATCATCGAAGGAGATAGTGTTCAGACGAATGGTCTGGAGCTTGCGCAGAATTTCTTCCCTTCCAGGGGGCGTAAAATAAACCTTCGCGCCCGGCGATTCGTCCGATGACTTTCCGATCCGGCGCATCGGCAGCGTCGGATAAATCATCTCATCGAGGCCGGTGCTCCAACGCTTGTTTGCACTTAGCCTCTGTTTCCGTTCACTGATTAGGCTCAGATAGAACGCCGCCTGTTTGTGCTCGGGATCAAGTTCAAGCACAGCGCGGAATGTTGCTTCGGCTTGTTGAAGTTTCCCCATGGCGAAGAGCTGCCGTCCGTTTTTGACAAGATTCTCGACCGCGTTCGTGTTGGTCGTCTCGACTGTCTTCGGTTCCGCTTCTGCCACAGGTGCCTCCTTCTCCGGGGCTGTGTCGCACGCCATCGGAATGAACAACAGTGCCAGCAGTGTTGATCGGATCGCGCGGAGCATAGAGGAAGTCATTGCAATTACTTGAACGACCATAGGCTGTGACGAAGTTCTCCGCGAGGAAATTTGAAACGCACGACATTGCACGGGCACATCTTGATACTGCCACCACGGCAAGGTCGGAAACGGTGCGGGGACGTCTCGTCCCCATAAAGCGTTGGGTTGTTATGACGCGGGGACGGGGACGTCCCCACACCGGCGGTTGGCCGTGTCAAGAAGCGCACGGCATTTGCACTGCCGCCAGAACTCATGGCAAATTCGGTAACAAATCCTGCATGGTTTTCAAATCCTCCGCGTCGAGAGCATTGGCAACGGGTTGACGAACGCCCGTGAAGATCTTCGGCGCCAGCCATTTCATCTTTTTCACATGCCCGTCCAAATAAGCGATGACACATCCTTTCGTGTGACGATCGGAGGGAGTATTAACCCAGATCGTGGATGGCGCATGGTCGACTCCGAAATTTCCATCTTCAATGCTGTCGGGATTTTCGTCGAGAAAAGTAAACACCTCGCTGGGATGAAAAACCTGCGTCGTTTTGTGGACGGCATCCGGCACGGTCGGATGATACATCGCCAGCAATTGATTCAAGGCGTAGCTCCGGTTGCGCGGCAGTTGGTCAGCAATGGAAACGCTGCGATCGGTTGGACATTTATAAATACCGACCCCGGCGGCGTAGCGAAAGAGAACGCCATTCTTCAAATCGTCATCGCGCGAAACAAACTGCACCTCGCCGACAACCCATGAATTGGTGGCGCTCGCCGAAGTGCCATAGGAATCAGTAGTGGGATAAATCGGCGGCATCGTATCGCCGTTATCACTGGAGTACATCACGTGCGCCGCTTGCAGTTGTTTCAAATTGCTGAGGCACTTGATTTCGTTGGCCCTTTCCTTTGCTTTCGATAACGCCGGCAAGAGCATCGCCGCGAGGATGGCAATGATGGCAATGACGACGAGTAATTCAATCAAGGTGAAAGCTTGTCGTGAAGTCCGATGCTGTTTCTTCCACACCCACATCTGATTAATTATTTAAGCCTTCAACCGCGATAATTCCAACCGAAATCACTTTAGCAGCCTGTTGAAAACGTAGGAGACGAGGTAACGAGTCTCTAACTTCTCTGCCGAAAACAGAGGAAATTTGAGACTCGTTACCTCGTCTCCTACGAGAAAAATGCAAGTCAGCCAAAACAACATGGAAGCTCGTAATGATCAGGGCAAATTCGGCAACGCGTCCTGGAGTGTCTTCAGATCGGTTGCATCGGCTGCACTGGACGTCCCTTGGCTTGTGCCCGTGTATTTCTTTGGCGCCAGCCAGGTTGTCTTCTTCACGTGTCCATCCAAATAGGCAATGCATGTTCCTTTGCTGTGGCGATCGGACGGAAGGTTCAGCCACTGGGCAACCGGTGCGTGTTGCAATCCGAAATTCCCGTCTTCAATCCCTTCGGGACATTCATCAATGAAAGTAAAAACCTGCGCCGGCGAAGTGACTTGCGCCGACTTGTAGAGCGCATCCGGAACGCTCGGATGCCGATACACCAATAGTTGGTCTATGGTATAACTGCGATTGCGCGGCAGGTTGTCACTGAGCGACTTCGACGGATCGCTCGGACATTTATAAATGCCCACCCCGGCGGCATAGCGAAAGAGCGCGCCGTTCTTGATATCATCGTCGCGAGAGACATTTCGGACTTCGCCCAACACCCACGAGTTGGTGTCGCCTGCTGGAGCGCCGAAGGAATCGAAAGTGATATAGATCGAGGGCATCGTATCGTCGTTGTCTGCGGAATACATCACGTGCGCCGCCTGCAACTGTCTCAGATTGCTGATGCACTTGATCATGTTGGCTTTTTCCTTTGCCTTCGATAAGGCAGGCAAAAGCATGGCCGCGAGAATGGCAATGATCGCAATCACCACCAG
>JAQGOU010000012.1 GCA_028293445.1 Verrucomicrobiales bacterium | reverse complement strand
ACGGCACCCAGTTCAGTCGTGCAGACCGGCGTGTAATCTTTCGGGTGGGAAAACAGCACCGCCCAACCGCTGCCAATCCATTCGTGGAAATTAATCGAACCTTCGGTTGTTACCGCCGTAAAATTGGGAGCTTCATCGCCTAAACGGAGTGCCATAATATTTTTCTTTCGGGTTTTGCTCCGGTCAACGAACTCAGAGCGGGCGAGAGCTTACAAAAACACCTTTCAATGCTCAAGACAGAATTGACTGCTTCCGTATGGAGATGGTAACAGGGGTGAAGCGCCCCAGAATACAAACAAACCTAACGGTAAGAGCCTAATTCTTCTGAACGCTTTCAATGGCTTCCCAGCCCAGTACGTCCTTGAGTGGTTCACCACTGAAACTTTGCCGCCATATATCGTGACCGTCCAAAAAGCCGAGACACCGGAAATTAGCAGTCGTGACCATGACGCGTTTTCCCAACGCGGGCTTTTGCTCGACCAGCTGCTTGTTCGAGATTTTCTCGGATGTTGTTTCCATACTCAGAGCCTATCGAAAGTCGTGGTGAGATGAAGTCGGCGAGAGATGCATTCTTCTATCGTGAATCCTCCTACAGACCCCTTATGTCCGAAAATGAAGCTGAAATTTATTTTTGTCATCGTATGCTTCCCACCATGAAGCGCTTCCTCGTTGCGGTTTCTTTTGTCGCCTTTGCCTGCCAGGCGTTCTCCGCCAACTGGCCCGCGTGGCGTGGCGAAAATGGACTGGGCATTACTGCCGAAACAAATCTCCCCACCCAATGGAGCGACAGTGAGCACGTGCGTTGGAAAACAGCGCTGCCGGACCTCGGCAACTCGACGCCTATCGTCTGGGGCAACAAAGTATTTCTCACGCAAGCCGTCCAATCGGAACATCGCCGACTGGTCCTTTGCCTGGATCGCACCAATGGAAAGAAGCTCTGGGACGCGGGCACCACCTACACCGAAGATGAAGTGTCGCACGACGCCAATCCCCCCTGCTCTGCTTCACCGGTCACGGATGGCGAGCGGGTCATTGCGTGGTTTGGTTCCGCTGGAATCTTTTGTTTCGATCTTAACGGCAAAGAACTTTGGCATCGCGATCTTGGCCAGCAAAAACATTCCTGGGGTTACGCCGCGTCGCCGGTCATTTACAAAAACCTTTGCATCCTCAACTTCGGTCCGGGCAAACGCAGCTTCCTCGTCGCGCTCGACAAGACGACTGGCAAAACGGTTTGGCAATTGGACATTCCCGAAGTTCAACCGGAAAAGCGGACGGACGGTTTCGCCGGTCAGGCCAAAGGTGAAATCGGATCCTGGAGCACGCCGATTCTGGTGAACTCCGATGGCCGCGATGAATTGATCGTCAGTCTTGCCGAGAAGCTTTGTGCATTCGATCCCGCCACCGGGAAAGAATGGTGGCACTGCGATGGTTTGAATCCATTGATCTATTCCTCGGCGATTTACGGTGAAGGTGTTGCCGTCGCGATGGGTGGCTTTCATGGAACGATCATTGCCGTGAAGACCGGCGGGAATGGCGACGTCACCAAAACGCATAAGCTCTGGGAACGTCCGCGCGCTGACAATTATCTCGGCTGTGGCGTGATTTACAAAGGGCACATCTATGTGCAGAACAGCCCAGGGCTCGGAGAATGCATCGAACTGAAAACGGGCAAAGTGATCTGGAAAGAACGCCTCAACGGCAAAGGACCCAAGAATGAATCGTGGTCCTCGATGGTTCTCTCCGGCGACAAGATTTACATTCTGAACCAATCCGGTGACTGCATCGTTTTGCGAGCGAGCCCGAAGTTCGAGATGATCGCCGCCAACTCCATTGGCAACGAACTGACGAATGGTTCGCTCGCGGTCTCGGATGGAGAACTCTTCATTCGCACGCACAAGCATCTTTGGTGCATCTCGGAAAAGAGCGGGAATAAAGATACTCGCGCCGAATCCCCTGCCCCGCTCAAGGCGCTCTTTCTCACCGGTGGCGGTTATCATGATTACGAGAAACTCGCGCCGCACCTGACTTCAAGCCTGGGCAAACTGGCCAACGTCACCTTTGATGTGAAGTTCGGTCTCGATGTCTTGAAGGATAAGAATTTCGCCGCGCCGTACGATGCGATCGTTTACGACGTCTGTTTCGACGAAGCGGATACTGCCCTGCTCGAAAATGCCATGGCAGCCGCGCATGCCGGGAAACCGACCGTGATGATTCATTGTTCCGTGCACGCGTTTCGCAAATCGCCAAAGATCAGCGACTGGGAAAGCTGCTGCGGGATGCGCTCGAAGGTTCACGACCCGTATCAATCGTTCGCGACAGAAAAGCTCGATGCCAATCATCCTGTCACCAAGCCGTTCCCGTCCGATTGGAAAACGGCCGGTGACGAGCTGTATCAAACGATTGAATTCCCTGCCACCAGCCATGCGTTGCTGAAGGTGAAAAGCCCGCACGACGGACGCGAGCATATTGTTTGCTGGGTGCAAACGTTCGGAGAAGGCCGCGTTTTCGCCACGACACTCGGGCACGACATGAAGACAGCGGAAATGCCCGATTACCTGCGCCTGCTCTCCAACGGTTTATTGTGGGCCTGCGACAAACTCGACGACAAAGGTGAAGCGAAAGCTGGCTACGCGACTGCAAAGTAAGGGATTTTCAACCACGGATGGACACAGATGAACACGGATAAAACAGAAGCTTGAAAGGTTCCGCTCCGATACTTCTTCATCCGTGTTCATCTGTGTCCATCCGTGGTGAAAATGTATTATCTCCCGCAATCTAGTGGTTAATCCCCGCCCCCAATCTTGGTTTCCGTTCGTTGAAGGGTTCCTTTCTCTGGCTTATTCTTAGGTAGGAAATGGAGGTGGGTTTTATGACGGCGAAATATGACGTGGAATATGCCCTGCGCGGACGCGGGTTCTTTCAGATAAAGAATTTCGAGACGGACGATCCAGTCGCGTGCGAAACGTTTTTGATGCAGGCATTGGAGAAGGGTTACAGGATTCAGCACATCCATCGAGATGGCGCTCCCCTCGGCGGCGCGAGGTTTGATAACATGATCAAGACAGCGGCGGGAATGCTGGCCCAGGAACATCTCTGCAAATCACTCGAAGTTGATAGCGTGGAAGCGCATTATCGGTTCGGTTGCCCCGCATAAATCAAAAATGCGGCGACCTTTCGGCCGCCGCATTTGCAATCATCTGATCAGCAGGAAAGGTCTAGACCTTCCAGCCTTTGCGATATTCTTTGTGAATCAAGCGATCGGCTTCCGGCATATTTTTTACCTTCATATGCTTCGAATCCCATTCCAGTTTCTTGCCGAGGCGCAACGCGAGATTGCCGAGCAGAACGGTTTCCGTGAAAGGTGCGGCGTAATCGGGGAAGTTTGAACAGGCCGCAGGTCCGCCCTTGGCTGCGCGGATCCAATCTTTATAAGGATCGTTGTCCGGCACACGCGGAATGGTTTTCGCTGGTCTGATGTAACCCTCCATCTTCGATTCTGGCAGAAGGGTCGGATCGCCACCGTATGCGCCACAAACCAATTTACCTTTGCTGCCGACGAAGATCGTCCCGTTCGTATCCATTTTCTTTTCCATTTCAGCCGGCTTTTCCGGTCTCTTTCCTCCGTCGTACCAATTGAAGGTCACGGCGGGCATCTTGCCGTTCGGCGTATTGCGTTCCGGAAATTCGTATCGAATGGTGGCGGCTTTCGGAGCCATTTCGCTGGTCATGCCGTCCTGATTAATCGTTTCGACCGACGTCGGTGCGCCGAGATGCAACGCCCAATTGGATGGGTCCATGAGATGACAACCCATGTCACCGAGTGCGCCGCAACCGAAATCCCACCAACCGCGCCAGGCGAACGGATGATAGACCGGACTGCCCCCGGCGCGTTTCCAACCTTTGGATTCCTCCACCGTCCAATTCTGCTTGAACAAACGCATCGGCGCAGGCCCGAGCCATAAATCCCAATCGAGATTCGCCGGCACTGGATCCGAACCGGTAGGGCGATTCAAACCTTGCGGCCAGATCGGCCGATCGGTCCAGCAATGCACTTCGCGAATGTCACCGATTGCACCAGACCAAATGATTTCGCACAACTCACGCACCCCTTCGCCGCAATGACCTTGATTGCCCATCTGCGTCGCGACTTTGTGTTTGCGCGCCGCGTTGCCAAGTTCACGCGCTTCCCAGATCGTGTGGGTGAGCGGCTTTTGGCAGTAAACATGTTTGTCCGCCTGGACGGCGAGCATGGCCGCCGGATAGTGATGATGATCGGGCGTGCTCACGATGACGCCGTCCAAATCTTTGTGCTTCTCGATCATCTTGCGATAATCACGATAAAGCGTCGCACCGGCATACGTCTGCGCCGACTTGTTCAACGTGTTTTCGTCCACATCGCAGAGCGCGACAATATTGACTCCTGCGTCGAAGGCTCCTTTGATATCGGAAGCGCCTTTCCCGGAGCAACCGATCCCCGCGATGTTCAGCTTCTCATTTGCTGATTTGATTTTCGGCTTGGCGAGCAGCGGACCGGTGATACCGGCGGCCGCGGCAGCGATGGTGGAATAATAAATGAAACGACGACGATTAATTCCCAGACTCAGTTCAGTAGGCGTATGCTTTTTAGGCGTCATAAGTATGATGTTGGATGGTTGGGGTGCCGCATGTATTTAACTTTCCAGAACTTTTTTCCAGCTTTATTTGTGGGCGACCCCTATCTCATTGCTGGTTAATTCCGGTAGGAGCTTCCGGCATGATGTGTTTGATCGCCTCCGCGGCCGCTTCGCTGCGCATCGAATCTTTGTCCTGCGCCAACTCCTGCAGCGCTGGCACGGCGGCCCTCGCCTTCGGACCAAACTTACTCAGTGCGAGACAAACCGCCTTGATCTCTGAGATGTCGATCGATCCGAGATGAGCGATGAGAGCTGGCACCGCCACCTCGGGCAGTTTATGTACTCGCGCCAGACTCTCCTCAATCGTTATCCGAAAAGCGTAGTTCGGATCACCCAGCGCGTTCGTGAGCGCCGGTACGATCACCTGTTCTTCGGCTCCGATCGATCCCAACGCGTGCGCCGCGTAGCATTGTATTTCGACATTGGTTACCGTCAGCAATCCAATCAATTCCGGCACCGCTGGCGCAGCCATCGGCCCCAGCGCATCCAGCGCGAACAGTGCCCGGTGATGGTCCACGCTAGCTGGAGTTATTCCCGCCCGCGTCCACCACTGCCGCGGCACCACTTCCATCAGCTTCTGTTTTGCCGGCGAATCTTCCACCTGGAACATCCTCATGAGCATCGGCAACGCGTTCGTTCCGATTTGTCGCAACGCCACCGCCGAGTCCTTATAGGACTGCTCGGTCGCTGGCGCTTCAAACCCTGCGACCCACCTGCTCAGAGGCTTCCCCTGCCAGGAAGGTTCACGCGGATGCCAGACCCGGTAAGCAACCCCACTCAGTAAAGCGAGAAGCCCGATCGCCACGAGAATACGAGCCCTGCGTTTCATCGCGTCACTTTAGATAGCTCGTCCGAGCAACGCATAAAAAGTCTGGGGGTCATCGAGTCAGCAACTTCAACACCTCATCAGTGATGTCAGGCACTCCGTTGGTGACCAATACGAATGGCGTCCCATGCGCACTCTTGCCGGACGTATCGAAGACTAGCGCAAACCCACGTGTGGTGGCCTGTTGTGCGATGAGTTGCTTGGTATTCCGGACGATACTCTCCCGCGCTGCCTGCGAGTCCCCGCCCGAAAGCTGAGCGGCGACAAGCCGATCCAGATCAACAACGGCCACCGCAGTCGAATTCAATCCGGAGGCAATCACGCCATCCGCTTTCCGTGACGGAAGCGGCGCAATGGATTGAACGCCGTTTTCCGTTGGCGCATCGCTTGACGCCACAGGCGCGTTCGTCGTCGCCGAGGCAATTTTGCCAGGAGCGTTCGGGCGTTCGATCGAAAACTCGAAATCATAAGACTGCCACATTCGGATGAGATAACCTGGCAGGGTTTCAGACCTTTGCTCGCCGTCTTCACTTAGCCTGGTCCGCACCGGAACAAAGCATAGGAATAGAATAAGACTAAAAACGCTCAGCACCAGAAGCGCTGTTTTGCGTGACTTTTTAGGTGAGCCCTGACGTTGTGTCACTTCCGCGAGAGTAAATCTCTCACAGAACCTTGTCGAGGTATAGCCACGTTAACCCAGTCGTCGCGTGCTTTTACTTGAGCTCTCACACCGTTGGCGTTGCCGGGACGTTTTCGGCCGAGGAATCTAGGAAGTAGAATATCAACGACGAACCAGGACGGTATAAAGGGCGTTCATGGAAGTTTGATCGTTAACCCGACGGTCAAAAGGCGGGAAACCGAGGTTTTGCCCTCAATTGCACGCTGCAATCGTGGTTGCTGGAAGTTTTGTCCTGGATTGCACGCTGCAATCGTCTTCGCTGGAAGTTTTGTCCCCGATTGCACGCTGCAATCGCCTTCGTTGGAAGTTTTGCACCCGATTGCACGCTGCAATCGTCTTCGTTGGAAGTTTTGCACCCGATTGCACGCTGCAATCGTCTTCGCTGGAAGTTTTGCACTCGATTGCACGCTGCAATCGTCTTCGTTGGAAGTTTTGCACCCGATTGCACGCCGCAATCGTCTTCGTTGGAAGTTTTGCACCCGATTGCACGCTGCAATCGCCTTCGTTGGAAGTTTTGTCCCCGATTGCACGCTGCAATCGTCTTCGTTGGAAGTTTTGCACCCGATTGCACGCTGCAATCGCCTTCGTTGGAAGTTTTGTCCTCAATTGCACGCTGCAATCGTCTTCGCTGGAAGTTTTGTCCCCGATTGCACGCTGCAATTGATGTCGTTTTTACCAACGACGGGAGATTACGACGTCTTACCAAGGACCAAATCCAAAAAGAACGACCCTTCAGGCAATTTCCTGAAGGGTCGTAAAATCGGAACGATTTAAAGCGCGATAAACGCGCTCGGCTTACCGCTTGAACTGCAACGGCGTCGCCTGCGGCATTTCGTGGGCGCACGGCTGATTCGTCGGCGCTTCGGGAACGACGGCGTTTTCGGTGATCAGATTGTTGGCCAAGAGAAACTTTTCCACTTCTTCGCCGCTGATGTCCGGAAGCATGCGTCCGTTGACTTCCACGCAGGGACTGAGCATCTGACCGCTCTTTTCAATCATTTCCTGGCGTTGAGCAGGATCGTTGATGATGTCGCGATCTTCAAAAGGGAGATCATACTTCTTCATGACGGCACGAACGCCGGCACTCCAGCCACAGGTCGGTTTGAGATAGGCAACAATCTTTGGTTTGCTCATAGAATAAGAATAGTAAAATGAAATGGCGGAGAGGGAGGGATTCGAACCCTCGGATGGATTACTCCATCACAGGTTTAGCAAACCTGCGCTTTAGGCCACTCAGCCACCTCTCCAGATTTTTGCAGTCGCAAAAAGCGTGAACCTCTATACTCGCAGACCATCACGAGGTCAAGTGACGTCGAAAATTTCTTTCGAGATTCCCTGCACACGAAGAATAAACCTTTAACGGATGCCCTTTCAAGGGCGATGTCACTTAAAGCAAAAGACAAGGAAGCGCGGCTGTGTCGCAGAGCATTACCTTTAATTAAGTGAACGAACCGTAACGGATCGCGGCTGTCTCAGTCGCAGCGGGTGAAATAATCGGGCGACGCCGGTCGAATCTCATACTTTTTGGCTTGGTCGAATCCGCTGCGGCTGAGACAGCCGCGGTCCGACGAAGAACACGCACACTTGCTTTCATGCTGGTGGCCTGAATCAAACTGCGCGTTTAATCGCGCGTTTTTCGAGGCTTCACATCCGCGGCATAATCGGCTATAAAGAACCTCGTTTGAGGCGGTCTCTCCCTCTGGAATTCACGAGATGCCTTACGTATGATATTCATTCCGCAGCAGAATCGTACCAGCCCAGGACGCATTGCTGCGTTTACGCTGATCGAACTGCTTGTGGTCATCGCGATCATCGCCATTCTTTCGGGAATTCTTTTACCGGCCTTGAGCAAAGCGAAGGCGCGTGGGGAAGGAATCGCCTGCCTCAACAACACCCGCCAACTGCAACTGGCCTGGTTGTTGTATGCGGATGAACAAAGGGATCGGCTCCCATATAATCTTGGGGGCAGTGCGAACCGGAGCAGCGTGGCGGCGCTCGATCCTCTCAACTGGGTCAACGGTGTGATGAGTTGGGAACTGGACGCGGACAATACAAATGGCAGTCTGATTACCCAGTCGAGTCTCGCCTCCTACGGCAGTTATAACTTGAAGATTTACAAATGTCCGGCTGACCGCGCCTTGAGTGATGTGCAGCGAAACGAGGGCTGGCCAGCGCGTACCCGCAGTTACTCGATGAATGCCATGGTGGGTGACGCCGGCACCCTGAGTCGATCGGGCACGAATGAAAACAATCCTGACTATAAACAATTTTTTACGCTGACCTCCATCCCATCGCCGAGTTCAACCTTCGTGTTTCTGGATGAACATCCGGACAGCATTAATGACGGCTATTTCCTCGTCAAAATGGATAACTATTATGGCGAGCAGCATGCTTGGTGGTTTGATTTGCCGGGATCTTATCACAACAAGAGTTCGCCGATTACGTTCGCGGATGGTCACGCTGAACAGCACAAGTGGAAGGAACCAGAGACTTACGCACCGCCGCAGCCTTACGCCACTGCCCTGCCCTTTTACATTCCGCGAACTTCGGCCAAGGAAGATTTCATGTGGCTCCTCCAGCGTTCAAGTGTGGCGCAGTAAGATCGCTATTCGCATAGCGAAAGCACCAACATCCAAGGTCCAAGCACCAATTATTCCGCAGCTGTTTTCCGGGCGACGTCCTGACGCTTTAACGCGACATTCTTGAACTGGATTTCCTTGCCCCAGATACGATCGATTTCAGCACGCTGTTCAACTGGTTTTGGATTCGGTGTGAAGACGATCGTCGCTTCCTGAATGTGAGGGTCCAGCGCATTAATATTCGCGGTTAACTCGTCGCTGCTGCTGGTGATCGAATGGCCTGGAGTGTGATCATCGCTCCAGAATCCGCCACATCGGTAGGTGTTCGTGCCAAGTTGAATCGTCACATCAAAACTAATCGGCACGGCAAGCTTGTCGTTCACCCCCACGTGAACCAAAGCGGTCGCTTGATCGCCCTTGGCGCGAATGATTACCTGGTTGATGGAAAGGGCGTTGACCGGATCCAGCGCAGGAGCATCGACCAGCTTCACAATCTCAGCATCTTTCGGGTAAACCGTCAGCACGGCAGTAGCGATACGCGTCGAACGGAGTTTGGCCGGTGGCCATTCCTTCGCAGGCGCTTCATGCGACAATCCAACCATTTCACTTTCTGAAATCAACGCACTATCGAACTCACATTTCACCACATGCTTCCCAGGAACCAGTGATGGCAGTTGCAACTCCATATAGAAATCATTCCGGTCCCAGTTCGTCCCAAACGAATCGTGAATACGGGCAGGTTGGTCATCGATGGTTACTGCGCGAAATCCATTGAGCAAAACCAGCCCGAATAACTTCTCGTGCCATGGATTGCTCAATGTGCCGTGTAGGTTCGCTGTCTTTGTCCCTTCACGAACCCGCAATGGTTCGCATTTTGGGATACCGTAAAAGGCATACAGAAAACCGAGCACGCGTTTTTCCGAAACCAGGGCCCGTTTGTCCAATTTCTTGAGCAAGCCACCCAACCACGGGATCGGCTCCTGATAACCGTGTGGATATTGGCGTTGCAACCACGCGGTCAAATCATCAACGAGTGCGTTAGCCTCTGACGATGTAAATAGCCCCGCTTCCACGCGACGCTCCAATTCCTCCCAGACCCACGGTAGCTTCGGTTCTGATACACCGACTTGAATCAATTGATCGTTCGGAAGCGACTTCAGTTTCTGGGGCGAGTTGGCGAGGTCTTTGTCCTGCTCTCCGGCGTTTGGATTTATCACGCGCTTCAATGCGGAAGCCAGGCCCGTTGTCTCTTCGTGTGCATGGTCGCGATCGATGTTCGCGCCTTTTCTAATCGCGCCATCAGACTCATACGGCTCGCTGATAATCCGGTCATTGCGACGCACGTAAAACGGGGCGTCCGTCCGTGGATGATCAAACCGCATACACTTCACGTCACGAAAAAGGATCGGATACGTTTTTATTTCACCGAACGAGAACTCGGGCTGATCCTGCACCTGAAGATGCAGGTGTGGACCACTGGTATTGCCAGAGTTGCCGCATTTGGCAATCGGTTGTCCGTCGTGAACGACATCCCCCTCGGCGACCATTACGCTTCCTTTCTGCAGGTGCGCCATCATGACGAAGTGACCGTTCCCAATATCAATAACGACGTGATTGCCAGCCGCATTTTCCGCGTCGGTTTTCCCGATTAAATTATCCTCAAGATCATTGATCACTTCCGTGACCTTACCGTCCGCTGGCGCAAAAAGCGGTTCGCTCCACGAAGGATAGGATTCAAGTTTATTCCTCGCACCTGTCCGCTCCTTTCCATTCACCACTCGTTCGATGTCGAGTGCGTTGCGCTGGTTGCTATAGTTGTAATGGATATTAATCAAAGTACTACGACCGCCGTTCACCACCAGCCATTCACCACGAAACGGTGAGGAAAGGACAACTCCCTCGCCTTTCGGAACCGGCGAATAGATGCGAACCATTTGTGTCGCCATGAAAACGGAACCGGCGGTGAACGCGAGGTTCGTCGCGAGGCGAATCCGTTTGCCGGGTAAAAGTTCCAGAAGCAGCAGAACTATTGCGCCACCCCACAGCAGCGCCCGGATCGTGAAGTATTGATTGGCCTCAAACTGCGCCGGAACGAGACATAATTCCACGGTCACTGCCGCCAGCATCCAAAATATCCAACGGCTAACCACCTGACCGCGAGGTTTGCAAAGTTCACGCGCGAAAGGATGTCTCCAGAGGCGATATTCAACGGATGCGTGGAAAATATTCCAGAACAGCAGGCAGATGCGAACAGGCACCATGAACAGGATAAAGAGAAACGTCGCATTAAAGAAAATGCCCATTCTATTTGCGGCCCAACCGAGACCGACCAGAGCGATGGCAAGGACGATATCAACAACGGTGAACAAGATTGATTGCAAACGAGACAAGCGCGGTGGCGGTTCGGATGGAGTCTTGACGTCAGGACTCACCAACGGTGGCGTGGCTGTGGATTGGCGCAGCGCAGGAGCATCGGCAATCGTGTCGATCTCCGTCTTAAACGCGCTGGCTTGCTGATAACGCAGTTCCGGCTTCTTTTCCAACGCACGCAAAACGATTTCGTCGAGCCGCACATCTATCTGCACCTTTCGTGAGGGCGCCTGAAGTTCTTTTCCCGGCAATTCGCCGGTGAGCATTTCGTAGAAGACCACGCCGAGAGAATAAATGTCGGCGCGATGATCTACCTCATCCGGTTTCTCCGATTGCTCGGGAGACATGTATTTTGGCGTGCCCATGACATGCTCACCGGTGAGGCTCCCAGAAGATTCGGTGCCGGACGCAGTCACTCCCGCCACGCCGTCTTTGGCGCCCATGAGCTTGGCGATTCCGAAGTCGGCAATTTTTACAGTGCCTTGTTTATCGAGCAGGATGTTTTCCGGCTTGATATCGCGATGAACAATGCGGCGGTCGTGCGCATATTGGAGCGCTTCGCAAATTGAAGGAACGATCGCGAGCGCTTCTTTACTCGACATCCGGCCCGCGCGTAACAATTCACGCAAATTCACGCCGTCGACGAATTCCATCAGCAAATAAAAATATCCGCCCGTCTGGCCGAAGTCGTGAATGGTCACGATGTTCGGGTGACTTAACTTGGCCAATGCTTGCGCCTCACGCAGGAAGCGTTCGGCGAAACGGGCATCCCGCACGCGTTCAGGCGCAAGGATCTTCAGCGCCACCAACCGGTCGAGTTGTGGCTGGCGAGCTTTGTAAACCACCCCCATGCCACCGCGTCCAAGACACTCGAGAATTTCCAATTGCGGAAAATGCGGCGCGAGTTCCGCGGGCGTTGGTGGAAGCGCAGCCGTGGTCGGGGCGTCGGTAAAGATCGTTTCGGTATTAAAATTGAGCGCCATGAGACAGCGCGGACACAATCCACCGGGCGCGCTTTCCTTCAGAGGGGAACCGCATTGCGGACACTTTTTTGGAGACGATGTGCTCATGCCCGATTACTTACCGGTCCGAGGATGATTGTTACACGAGCCCATGTTTATTCTTGAGAAAGAGCTCCGGCCAGGTGACGTAATTCAGCATCCAGATCGGCACCTTCCGCCAACGTTTGTGAGATTTCTTCGCGATAGACGTCGCGGAAACGTTTGCGCAATCGATGCACGGCAACACGCGCCGCTCCCTCGTTCATCTCGAGTTGCGATGCCACAGCCGTGTAATCAATCCCTCCGTGCGCCGCCATCAAACAACCTTTGAGCGCCTCGAAATCGTTCCCCTTCCCTGCCGCTGCGAATTCCGCCTGCAACCGTTTGAGCGTAAGATCTAAAAGAGTGAGCGCCCATTCCCGGTCGAATATTTCGTCCGGGGCAAGCTTCGTGGAGGAATCCGTGGCATAAACCGTCTCCGCCAGCGTCGTATCGAAGGCCACATGTGCGCTGCCACCCCCACGCTTTTGCGCGGAAGCCCGCCGCCATTCTTTGCTCATGAAATTTTTCAGCGCGACGATGAGAAAGGTTCGGAGGCGACCCTTCTCGCGATCCGCGGTGTCGAGCCAGTGCTTTTCGAGGAGGAGGGCGAAAAACTCCTGGGTAATATCCTGTGCGTCGTGCGGTGATTGACCACTCCGGCGGACATAGGCGTAGAGCGGGTGCCAATAAGCGCGGCACAGTGATTCCAGCGCCGCCGCCGATTCCGGGGAGGAATGGCGTTGCGTTGCCGCCAGCACCACCGACCAGCGGGTGTGCGGAAACAGCCTGGCTGAATCGCCCGATGCTACCTCACCACTCATACAGAGAAACCATATCCAAGAGAGTTACCGGAAACGAGAGCGTTGTTACAAAGCCAATACTTAATCCCCTTGTCCCCCGGAAATTGTTTTCGTGATTGGATATCGCGCCGTTTTCACTACTCTCAAGATAAGCCCTGCTTCATGCACAACCGATTCCTGTTAATACTCTGTCTCGGACTCAGCGGGTTGGCTGGGTTCGCCGGCAGTAATCCACCATGGAGTGCGCCGCAATTCAGCGGTCGGGTCTGGCATGTCGAATACGGCCTTCCTCGCAACACCGTTCAAGCGATCGCCCAGACACCCGATGGTTACATGTGGATTGGAACGCAGAGCGGACTGGCGCGCTTCGACGGCGAACAATTTGAATGGTTCGAACTCCCCACAAATAAAGCGGGAACCAATCAATGGATCAATTCGCTGACGGTCACGCGCGATGGAACTCTCTGGATCGGGACAGGTGGACGCGGTTTGTTCGAATGTAAAAACGCCACCATCACACAGCGGTTCCTTCGTCAGGACTTAAACCTCGTCATGCTTAGTTTAATGGAAACTGCGGAAGGAGATTTGCTCTGCGGGACGCGTCGAGGATTATTGCGTTTCAAGAGCGGAACATTCGAGGCCATTGGCGATACGAATGCGCCGAGGTCCTCTCCAGAAGGCCGTGTTGCGATGACCACGATTCGGTCCATCACGCGAGAGGCCGATGGAAAATATCTGGTCGCCGTTCCCGGCGAGATTCTTGAGTTGTCCGGGAATGAAATCTCAGCCAAACACGACATGCGCGATGTGAACGCTGATAACTTTGTCCGCGCGATTTTCAGCGACAACGACGGGACGATCTGGATCGGTTCCAACGCTGGATTGACCCAGGTAAAGAACGGAAAATTCACCCACTACAGCAAAGCGGATGGCCTGCCTGATAACACGGTGAACGCCATTTACCGTGATCGAAATAACAATTTGTGGATCGGGACCTACGGCGGCATCTGTCGGTTCATCAACGGCAATTTTGTCATCACCACAGCTGAAGACGGCGAACCTTTTGACCAGGTGTTGTGTTTCTTTGAGGATCGCGAAAACAATTTATGGGCTGGCGGCAAAGAAGGACTTTGCCAATTGACCCCGCGCCAGTTTTATACGCTCACCACCCGGCATGGGCTCAGTCACAATAATGTTATTTCTGTTTACGGCGACAGGCAGAACACTCTTTGGGTAGGCAGTTGGGGCGGCGGTTTAAATTTTATTCGGGACGGAAAGATCGGCGGTTACTCCTCGGAAAACACACCGCAGCTGAAAAACGATCTCGTCCTGGCGATTCACGAGACCCACGATGGGAGCCTCTGGTTTTCGACGGATTATGATGGCTCCCTCTATCAGCTCAAAAGCAATGTGGTGACACGCGTTGCTCCGTTACAGGGATCGACCAATGTGGTCCGGACGATGGCCCAGGATAAAAAGGGGAAACTTTGGCTCGGCACGGTTGCCGGTGGATTGTTTTCGCTCAGCGGTCAAAAGCTGAATCGTTACGGAAGAAAAGAAGGAATAACCAACGTCGTGGACCGCTGTGTCTATCTGGCTAAAGATGACTCCATTTGGGTCGGCACAGAAAGCGGCCTTTTTCACCAGGAAAATGGAAAGTTCACCGCTTATGGCACCGTAGATGGCCTCGGCAGCGCCTATATTCTATCCGTTTACGAAGACAACGCGAAAACCCTCTGGGTCGGAACCAGCGACGGCGGATTAAGTCGTTTCCAGAATGGGAGATTCAAAACCTACACCACGCGCGACGGACTCTTTGACAATTCAATCCTGGAAATGATCGAGGATGACGCAGGCACGCTTTGGCTGACTTGCTTTCGCGGCATTTCCTGCGTGAAAAGGGAGGACTTCGACAAATTGGATCGCGGGGAATTATCCAAAATCCCGTGCCGTGTTTTTGACAAGGGCGACGGAATGGCCAGCTCGATCTGCATCAGTTCCGCAAAGCCTGCTGCGTGGAAAACTGCCGACGGGAAGCTCTGGTTCGCCACCACAAAAGGATTATGCGTTACCGATCCCGCGCGCAAAGTATCGCGAAACGACGCCATCCCCCCAGTCCTGATCCGAAAAATTATCGCGGGGAAAAAGGACCTTCCCCTGGCAGCGGAATTGCGAATCGATGCGGGACGAAATGACATTGCGTTCCATTACGCTGCGCTTAGTTATCGGGATCCGGAAAAGAATCGATACAAATATAAACTGGAAGGAATTGATTTGGAGTGGAACGACGCGGCGCAACGCAAGGTTGCTTACTACAATAATCTCGCGCCCGGTAATTACACCTTTCGCGTCATTGCCTGCAACAACGATGGGGTCTGGAACGAAAAAGGCGCACAGATGCCGTTCGTTTTACTTCCGCACTTCTGGCAGACGTGGTGGTTCAATTCTTTTTGTGTGATCGTGAGCTTATCTGCCGTGGGTCTGGCAGCCCGGGTTTTCACGAAGCGCCGGTTGCAGCGTCGGCTGCAGTTTTTGGAACAACAACACGCGATTGAAAAGGAACGCTCACGTATCGCGCAGGACATGCACGACGAAGTCGGCGCGAAACTTACGAAGATCACTTTCCTCGGCGGCGTCGCGAAGCAGCGACTGGGAACTCGCGACGAAGCAGAACAACAGATTGAGAAAATTTCACAAACCGCCCGCGAACTCATCGGTGCGCTGGACGAAATTGTATGGGCCGTTGATCCAAAGAACGACACGCTGGAAAACTTCGCAAATTACCTGTGTCGTTATGCGAGCGAGTTTTTTGACAGCAGTTCCGTTCTCTGCGAACTGCAAATCCCGACCGAACTGCCACATGTCTCTTTGAGCGCGGACCTGCGGCACAATTTATTTCTCGCGGTGAAGGAATCGCTCAATAACGTCTTGAAACATTCCAAAGCTTCGAAAGTGGTGGTCCGTTTGTGCAGCGCCGATCGACATATCGAGGTCATCATCCAGGACAATGGCATCGGACTCCCGCCTGCCGATGACACAAAGCCCATTACCAAGCGCGTTGGCAATGGGCTTCGCAATATGCAGCACCGGCTGAATTCAGTCGGTGGCAGCTGCAAAGTGGAAAGCCCTCCGGGCGAAGGAACAACGGTTTCGTTCCGCGTGGAAATTAAACAGGATAAAAAGCGATAAGAAATTGTGTCATAGGTATCTACGACTGCATGAAATCTATAAAACGTTCAAAATGGCCGGTGCAACCCGTGAACATATCCGTCTGCATCGTCGAAGATAACCTTGAACTGCGCGACAGTGTGTCCACGTATCTCGACGCCGTCCCCGGATTTTGCTGCCTTGGTGCGTACGAATCCGCCGAAGAAGCCTTGATACAAATTCCACTCCGCAGACCAGATGTCGTGTTGATGGATATTAATCTTCCCGGGATGAGCGGCATCGATTGCGTGCGCGAATTGAAACGGGCTGAAGTTCGTTTGCCGGTGATCATGCTGACCGTGTATGAAAACAGCGATCAGGTTTTCGATGCACTGGCGGCTGGCGCCTGCGGTTACATGATCAAGAGCACGCCGCAGGAAAAATTGTTGGAAGCGATTCGTGAAGTGCAGAACGGTGGTTCACCGATGTCGAGTAACATTGCGCGCAAGGTTGTGCAATCATTCCTTCGCAACGAACAGCGCAACCAGTCGATGGAAAGACTCTCCCCGCGGGAACAACAAGTTCTGGAGCAACTGTCCAAAGGTTTTCCTTACAAACAGATTTCCGCCGAAATGGAGATCAGCATGGGCACCTTGCACACTTACATCCGGCGGGTTTACGAAAAGCTGCACGTCAACTGCCGCACCGACGCCGTCGTAAAATATCTTGGCGTGGATCAAAGAGGGCGTTGAGCGCACAATACACGCGGCTTGCAGTGTGAAGGGCTACGCCGCCAACGGCATCCCCGGCCATTCGCAATTTTCGATACCGTGAGCACAATTACGCCGTCGGCCCACCTCACGAGAGCCGCCGTCTACAACTAGCAGGCTGTTGAAAAACCCTCTTGTCTCGTAGGAGACGAGGTGACGAGTCTCAAATTTCCTCGGTTTTCAGCAGAGAAGTTAGAGACTCGTTACCTCGTCTCCTACTTTTTCAACAGACTGCTA
>JAQGOU010000008.1 GCA_028293445.1 Verrucomicrobiales bacterium | reverse complement strand
GGTCGTCTTGACGCCGGTGAGCATATACTCGCTCAAGGCGCGATTCATTTTGTCCATCGCTTCTTTGCGGTCTTTGCCCCACGTGATCAGTTTGCCGATCATCGAATCGTAATAAGGAGGAATGGTGTAGCCGGCGTAGGCATGGCTGTCGACGCGCACCCCACGACCGCCCGGCGCGTAATACATTTCAATACGACCCGGGCTCGGACGGAAATCATCAAAAGGATCTTCGGCATTGATGCGGCATTCGATGGAGTGACCCTTGAAATGGACATCGCCCTGGGAAAGTTTCAACGGCTCGCCCATCGCAATCATGATCTGATATTTCACGAGGTCGATCCCCGTGACTTCTTCCGTAATCGGATGTTCGACCTGAATACGCTTGTTCACCTCGAGGAAGTAGAACTTGCCGTTATCATCCACGATGAACTCGACAGTGCCGGCGTTCGTATAATGAGCTGCCTCGGCGATCTTCACGGCGGCGCGGCCCATCTCTTTGCGGAGCTTCGGAAATCTATTTTCGATCAGGGGCGAGGGGGTTTCTTCGATGACCTTTTGGTTACGACGCTGAATAGAGCAATCGCGCTCGCCCAAATGGATGATGTTCCCCTTGTTGTCGCCAAGAATCTGAAATTCGATGTGGTGCGGGTTCTCAATGAACTTCTCGATGTACACCTCGGAGTTACCGAAGGCTTTTTCGGCTTCATTTCGCGCCGTGTGATAACCCTTTACGAGAGAAACATCGTTGTGCGCGACCCGCATGCCTCGACCGCCGCCACCGGCAACGGCTTTGATCATGACGGGATAACCGATCTTTTTTGCGGCAGCCAAGGCGACTTGTTCGTTTTCGACTGTGCCGTCGGAACCGGGAGGCAATGGAACGCCGGCTTTTTTGGCCAGATTGCGGCTCACCGCTTTATCTTCGAGCGCGCTCATCGCTCGTGGGCTGGGTCCAATGAAACGGATGTTGCAACTTTCGCAGACTTCCGCGAAATGAGCATTTTCGGACAGAAAACCGTAGCCAGGATGGATAGCGTCTACGTCAGCAATCTCAGCAGCGCTAATAATCCGGTCAATTCGCAAATAACTCTCGGAACTGGGAGCTTTACCGATACAGATAGCCTCATCAGCCATCTGAACATGCATAGAACTGGCATCGGCTTCCGAATAAACGGCGACCGTTTTGATGTTGAGCTCTTTGCAGGCGCGAATGATGCGGACAGCAATCTCTCCTCGGTTCGCAACGAGAATTTTTTCAAACATGATTGGGAAAGGTTTTTAGACGGAATCAGGAAAATGGCTCAAAGAGGCCGGATTCTGAACAAAGGTTGGCCAAACTCGACTGGTTTAGCGTTATCGACAGGCGTTTCAACAATCACGCCTCGCATTTCGGCTTTGATTTCGTTCATCACTTTCATGGCTTCGATAATGCAAACGACGGTTTCAGGGTGAACCTCCGCTCCGATCTCAATGTAATTGGCGGATTCCGGAGATGGTGCGCGGTAAAAGGTTCCGATCATCGGAGACTTGATGTCGGAAAGACCTGCCGACGCGTTGTTCCCAGCAGATACTGCCGATGGGGTCGCCGAAGAGGGAACAGCTACTGCCGCTGGTGGTGCTAAAGTATAAACAGGGGGACCTTCATCATACGTAACGGCATTTCCGCCACCGGAGCGCTTTAACTTTATCTTGAAATCTTGTCTTTCCAGTTCGAACTCGGAGAGCGAGTTCTTTTTCATCAAATCAATAATCGCTTTGATATCTTTTAAATCCACAAGGCTCCTGAAAATCTATTTGTTAAGGACAAAGCAACAGATCTGAATCGATAGCGCTTTGCCTGTGTTTTCGAACGGGAGCGACACTAAACACCCCGTTTCGGCCCGTCAAGAGAGAAAAGCTGCCCTGTAAAACAACGATTCCTCCATGGTTTTTGACTAAAATCTATTTATCTTTAACGCTAACCGAAGCTTCTAAAGCCAAAATATACGAATTTGCGCCAAATCCGGAGATTTGCCCCTTACAAACGGCGGCAATGAGCGATTTATGGCGGAACTCTTCCCGGGCATGGATGTTGGAAAGGTGGATTTCGATGGTGGGAAGCCCTACCGCCGAGATGGCGTCCCGCAAGGCAACACTCGTGTGGGTATAGGCGGCGGCGTTGATAACGATGACGTCGCAGGCACCTTTGGCCTGCTGAATCCAGGAAACAAGCTCCCCTTCAGAGTTTGATTGGCGGAAATCGACATCGACTGCCAGCATCTTCGCGCGGGTGCGAACGTTCGATTCGATGTCGGCAAGGGTCGTTCGCCCGTAAACTTCCGGCTCACGCTGGCCTAAAAGATTCAAGTTAGGTCCATTTAAGAAGAGCACCTTCATTGGCGGGCGACTTTACCAGTCGAGGGGGGTTTGTCGATTCCATTTGCCGGAGCACCGCATAACATTCCGAACAGGAGAAAGAAGGCCCACGCCAGACCAGCTATATATAAATGGAACTCCACAAAACTATGGAGAGCGAGGGCCACTAACCCTAGCCAAAGAGCGAAAGAGCCTGAGTCGAGACTTTTGCCGAGCTGCGAACGGATTCGTTTCTGGTAAAGGAATAATAGCCCTCCCCAGATAAAGACCGCGTAAGCCAGGAAGCCGGGCCATCCGGAGTCGCTCGCTTGCTGGAGATAATCATTATGGACGAGGCGTGCCATTTCAGCTTCGGGGGCTTTGAGTTTCGCGTAAGGAACCATGAATGTCCCCGGACCCGTTCCGACCAAGGGAGATTGTTGCGAGATCTGAACGGCCGCCCGCCAGTAATCTGTCCGGGCGACCACACTCGTCGCTCCTTTCTTAAAGAATCCTGCATACTTTAACCCGAACGCCGTGAGGCCGAGAACGAAGATGGCGCCTACGACGTAAATCTTGGTCCGTCGGGCAACCGGCATTTGCAAGAGTCCAACCCCCGCGATGGCCAAAGCGAGTAACCAGCCGGCTTTTGATCCGGACCAAATGAGCGCTGCTACAGAAACGAAGCTTAAAACTACTACCACACACCAGCGCAATGCTGGCCGCCGGATCACCGAAACGAGAAAAGCTGTCAGGATTGGCCAACCGAGCAGAATCGCGCCAGCCAGAGAATTGGGATAGAATAAGGTTCCAAAGATCCGGGTGCTGGAAATTTTCTTTAGTAAATCTGGAGGCGGCGGGGTGGTTAGCTTCGGGGCAACATACAATTCAAAATACCGCCTGGTTGCCTCCAAGCCACCGAAGTGTTGCTCAAATCCGGCTCGTAACATCAACAAGTAGCCGACGAGCAAACCCGCCCACATTAGCTTCTTGTTGGCAACCTCGCTCAGGGCGAAATAGCCGATGAAGAAACAAATGGCGCAGGTGCAGAAATGACGGACGGTAGCCGAGGTCAGCTTTGCGTCGACCGTTTGCGTTGCGGCGACAAATTGCCACACCAGCCAAAGCAGCACTGAAAACAAAATCCAGCGTGGCGCGGTTTGCTTCTTCCAATTGGCGACCGGAAAGGAGGCGAGCAGTAATAGTCCCAAAGCAAAGTAACCCCACGGAATCGGCCAGGCTGAAACCAGGAATTCAATATAGTCTCG
This sequence comes from Verrucomicrobiales bacterium, assembly GCA_028293445.1. Taxonomy (GTDB): domain Bacteria; phylum Verrucomicrobiota; class Verrucomicrobiia; order Limisphaerales; family JACDHS01; genus CBHWET01. The sequence continues at coordinate 4,083 of JAQGOU010000008.1, read as the reverse complement.
CGGCGGAGAGATTTTCTCCTCAAAGATGACGGGGTTGCCGAACTTTAGGAGGCAGAGAGCCAGGAACAGTCCAGCGACCAATGCCAATAACTTTTGCCAGAAAGCGTTCGCAGTCGTATCTGCGTTCTGGCGGGAAAGCGTCATCGTTGGCGAGGTTACCCGTTTTGCTTCAGGCGTCCACTCAAACAGCCGTCATTAAAGCTTCAGTTTTAGTAAGCCGACTTCAAGAGCGAGCGCTTCCTGAATATTGCCGCGGAGCAAACGCTGGGTCTGTTCAAACACTTCGAGATTTTGTCGCGCTTCGACCGGAGAGATTCGTTGGGCAATCTGTTTTGTCACGGCTGCCATTTGTGGAAAATTGGAAAGGGTCTCGCCGACAGTCATGGTTTGCAGCCAGACGTCGCGCAGTAAATGCTGGAGATTCAGCAAGAGATCCGCGCGTTGATGCCGGTACTCAGCCTCAATCGCCGCGCTCAATTCGTCCTCATACTTCTCCCGCAACTTCGGATCGAGATCATCGTAACGTTCGAGAGGCGATTGCTCCGTCAGATGTTTGTCGATCTGCTCTTTTTTTTCCACCAGCGTCTTCATGATGACGCTGAGCAGGCGATACCGACCGAGCAGTCCGCCCTTGCTGTTCGCAGCAGCGTCGGCAAACGAGCTCAGCCAGGCGAGTTCCGCTTCGGAAACTTTCCGCTCGCCCGCAAAATTCAAACGCAGGCAGCGGGACAGAATAGTTTCGAGCACACGCTGTGGTTCCGTGGAGAGCAGGATTAAAATGGATTTCGCGGGCGGCTCTTCGAGAGTTTTTAAAAACGCGTTGGCTGCCTGGGCGTTCAACCGGTCTGCAGCGACGATGATGGCAACTTTGTATTCCGCGAACGTCGGCTTCAGGTTCACCGTCTGCATCAAGTCGCGAACCTGATCGACACTGATGATCCGCGATTTGGATTCGGCGCGGAGGGCGAGAATGTCGGGATGATTCTGTTCGTTGATCTTGCGGCAGCTCAGACATTGATCGCAACTGTCGAGGGAAAGCCCACCGGAACCGCGGCGCGGCGGCGCTTGGCAATTTAAAGCCTTCGCCAGCGTTTGCGCCATCGCTTCGAGTTCTGCCAGGTCACTTCCGGCAAAAAGATATCCATGCGCAAGGCGGTTTTGTTCCAAACTGCGCTGCAGCAGTTGGACCACTTGCTCCTGCTCTGGAAAATCGGCGAATGACATGGCGACAATCTAGCCGAGGACAGTCTTACTTTCCAAAATTCTGCTGCTGAGGAGCCATCTGCTTCACGGCGAGCGGAATACTCGCTTCATGGCGGCCGTCCAGAGCGAGGTCGATGGAATAAAGGCTCGGCACTTCGAACTTCAATCCTTGAATGTTGATAACAAGATTACGGGAAATAAAGGTGGCATCACCTGGCACCACAACATCGATCGGCGCGTCGATCGGTGGCATGATCGATTTCCCATCTTCATCGACGAAATTGATTTTCAGCTGATGCTTTCCTTCTTCCATTTTATTGAAGACGACACGCAGGGCGATGGAGCACTGCGGGTGCACGGCTGGAAACTGACCGGAAAAGATCGTGTCGAAGGTGCCGAGGATGTTCAGCTTGCCGCTGTAATCCGTGGCCGCATCGCAGAGAACTGCCATTTGAATATTCATTTTTTAACTACCGGTTTGTTTCTTTAAATCGAGATTCGCCTTGAGCCCTGCGAAAATGCAGAACGCAGCGAAAAGGTGAAAGCCAAAGCTCATCCATTCTGAGAGGAAGAAAAAAATCATTCCATCCAGCAGGTAGAGAATCATTCCAACAATAAAAGCCCAGCTGTGTCGTTTATTTGCGAAAATGCCAAAGACGACGAAGAGGCCGCTCGTGAGTGCACTTAATACCAACCCCACGGCAGTCCCGGCACTCCCCATCGCCGCGCAAAATACCGCAATGAACTGCGTGATTCCAAGGCCAAGGAAAAACGACCAGTTGGCTCCGGTGACAATAAAGATGCTATTAATCATCGAGAAGGCCGCGATCCAATAGAACCACCCGGCGCCACCTTTGATTTTCTTCTCCAGCTCAGGAAATTGTCCCACGGCTATGGACCTCGCTCCTGAGGAAGATGCGAGCGGTGGGGCACCAATGACCGGGGCGAAAGCAAGCTCCTGGTATTTCGATGCTTCATGCCACGCATTCACATCACTGCGCAACACGTTCGTCTGCGCACTGACGCGTCCATCGCGAATCCATGTTTGCAATTCGGCCAAGGACACTGGTCCGTAGGTTTGTCCGTTGCTCCCGCTAATGGTGTAGTTGATTTCCATAAAACCGCGCTGAACTCAATCACTTCGAATTCCTGAAAACAATCTAATTCCGGGCGCGCAACGCCACTGTTGTAACGGCCGTTTGCAGGGAGACTACTTCTGCTTGATGAACTTGTGCGTCGTATCGATCATGTAGTTCAGCATGTCGGGCGTTAACCCCGGGTAAGTGCCGACAAACATCGATTCGTTCATGATCCGGTCCGCGCCAGGCAAGTCGCCCACGACACGGATCGCATCCGGACGTTCCTTGCGGAGTTCCACGAAGGCTGGCTGACGCAAAAGATTTCCGCCGAAGAGCATGCGGTTGCCGATTTTCGCGGCGTCCAACGCCTTCGCCAGATCCCGACGACTGAACGGAGCCGTCGGTTTCACGAGCATCATGAAACCAAACCAGGAGCATTCCGTTTTGTGACCGGAATTGTCCCAGGTAAAACCACCCTCCTTTGACCAACCCGTGGCATGCGTCGGCAAATGGAAATCGAAAAACTCTTCGAGATCGGCAAAGCCTGCGCGCAACGTATTCCAGTTATCCATGCGCGCCTGCACGAATTGCGGCAGCTTCTTTAATTGCGCACGACCGATGGCGGCTTGCGGATCGAGCGGCTTCAAGTTGTAGCCGAGATGCGAGTAAATGTATTTGTGATCGTAGCCTTCGGGCAGTTCACCAAGCTTCCAGCCGAAACGTTTATTGCACGTGTTATCCACGCCGCTCGCACACCAACAATCGCGACCCCAATCACGGAAACTTTCCACGAGCACTTTCAGGCGCATCTCTTTGACGATGTTCACCGCGCCGCCTTCGCCGAGCGTGAGATGATGGGGTGGATAAAAAGATTGCGTGGAAATATCGCCGAACGTGCCGGTCTGTTGACCATCGTAACGACAGCCGAGCGCGTCGCAGTTGTCTTCGATCAGCCAAAGATTGTGGCGTTTGCAAAACTCGGTGACGACGGAAAGATTGAACGGATTCCCGAGCGTGTGCGCCATGAACACGGCCTTTGTCTTTCCTTGGACGAAAGCGGACTCAAGCTGATCCGCGCGCGCGTTCAACGTGAGCGGATCGTTGTCGATGAAAACAGGAACGAGATTGTTCTGGATGATCGGCGCGACGGTGGTCGGAAATCCTGCGGCAACGGTGATGACTTCATCGCCCGGTTTCAAGCGGCGATCGCCGAGCTTGTGACTGGTCAGTGCCGTGATCGCGAGAAGGTTGGCCGAGGAACCAGAGTTAACCAAAATGCTCTTGCGAACTTTGAGAATTTTCGCCAACTCATCTTCGAACGCCTCGCCTTCGGGGCCAAGCGTGAGCCAGAAATCCAATGTCGAACTGACGGCTGCTTCTACTTCGTTTTCGTCGAAGACGCGACCGGCATAAGGCACCGTTGTTTCGCCAGCGACAAATTTGCGATTCGGGTTTTGTTCGTAGCCGGGGCGATTACTGCCGTGGGTCAGCTTGGAGAATTCGCGGGTGAGTCGCAGGATTTCGGCTTTAAGTTCAGCGGCTGATTTCATTTGTTGGCTTTAGTCCAGGCGAGCTTGGCGGCACTGGCCTGCTCACAATATTGGTTGATCTGGCGTTGCGTGAGGTCGCGGATTTGTCCGGGCTTCATCCGTTGAATGTCGCGATACCAGACGATGGATTGCTCAATGGTCTCCTGAAAAATCCATACCGGCTTCCAGTCGAGTAATGCGTGCGCCTTGTCGGTGGAGAGATGTAGAAGCTTCGCTTCATTCACCGCTTTAGGATCGCTCTTGTCTTCCCA
>JAQGOU010000117.1 GCA_028293445.1 Verrucomicrobiales bacterium | reverse complement strand
ATCGCGGTGTCTTTGGATGCCGATACGCTGACGATTTCCGGCGAGCGCAAACTTGAAGACGAGCGCAAGGAGGGTGAAACGTATCGTTCGGAGCGCTTTTTTGGACGGTTTCAACGGAGCATCACGCTGCCCTATCCCGTGGACGCGAAAAAAATCCAGGCCAGCTACAAGGACGGAGTGCTCACTATCACGCTTCCAAAATCCGAAGAAGCAAAAGCCAAGCAAATCGAGATTAAAGCATCTTAACCCAGAGGCGGACTTCCGCCCCAATACCCGGAGAAAAAATATGAATACTGTTACTGAAACACAAAATCGGTCCGCGCTGGCATCCACTCAAAGCGGCCGTGGCTTTGTCATACCTCCCGCCAACATCGCCGCCACCGAGCATGAATATATCGTCGAGGTTGATATGCCTGGAGTAACCAAGGAAGGACTCGAAGTAACTGTCGAAGGAAACGAGTTAACCATTATTGGACGCCGCGCCTCAGACGTGCCAGAGGGTGAACTCTGCTATTGTGAAACCGCCCAAACGGACTTCAAGCGCGTGTTCGAACTCGGACCGGACGTGGACACTTCTAGGATCACCGCCGAGATGAAGCAAGGGGTTCTGAAACTTCGTCTGGCGAAGAGCGAAAAGACAAAGCCCAAACAAATCGATGTCAAAGTGGCTTGAACTATACGACCACCCGCATTGCTGCGCGGTGTTCCGCTACAGCAATGCGGGAGTTAGGAAATCTTTATTATCAACGACAGTAGTCGCGAGTCGACTTAAGCAACCCGGTATGAAATGGAGAATTTATGAATGAATTAGCCATAGGACTTTCTCTAACGAGCCTTGTTATTTCCGCCATCGCCTACTGGCGCTCTGGGGGGAAACAGGACGTGGAGCAAGTTCGTCGCGAACTGAATCGCGACATTGAAGCCCTACGCGTCAAATATGAGGAATCTATCCAAAGCCTGGAGCAGACCATCGCTGCGGCCTACGAAAGCAGTCGGCAACATCTCCAGACGGCGGGGGAAAAGTTGCGGCAATTGAAGAACGAAGCCATTGCAGGACTGGAGAAGCAGGTTCAGTTGGCTCAGCAGCAACTTGAGGCGCTGAGGCAGCGACTGGAGCAAGCCGCGAAGTCGGCCAAAGATGCCACCGTAACTGCAGCACGCAATGTCGAAGCAGCGATCTCCGCCCGCGTCCGACGCATCGAAGCCCGCACCACGCTCCTTGAGGCCAAGGCCAAGGCGACCTTGGCTGTCGGCTTGGCCACGACCAAAGTTTTTGACAAGGCCGAACAGCTACTGGAAGACGCTGCTGAATTAGTGCGAAGCGCTCGCGAAACTCTAGGCAGCGACCACGCCTACGATCAGTTCCTCGATAAAATGAAGCTCTCCTTGCGCGAAGCCACCACCGCTGTTCGCACCCACGCGGAGAATGTCCGCCAGAAGATCGAACAGGTGTTGAATGATGCCGACCGGATCGTTGGCACTCTGGAATCAGATGAGGACAAAGCAGCCAAACAACCGGCTTGAATAGGAATCCAACAGCTTCTCAACAGAAAACAAAACTCACCTCGGCTATTACAGAATGGTTTCGTGAATTAAGCAGGCGAAAGAACGCGTATGGACCTAAGCAAATTTACCGAAAAGTCCCAGGCGGCGCTGACGGAAGCACAGGCGATCGCCATTCGCAACCAGCATCAGGCTGTGGATGTCGAGCATCTGATGCTGGCACTCTTTGAACAAGAGGGTGGCCTGGTATTGCGCCTTTTTGAAAAGACCAAAGTTTCGCCCGACCTGATAAAAGCAAAAATCGAAGATGAGATTAACCGCATGCCGCGTGTCTCCGGTGACACGACTACGGGCCAAGGCATCTACGTTACTCAGCGACTGAACAAGCTTTTGGTTAAAGCACAGGACGAGGCGAAGAAACTCAAAGACGAATATGTCAGTGTCGAGCACTTGGTGTTGGCCATGTTCGACGAACCGACCACCACGGACATCGGAAAGATTTTTAAAGAACTCGATATTCGCCGTGATGATTTTCTCAAAGCGCTGACGAACGTCCGCGGTAATCAACGAGTAACGAGCGTCAATCCTGAAGCCACTTACGAGTCGCTTGAAAAATACGGGCGCGACCTGACGAGACTTGCGCAACAGAACAAACTCGACCCAGTCATTGGTCGCGACATGGAGATCCGCCGGTGCATTCAAGTCCTTTCTCGCCGGACTAAAAATAATCCGGTGCTCATCGGTGAACCTGGCGTCGGCAAGACGGCCATAGTCGAGGGCCTGGCCCGCCGCATTGTTGCCGGTGACGTGCCGGACAGTTTGAAAGACAAACGTCTTATCAGCCTGGACTTGAGCGCGCTCATTGCTGGGGCAAAGTATCGCGGCGAATTTGAGGAGCGCCTCAAAGCCGTGCTCCAGGAAATCACCAAGGCGCAGGGGCAGATCATTCTCTTCATCGACGAAATCCACACGATGGTCGGCGCGGGCAAGGCCGAAGGCGCGATGGATGCCAGCAACATGCTTAAGCCGATGCTCGCGCGCGGCGAACTGCATTGCATCGGCGCCACGACACTCGACGAGTATCGTAAGAACATCGAGAAAGACGCCGCGCTGGAGCGTCGTTTCCAACCAGTGATGGTCAATGAGCCGAGTGTTGAGGACACCATTTCGATTCTTCGTGGATTGCGTGAGCGTTATGAACTTCATCACGGCGTTCGCATCCAGGATGCCGCTCTCGTCGCTGCCGCGCAACTGTCGCATCGTTACATCGCGGACCGGTTCCTGCCGGACAAAGCGATTGATCTCATGGACGAAGCTGCGGCGAAGCTCCGCACCGAAATGGAATCCATGCCGGAGGAACTCGAACAGCTTGAACGTCGCCTCACGCAACTTGAGATCGAGCGCGAAGCGTTGAGAAAGGAAAAGGACAAGGCCAGCAAAGAACGCCTGGTTGTGCTCGAAAAGGAATTTGCCAATCTCAAAAGCCAACGCGACGCGCTTAAGGCGCAGTGGGATTCTGAAAAGCGCGCCCTGGAAGGTGAGCAGAAACTCCGCGAAGCGTTGGAGCTGGCTCGCACGGAAATGGAGAAGGCGCAGCGGCAAGGCGATCTTCGCCGCGTCGCCGAATATCAATACGGCAAAATCCCGCAACTCGAAAATCAACTCAAGGAACTCGAAGCCAAAAACGCGGGCAAGGAAGGTCGCCGACTTTTGCAAGAGGAAGTCACAGCGGACGAAGTCGCGGAAGTGGTGGCGCGTTGGACTAGTATTCCGGTCTCTCGTCTGCTCGAAGGTGAGAAAGAGAAATTACTGCGACTCGACCACATCTTGCACGAGCGCGTCATCGGTCAGGATGAAGCGGTGCAGGCCGTCGCCGACGCAGTCATTCGTGCGCGCTCCGGCTTGAAAGATCCCAAACGTCCGATCGGCTCATTTATTTTCCTCGGTCCGACCGGCGTCGGCAAAACGGAATTGGCCCGTGCGCTCGCCGAATCGCTTTTCGATAGCGAGGAAAACATGATTCGCATCGACATGAGCGAATACATGGAGAAACACGCGGTCGCGCGGCTCATTGGCGCGCCTCCCGGATACGTGGGATACGAGGAAGGCGGGCAACTTACGGAAGCAGTTCGTCGCCGGCCTTACACCGTTGTGCTTTTCGACGAAATCGAAAAAGCGCATCACGATGTGTTCAACGTTCTGTTGCAGATTCTCGATGATGGCCGCCTCACCGACAATCAAGGGCGCACCGTGGATTTCAAGAACACCATCATCATCATGACGTCGAACATCGGCAGCCCATTGCTGTTTGAGGGTGCGAGTGAATCGGGCGAAATCGCGGAACCGGTGCGCTTGAGGGTCATGAAGGAGTTGCGCGAGCAGTTCCGTCCGGAGTTCCTTAACCGCGTCGATGACATCGTGCTCTTCAAGCTGCTTACGCTCACCGAAATCAAGCGCATCGTGGATTTGCAACTTAAACTGCTGCGCGAACGTCTTGCGGAACGACACATTGAAATCGATCTGACCGAAGCGGCGAAGGAATATATCGCCCGCGAAGGTTACGATCCGGTTTATGGAGCGCGGCCGCTCAAGCGTTTTTTGCAACGCCATGTCGAGACGGCCCTCTCTCGCAAACTGGTTGCCGGGGAAATTAGCGATGGCACTCGCGTTATGGTGGATTTCAAGAAGGGCGAACTGGTCTTCGAAACGACGCGACCCAAAAAGGAAAAAGAGAACGCAAACTTGGAAGGAGGGAATGATGAAAAACAAACTGGTCGTCGTAACCGATCTCGGGCGACTGAGAGCGTACCGGTCTGAATTGACGCCGCAGGGCACACCACACCTTGGGCTAGTGGAGGAAGTGGAGTTGGAAGAGGCCCATTGCCGATCCATTTCAACCGAACGGAGTAATTCTCCAAACGGTCCAACGAGGTTACCATCGGGGCGAGGAACCTTTACGCCCCGCTGCGAAGGCAGACACGGACACCAAGCAGGGCAGAAACAAATCCGAGCATCAACAGCGGCGCTAACGATGGCTTTCGCAACAAACCATGGCCGTCGCATTCAAAGATTACTACGAGATTCTCGGCGTGCCTCGGACGGCTAGCAACGAGGAGATCAAGAAGGCGTTCCGCAAGCTTGCGCGGAAATATCATCCCGACCTCGCAAAGGACAAAAAGCTGGCGGAGGAAAAGTTTAAGGAGATCAATGAGGCCAACGAGGTTCTGAGCGATCCGGAGAAGCGTAAAAAATATGACCAACTCGGACCGCGTTGGAAGGAAGGCGCGGGCTTCGAACCGCCACCAGGATGGGAGGGTTGCGCCGGACGTGGGACAAAACCGGCCGGTGCGCCCGGCAAAGAGGAATACGAGTTCCATTTTGGCGGTACCGGCTTCAGCGATTTCTTCGAGCAATTTTTCGGCGGCGGCAGTCGTGGGAAATTCGGCTCAGGCGGCAATGGCCGCGGCGCAGAGGAATTCGGGCGCACACGTGGACCGATGCGCGGCAACGACATCGAAGGAGACATTCTCGTCACCCTCAACGAAGCCATGCATGGCTCGACCCGCAACATCTCGTTGCAGCGCGTCGATCCGCGCACCGGCCGGGTGGAGACCCACACCTTCAAAGTGCGCCTTTCGCCCGGGATACGCGATGGTCAGATCATTCGTGTGCCGGGCAGAGGCGGTGAGGGCACGAGCGGCGGCACGGCTGGCGATCTTTATTTGCGGGTGCGACTCGCCGCACATCCCGACTTCCGGGTGCACGGCTCGGATCTTTATTACGATTTGAATCTCACACCGTGGGAAGGCGTGCTTGGCACGACCGTAAGCGTGCCTGCTCTCGATGGTCGCGTGACATTGCGCATTCCACCAGGAACGAACAACGGCCAGACGTTCCGCGTCCGCGGTCGCGGACTGCGCAAAGGTCCGAGCGGTGAACGCGGCGATCTTTACGTGGTTGTGAATGTGCAACTACCGAAGCAACTTACTGAAGAGGAGCGCAGGTTATGGGAACAGTTGAGCAAAGTCTCGCGGTTCAATCCGAGGGAGGAGACGAAATGAAAACCTTGGTAACAGAACGTTCATTGGACATGTTCCGCAACAGCGAGTGAAATTATAGGAAGTAAAACGCACGGTTGCTCGCAATCAAAATACGCGATGGTTTGCGTCTTATTTCCAACGAAATCATCATGAATCATAACGCTGAACTCGACGAACGCGGACTCGTGCTGGCTTGCCGCAATGCGGCAAACGCAATCGCATGAATTACGAACGGCTGGGGCAACCCTTCTGCTGTGCCAACTGTCACACGAATTTGCGCCCATCCGGTGAATCACTGGATGTGAAAAGCGAAACCATCTTCAATGCCCTCACCAATCGCTCCGCGCTGGTGGTGCTGGTGGACTTCTGGGCGGAATGGTGCGGCCCGTGCAAGATGGTCGCGCCTGAACTCGCCAAAGTCGCCGCCGATGGCGCGGGCCAATGGCTGGTGGCCAAAGTGAATACTGAAGAGCTGCCAGGTCTCGCGCAGCGATATCGTATCAGCGCCATTCCCACGTTGCTGCTCTTCCGCGATGGAAAACAAGTTACACGCCAGTCGGGAGCGCTGTCGGCTCCAGCTCCTCGCAAGCTCAACTGGTTCCGCGATGAATCGCTTCCCCTTCCATCGAAACTTCAACGAGAAACCGCATATGAACTTTTCAAATCGAGATCCCGCTTGGACTATCCGGCTTTTCGAGCCGGCTCCGGATGTCGTTTACACCATCGATATGGCAGCACGCCTCGCTCAAGTGCCGCGTCGAATAATTCTACTTTGTTGCAAACACGGGCTTATTTCGCCGTTGGTTGGTCCGGTCGACGGCGGTTGTTACTTCGACGACGAAGCGGTCCGGACGTTGCGTCGCATTGAGTTTCTCCGCCGCACCTACGGCATCAACTTCAGGGGCACCCGGATGATTCTTGAACTGCTGGCCGAGGTGGAAGATTTGCGGGATGAATTACGCTTTTTGCGGCAATAATGAAAACCGCGAAATCACACGCGGCAGGCAAAGAAAAAATTTATGTTTCGCCAAAGCGCCTCCATCTGCATTGGTAAACGTCCGTCTTAAGGTGCGAAAATCTGATCCTAATTTCCTGGAGGGATGCTCTCACTTCGTGACGGCTGATTGACTCTTTGGCGGGATATCGACTCTGATTTTTTGTCATATGTATTGCGAATTCCCGCCGATGCCCTTTTCGTTTTGCTTAAGTGCTTTGTAGAGAAGGTAATCAGAGAAGGCTGTCCCCAGAGCCGCTATTTTGGAACAGAAGTTGCAAACTTGGAATCCTATGAATGTATCACTCAACAATCCTCTCGGAAAACACGTTCAATAAGGAGATTCGCCATGAAAAATTATCAAACAAAACTTCTGCCTCTAGTCACCCTCACGTTGGTTTGTGGACTTGGTGCTATTTCAAGTATCCATGCCGAAGATCTCGGAGAGGTCTCTGCTGCTGCCCGCGCCCAAACGCAGGCGCAAACCCAACCCAAAATTGAGAACGAACGGAAGAAGGCCGAAGACCAGGCTAAGCAGGGTCTCGATAAAGATGCGATCGCGGCAATTGAAGAAACGCAGAAAGCCATCAAAGCCGTTGCGGAAGGGAAAACCAATGAAGCCATCGCCGCCATTGAAAGGGCGACCGGCAAGATCGACGTTCTTACGACTCGCAATCCAGCGACTGCTCTACTTCCCATTGAGGTTGAAGTAGAAATCATCGACACCGCATTGCCGAACCTTGCGGCTATCAGGCAGCGCGCCAAGGCTGCGGAGTATGCGGTTGGGGAGAAGGATTATCCCACCGCGCGACTGTTGCTCCAAGGTCTGGCCAGCGAAATTCGCCTTCGAAGCCATCACTTGCCACTCGCGACTTATCCGACGGCTATGAAGAACGCCGCCCGGTTGCTGGATGAAAAGAAGAGCAAAGAGGCCAGCGCGGTGCTGCTAGTGGCGTTGAATACACTGGTGATCATCGATCGCGTCACGCCGCTGCCCTTGGCGCTTGCGCAAACTGCGATCAACGACGCCCAGTCGAAACGTGAAAAAGACAAGGATGGAGCACAGAAACTTCTGGCTTACGCCAAATATGAAGTCGAGCGAGCCAAGGAACTCGGCTATGCGGGCAAGGATTCGGAATATGCGAGTTTGAATAAATCTATCTCAGAGCTTGAGAAGCAGCTTAAGGGAAATGAAAACACCGCTTCTGCTTTCACCCGGCTTAAAGAGAAAGTGGCGGCGTTTTTCAAGAGGCAATCCGAGAGCGAGAAAAAGCTCGCCGCGGGTCAACAACCAGCAAACTTCTAAGCGTCTTCATGGCGAGCGACTTAAGTCGTCGCTTGCCATGCTCATCCGATCGGATCGGCGCGTCCGTTTCCACCGAGCTTTACAAAGTGGCGTTGGAGAAAATACCGGCAGGCCGCTCACGAACTGACCAACCTTTGGGCGCGTTCGTGATGTGCTTGATTCTGTGCGAAATGCCCAACACCGCTTCGGGTGTTGGGATTTAATGTTTCTAAACTCACACCAAAGCAAAAGCGCTTTCCAACATCCGCAATTGCTCACCGGTCAGATCGAGCAGGTCTCGCGGTTGATGGACTCAGTGCGGTGAAAAAATACTCATTGCATTGTGCGCAGTTGGTTGCATGCCACTCCATCCGAGTTTTAACTCTCGTCGTAGAAAAACTGCTTTTCCCCAAATGCAGGACTCAGGTCGTCGATCCAGAGAGCTTGTTCATCATAACGAGCGAAGAACAAGCGATGTTGCGACGCTCTATGTCAACGGCGTCGCGCGGAGTGCAAAGACCAAGCCTGATATGTCACAGATTTATCCCGTCGATCCGAAGCAACTGCCCAAGGAACTCTCCGAGGCGGAATGGCCGCCGAAGGGTTGACTTTGTGAAATGGCGAAGCGTGAGACGCGACGAATCTAAGGCTGATCCGGTATTTCGGCCTCGACCAGTTTGGCCAACAACACTAGCGATTCCCGCCAGCCGAGATAACACGCCTCGGCGGATACTGCACGAGGTCTTCCGGGAACAGGAGGTCCAATGTCCATTGCAGCGCTACGCGAAGTTTTTTCTCGAAGCGCGGCAGCTTGGCGAGGTAGATCGTCCGCCACAGGAACCATGCGAAAAGGCCCGAGAAGTGAAAGCCCATGATGTTGGCGACACCGGTGCGACGTCCGATTGTCGCGAGTTGCCCGAGTGTGGCGAAGGTGAATGTTCTCTTCTGTTTTCCGTGAATTGTGGCGACGAGATTCTTTGCGCAATGCACGGCCTCACGCAGGGCGTGCTGCGCAGTAGGTGGATGTGTATTGCCGGCCTTTGGGTTCGGAATCCACGCACAATCGCCCACCGCCCAGACTCCCGGAAACCCGGGCACTTCGAGTGTCTGCTCCACGACGATCCGTCCCTTTTCCCTTTTGCAGGGCAGGCTTTGTAAAACTGCGGGAGGTGTCACTCCGGCGGTCCAGACGAGGGTTTGCGTTGCGATGGCCTCACCGTTTTCTAGCTCCACTCCTCGCTCTGAAAATCCTGTCACGCGTGTCTCCGCGCGGATTTCCACCTTTCGCGTCGCAAGTTTGCCTTGCGCATATCGGCCCAGGCTTTCGCCAAGTTCTGGCAAAATCACCGAGCCTGGATGAACCAGAACGACCCGCAGGTCTGCCTCCATGAGTGTCGGATAGTATTTCATCGCCTCGCGGACAAAATCGCTGAGCGCTCCGATGGTCTCCACGCCGGCGAAGCCGCCACCGGCCACCACGAATGTCAGCATGGCGCGCCGAACGGAGGCCTCTTCAGCCAGGCTCGCCAGCTCTAGTAGTCCCAGCATCTGATTTCGCAGGACGAAGGCGTCTCTCAATGACTTCATTGTCAATGAGCGCTCTTCCACACCCGGCAACTTGAAGAAGTTGGTCTCCGAACCTAAAGCGATAAGCAGATGGTCGTAAGACAACTTCTTCTGCTGACGTTGAAGGCCATAGGTAATGGTAACCCGCCGTTCTACAAGATCGATGGCTTCGACGTCGGCCTCGAGAAAGGTGACATGCTTGAGCGTCCGCCGAAGCGGACTGACGATGTCTGTCAGATCCAGCTCACCCGACGCCACCTCGTGCAACATGGGAGTGAATAAAATGAAATTTTCACGGCTGACAAGAGTCACTTCGACGTTCGGGTCTGTAGCGATCGTTTTGTCTAAGTGGAGCGCGGCATAGAGGCCGCCAAAGCCGCCACCCAGAATCAGGACACGCGTTTTAGCAGCGGGTTCGGGGACTTTAGTATTCATTTGAAGTAGCGGTCATCGCTTTGTATCAATCACTGGGATGCCGCCTCCTAGCGCTTTGTAAACCGATACCAAGGCCGTGGCGGTTTGGGTCTGGCTGGCGGCGAATCGGTCCTGCGCTTCGAGCAGCGTGCGTTCGGCATCGAGCACGCTGAGAAAATCCGCTATACCGCCTTCATAGCGTTGATGCGCCAGATCGGCGGCCTTCTGGCTGGCTTCGGCCGATGTCCGCAGGAACCGCTGTCGTGTTTGTTCGTGTTCAAAATCAACCAAGGCGTCTTCCGTTTCTTCCAAGGCCGTAAGCACGGTGCGCTCATAGGAGGCCAACGAACCTTCCGCGCGAGCATCGGCAGCTTTGATGCGCGCTCGCACGCGGCCGAGATCGAACGCGGCCCAGGTAATATGTGGGCCGAAGTTCCATGTGTCTGCACCGCTTTTGCCCAGGCCAGCGAAGGTGTTGGCTTCAACCCCCACGCTGCCAACGAAGGTAACCCGCGGAAACAAATCCGCCGTGATAACACCGATCCGCGCGGTTGCCGCGGCCAGTGAACGTTCGGCGGCGCGAATATCGGGACGGCGGCGAAGAAGTGATTCGGGATTGCTCACGGCGAGCGTCGGCATCGCCGTCGGCAGCGGGGCCGGCGTGGAAAGGTCGGCGACAAGCGCGGTCGGTTGTTGTCCGGTCAGCACAGCGATGCGGTGAATGTTTTTTTGAATCGAGGCTTCCAGCGGCGGGATGGTTGAGAGCGTGAGGTTCAACAGCGAACGACTGCGAGAGACATCGAAGTCCGTGCCCCGCCCGCCCTCGAGGCGTGCCTGGGTAATTTTGAGCGTTTCGGTTTGCACGCCAGCATTCTTGTGCGCGACAGCAAGTTGATTTTGCAGCCCGCGCAGTTCGAAATAATTGCGCGCCACCTCGGCAGTGACGCTCACGAGCACGTCGAGTCGCGTCGCTTCGGCCACTGCGAGCTCGGCGTTGGCAGACTGCACCGAACGTCGGACGCGACCGAACAGATCAAGTTCCCACGAGGCATCAAAACTGGCGTCGTAGAATTCCCCCTCGCGCGCATCGCGCGGCGTGCCGGGCAGCGCGGCAGCTTTGCTGTGGAGGCTCTTCGCGTAGCTGGCGTTCGCCTGCACGGTGGGTGCGAGCTCGAAAGTCGTGAGCCGCCGGAGAGCGCGGGCTTCCTTGAGATTCGCCATGGCGATGCGCAGGTCGTGATTTTGTGTGAAGGCACGATCTACCAGGCCATCAAGCTTGGCATCATTGAAACCCTTCCACCATGTCGCAAGAGTCGTCTCATCCGCAGAGGCGACATTGGTCGGGCTGTTCGCAAAAGATGCCGCGACTGACGTTTGCGGCGGTTTGTAGTTGGGGCCGACCGCGCAACCAGAGAGGAAGGCCAATAAAATACTTCCAATGGCCAACAGCCAACCACGGTTTTGATATTTAATGGGCTTCATGGGTTGGGGTTCGGCATTGGTTATGAAATGACATATTGATCAAGCTCCGCGCGACAGTTGGCCTCAAAAGCCCTCAGTGGATGCTCCGAGAGTTCACGCCCGGCGGCGCTAATTTGTTCGATCGTCATGTTGGGACG